>CAYLZG010000018.1:28268-43307 GCA_964387985.1 uncultured Anaerolineales bacterium | reverse complement strand
TGCGGATGCGCACCATGCACTCGCTGGGCTACGCACTCACGCAGTTCGACTGCCCGATCACGTTCGTCTCGCCCGGCCCGGACGATCTCTTCCCCGGCTCGCCGGACATGCGCATGCCAGAGGAGTATAAAACCGACTTCCAACGATATTCACTGAACTTCAAAGAGGCCGAGCACGTGGAGCAGGTCATTGGCGAGGCTGATGTGATCCTGGTGGAGCCGGTGATCCAACCGGACTATACAAAGGCCCGCCAGGAAGCAGCGACGGACTACAGCCTGACACCTGCCAATTACAAGATTACCCGCGAGTTGCTCGCGACCAAAGCGAAGTCCGACGCCATGTTGTTGCACTCGCTGCCGCGCATGGACGAAATTCCACTCGACGTGGACATCACCCGCTGGTCCCGCTACTGGCAGGAGGCATTCAACGGCGTTGTGATGCGCATGGCCTTGCTGGCGCTCGTCTTGGGAGCCGTAGATTAGGCGCAGGCCATTCGGCTTGGATGCCTCAGGTTCTTAACGATCAATCTATACTCTTACTAGCAGGAGAAAGTTATGCAGACCTATCTTCATGGCCGTGACCTTATCGGCGATCTCGACTTCTCGAAGGAGGAAGTCGAGACCGTATTGGACGTGGCGTTCGATCTCAAGCGCAAGCGCGCGCTGGGCGAACCCCATGCCTACCTGCGCGACAAAGTGCTCGCGATGTTGTTCTTCTTCAGCAGCACGCGCACCCGCGGCTCGTTCGAGGCGGGCATGGCCCAGTTGGGCGGTCATGGCGCGTTCATCGAAAGCACGACCACCCAGATCGCCCACGGCGACACCGCAAAAGAAATCGGCGAGATCTACGGCCGTTACTTCGACGGCATCGCCATCCGCCACTGTGATTGGCCCGTCGGCAACGCCTACCTGAACGAGGTTGCAAAAGCGTCCCGCGTGCCGGTGCTCAACATGCAGTGCGAGATCTACCATCCCTTCCAGTGTCTTGCTGACCTGATGACCATCATCGAGAAGAAGGGTCGCGATCTGCGCAAGAAGAAGATCGTGGTCTCGTGGGCCTACGCCGCATCGTACCTCAAGCCTATCTCTGTGCCGCAATCTCTGATCCTGCAGATGCCGCGCTTCGGCATGGACGTGACCTTGGCCTATCCGCCCGGCTTCCAACTCATGCCCGAGATCGTGGGTATGGCCGAAGAGCAGGCGCGCAAGTACAAGACCGGCTTCGAGATCGTCGAAGACCCCAACGGCATGGATATTGCTTTCAAGGATGCGGATGTCATCTACGCCAAGTCGTGGGGCCCGCTGTTGACCACCACCGACAAGGTGGAGGGCAAGAAGCTCCAGGACTCCTTCCAGAATTGGATCACCGACGAGCGCAAGATGGCCCTCGCCCAGCCCGACGCCATCTACATGCACCCGCTGCCGGCTGACCGCAACATCGAGGTTACCGACGGCGTCATCGACGGCCCGAACTCGGTCGTTTACGATGAGGCAGAGAATCGCCTGCATGCCCAGAAGGCGGTCATGGCGTTGACCATGTAATCGAGAACCGGGGATCGGACAGGTTCGCGTCAAGCGTCCTGTCCGATCGTTCGAGGAGCATTCGTATATGACCACACAATCGAAGAAAGTCGCAGTCGTCGCCATCGGGGGCAATTCGCTGATCGCGGACGCAAAACACCAGTCCGTCGAAGATCAGTACGAGGCAGCAAAAGCAACCACATGCCACATCGCGGATATGATCGAGGCTGGATGGGACGTTGCCATCGGTCACGGCAATGGGCCGCAGGTCGGCTTCATCCTTCGCCGCTCGGAGATCGCGGCGAAGGTCGAGGGCATGCACGAGGTGCCGCTGGACGTGTGCGGCGCGGACAGCCAGGGAGCCATCGGCTACGCGCTTCAGCAGACCCTTCAGAACTGGCTGTTCGAGCGGAAGATCCATAAGAACGTCGCAACAGTGATCACCCAAGTGCTGGTGGATCGCAACGATCCGGCATTCAAGAACCCCACGAAGCCCATCGGTGGCTTCATGAGCGAAGAGGAGGCCAAACGTCGCGAGGCAGAGATGGCCTGGTCGGTGGTCGAAGATGCCGGTCGCGGCTGGCGCCGCGTCGTCGCATCGCCCCTGCCCAAAGAGGTGGTGGAACTGGACACCGTCAAAGCGCTCATCAATGCCGGCGTCGTGGTCATCACGGTTGGTGGGGGCGGGATTCCTGTGATCGACCCCGGCGACGGAATGTACAAGGGCACCGCGGCTGTCATCGACAAGGATTATGCCTCCAGCCTGCTCGCGCAGAGCATCAACGCTGATCTGTTCCTTATCTCGACTGCGGTCGAGAAGGTGGCGATCAACTTCGGCAAGCCGGAACAGCAGTGGCTGGACCGCATCACCCTGTCTGAGGCAAAGAAATACCTGGCAGAGGGCAAGCACTTCGCCAAGGGATCGATGGCGCCTAAGATCCAGGCCATCATCTGGTACATGGAAGCCGGTGGCAAACACGCCATCATCACCAACCCGGAGAACATCGGCCGCGCGCTGCGCGGGGAGACGGGGACCCATATCGTACCGGATTGAATCTGGCGCTGATTCGTGCCTTCGCATGCGATCCGGACGCCTGTCGTGCCGGATCGGACCGCAATGGAGTCCATCGTGGATCATGTAAAATCGCTGAAGTGCCTGATCTGCGGCCGGGAATACCGGCCGGACGAGGTGGACTACGTCTGTCCCCATCACGGGGAGGACGGCATCCTTGACGTCCAGTACGATTACGACCTGATCAAGACCCGCATCAGCCCGCTGTCGCTCGCACAGGATCGCAACAACTCCATCTGGCGGTACAAGCCGTTGCTGCCGATCCTGCCGGACAGCCCGGTCCCGCCTCTCACCATCGGCTGGACGCCGTTATACCGGGCAGACCGGCTGGCAGCCGGCCTGGGGTTGAAGCATGTGTGGGTCAAGGACGACGGGCGCAACCCGAGCGCGTCCTTCAAAGACCGGGCCAGTGCAATCGCCGTGGTAAAGGCGCGTGAGAAGGGCGCCGAGATCATCACGACGTCCAGCACAGGCAACGCTGGCGCAGCGTTGTCCGCACTGTGCGCCAGCGTAGGACAGCCCAACGTGATCTTCGTGCCGGAGTCTGCGCCGCCCGCCAAGGTGGCGCAGCTGCTGGTCTACGGCAGCACGGTGATGCTGGTTCGCGGCAGCTACGACGACGCGTTCGAGCTGTGCGCGTGGGCGGCGAAGGAATTCGGCTGGTATAACCGCAACACGGGCTATAACCCCTACATGAGCGAAGGCAAGAAGACTGCCTCCCTCGAAATCTGCGAACAATTCAGCGCGCAGACCAGGGCGGGCAGCCTGTCGCCCGACCAGTGGGACGCACCGGACTGGATCGCCGTCTCGGTCGGCGACGGCTGCATCATCGGCGGCCTGTATAAGGGCCTTCTCGACCTGCACAGCCTTGGCTGGATCAAGAAGATGCCCCGCATCCTGGGCGTTCAGGCTGCTGGATCAGCTGCACTGTACGATGCGTGGCAGCGCGGGATCGACGCGATGGAAATGCAGCCCATCGACGCCCACACGATTGCCGACAGCATTTCGGCCGGACTGCCCGCAGACCGGATCAAGGGCCTGCGCGCGGTACGCGCTACGAACGGCGCGTACGTGAAGGTTACCGATGAGGAAATCATCGCGGCGATTCCAGTGGTGGCGCAGCGCAGCGGTGTTTTTGCTGAGCCAGCAGGCGCTGCCTCCTACGCGGGGCTCGTCCAGGCGGTCAAGGAGGGCTTGATCGATCCTGAAGAACGCATCGTCGTTCTCGTGACTGGCAATGGTCTCAAAGACATCGCCTCTGCCCGCAAATCCGTGTCGGAACCCCATATCGTTGACAAGGACCTGGCCGACGTGAAACGCGCGCTGGGCCGATAATACGGAAGGAAAAAGGTACAGACATGATCGATCTGACTGTCCATCCCGATCGCCTCGAGCGCACCATAAAACGGGCGCGCGAGCGCAACATCATCATCCCTACCTTCGCCCAACAACGCAACCCCGCGCTCATCCCGGACAAGATCAAGGCTGAACTGAAGGGCATTGGGCTGTGGGACATCAACCCGCTCAACCTGTTCCGCATCACCTGGAAGAATGAGCCGGTGGCCAGCGGCGGCGGATTCGGCGGCGTCAACTACCTGGACCTGCCCAAGGCGCTGACCGGCGTGGATGCCCGCATCCTGGTGTTGGTAGGTAAGTGGTTTCCCACCGGTGCACACAAGGTGGGCGCCGCCTTCGGCTGCCTGGTTCCGCGCCTGGTCACCGGCCAGTTCGATCCGACGACCCAGAAGGCCGTGTGGCCCTCGACCGGCAACTACTGCCGCGGCGGCGCTTACGACTCAGCGCTGCTGGCGTGCGAGTCGGTCGCCATTCTGCCCGAAGGGATGAGCCGCGAGCGTTTCGATTGGCTCAAGAATGTCGCAGGCGAGGTGATCGCCACCCCGGGCACCGAGAGCAACGTCAAGGAAATCTTCGACAAGTGCTGGGAGCTGCGCCGCTCGGGCGAGGACCTGGTGATCTTCAACCAGTTTGATGAGTTCGGCAACCACCTCTGGCACTACGATATCACCGGACACGCCGTACAGGAGATGCTCGAAAGGGGCCTGCATCCGGGCGAGCGCCTGGCCGGCTCCGTCTTCACCACCGGTTCGGCGGGTACGATTGGCGTGGGCGATTACCTGAAGAAGCTATTCCCGGAGAGCAAGGTGGCCGCCAGCGAGGCATTGCAGTGTCCCACGCTGCTCCAAAATGGCTTCGGCGCGCATCGCATCGAAGGCATCGGCGACAAGCACGTGCCGTGGATCCACAACGTCAAGAACACCGACATGGTGATGGCGATCGACGATGAAGTCCCCATGCAGATGATCCGGCTCTTCATGGAACCAGAGGGCCGCAAGTACTTGGTCGAAAAGGGCGTTCCCGAGGCACTGGTCGAACAACTGGACCTCATCGGCATCTCTGGCGCAGCCAACATCGCATCGGCCATCAAAATGGCCAAGTGGTACGAATGGGGCGAGGGAGACGTCATTGTGACTGTGCTCACCGACTCCATCGAGCTGTACGGCAGCCGCCTGCAGGAGCTGGCCGAGGAGCAGGGTGAATTCACGGCATGCGATGCGGCCGCAGTGTACCACCAGCACATCCTGGGCCTCAGCACCGACTATGTCGAAGAGTTGACGTACCCGGCGCGCAAACGCGTGCACAACCTGAAGTACTACACCTGGGTCGAGCAGCAAGGCAAGACCTACGAAGAAATCCTGGCGCAGTGGAACCAGAAGGATTACTGGACCGGCGTACACGGCCAGGTCGAGGAAATCGACGCGTTGATCGACGAGTTCAATGCGAGAGTCGGCCTGCTGTAGTGACTGACGTCCGGGTGCCCGGCACTTCAACGATCCGAAGGATCGCAAGTGCCGGGCACCTCTAAGTACCGAGCCCTCAAGGAGCTATACATTGCCGCGCACTGAACCTCGCCACATCGAAATTACCAGGCAGACGCCAGATAACCTGTGCATCTACTATCAACTCTGGCTGCCAGAGCAGCCGGCCAAAGCCATCGTCTGTCTCGTGCACGGTCTGGGCGAACACAGCGGGCGTTATGCACACGTGGCCACCGCCCTCAACAACGCTGGCTACGCGCTGCTCGGTTTTGACCTGCGCGGCCACGGCAGATCTGACGGACCGCGCGGCCACACACCGGCCTACGATGTCCTCATGACCGACATAGACCGGCTTCTGGACGAGGCTGCTATACGATACGCCGGCCTGCCGCGCTTCCTTTATGGCCATAGCCTGGGCGGCAACCTGGTGCTCAATCACGCGTTGCGGAGAAAGCCCGCCATCACCGGCATTATTGCAACGAGCCCTGCCATTCGCCTGGAAGCTCCGCTGCCCGCCTCCCAGGTTGCGTTGGCCAAAGTCATGAACAAAGTCCGTCCGGGCCTCCAAATGGCCAACGGATTGGCCCTTGAGGGCCTTGCGCGCGACCCCGATGTGATTCGCGCCTACACGAGCGATCCCCTGGTCCACAACAAGATTTCCGTGCGCCTTGCACTGGGGATGTTTGAGGCCGGTGAATGGGCGTTAGCGCACGCTGCCGAGTTCCCATTGCCCCTGCTGCTGGTCCACGGCACCAAAGACATGATTACATCAGCTAAGGCTTCGCAAGAGTTCGCCACTAAGATGCCAGCCGGACGTTGTACGCTGAAGCTGTGGGAAGGTTTCTATCATGAGACGCACAATGAGCCGGAAAAGGCCGAAGTGCTGCGCTTCATGATTGATTGGCTGAACAGGAGTTTGCCATGTCCGACTACTTGATGATCCAACCCTTCGCCGTTCAGTTGCGGCGGATCCTAAAGGAATATGAAGCGAACGGAGCCATCTTCGGCATCCACAAGTCGTTGTTCTATACACCCCAGCCGGATGCGCCGTTCGCGGTGCCCGACGTGTATGGGAGGTATCTGGGCACACCGATCGGCCCGTCGGCAGGCCCGCACACTCAATGCAGCCAGAACATCATCAGCGCATGGCTGTGCGGCGGCCGCTTCATCGAGCTGAAGACGGTTCAGATCCTCGACGAACTGGTGATTCCGCGTCCGTGCATCGACATGGAGGACGAGGGCTACAACGTCGAGTGGTCCCAGGAGCTGAAGCTCGAGGAATCCGCGCACGAATATGTCGTCTCATGGGCGCTGGTGCACATCCTGCCGCGTATTTTGGGATGGGATCGCTTAGAGACGTTGCAGGCACCGTCTCTGCCGGGCGCCATCTTCGACATGAGCGTCGGCTACAACCTGGAGGGCATCCAGAGCCCGCGCGTTGTCAACTTCATGAACAAGATGGAGGACGCATCCGAGGAGATCGCCCAGATCAAGGATATCCTGCGCCGCGACTTTCCACAGTTTGCGGACATCGAGATTCCGAACCGGATCGCCAACAGCATCACCCTCTCAACCATGCACGGCTGCCCGCCCGACGAGATCGAGCGCATCACCGAATACCTGCTGACCGATCGCAAGCTGCACACCATCGTCAAGATGAACCCGACGCTGCTGGGCAAGGAGCAGGTTCTCGACATCCTGCACAACGCGCTCGGTTTCCGCGAGATTTACATTCCTGATTCGGTCTTCGAGCATGATATTGCTTACGACAAGGCGGTTGGACTGATCGGCCGGATGCAATCCCTGGCCGCGCAGCAGGGCCTGGCCTTCGGCGTCAAGCTGAGCAACACGCTGGCCATGCACAACCACAAGCAGGTCATGCCGGGCGATGAAATGTACATGTCGGGCCGCGCACTCTACCCGATCACCATGAACCTGTTCAACAAGCTGGCGCATGAGTTCAATGGGAACCTGCGCGTCTCTTACTCGGCCGGCGCAGATGCGCTGAACATCGCCACCATCGCGTCCTGCGGTCCGGTGCCCGTCACCGCCTGCTCCGATCTGCTCAAGCCCGGCGGTTATGCTCGCTTCGGCCAGTGGCTGAAGAACCTGGAAGCCGCCATGGTCGCCGCGGGCGCGAGAAGCCTGGATGAGTTTTCCGCCAACAAGCTGGACAATCTCAAGACTGCAGCCGCGGCCGCACTAACCGATCACCGTTGGAAGAAGGAATATGTGCCCTATGGCCTGCCGAAGGTCAAATCGGGGCTGGGGCTGTGGGACTGCATCGTCGCGCCGTGCATGGAGCAGTGTGCAGTCTGCCAGGATGTGCCGGAGTACAACTGGTGGATCAAGGAAGGCAACCCGGACAAAGCCCTGGAAGTCATCCTGGCCCGCAACCCGCTGCCCGGCGTCACCGGCTATGTGTGCAATCACTTGTGCCAGACACGCTGCGTGCGCAACGATTACGAGGAAACCGTGGCCATCCGCGCGTTGAAGCGCTATGCGGAAGAGAACGGCACGGTGGCCCCGTTGGTCCCGAAGGATAAAGCCGGCAAGAAGGTCGCGGTCATCGGCTCAGGACCATCTGGCTGGTCGGCCGCGTTCTACCTGGCGCTCAATGGCGTAGACGTCACCATCTTCGAGGCCAGGGACGTGATCGCCGGTATGATGCGCCTGGTGCCCGTGTTCCGCCTCCCGTGGGAGGTGATCCAGCGTGATGTAGACCGCGTCCTGGCCATGGGCGTCGGCCTTGAGCTGAATTCTCCCGTCACCACCGCACCCGAGAAGCTCCTCGAACAGGGCTTCGATGCGGTTTATGTGGCGACGGGCTTCCAGCGCGACACCCCACTGCGCATCCCCGGCATTGAAGGGCCGGGCGTGTATGCGGCGTTGAACCTGCTGGATCGCACCCGGCGCGGGGAGCGCCCCGACCTTGGCAAGAAGGCGTTGGTGATCGGCGGCGGCGACACCGCCATGGATGCGGTACGCACCTCGCAGCGCCTCACCGGCAATCCGACCACCATTGTATATCGCCGCACCCGCCAGGAGATGCCTGCCAGCCTGGAGGAGATTGAAGGCGCTCTGGAGGAAGGCAACATCCTCTTGGAGCTTACCTCGCCGCTAGCTGTCGTGCGTGATGAAACAGGCAAAGTGGTGGCGCTCGAATGCCTGCGCAATCAGCTGGGCGAGCCTGGCCCGGATGGCCGCCGCAAACCGGTGGCGATTCCCGGCAGCGAATTCCGCATCCCGTGCGACACTGTCATCGTGGCCGTCGGCCAGAACCCTGACTTTACGTTCCTGGACGGCAGTGTGGTGACCATATGCAGCGAGGGCGGCATCGCCATCGACCATGCCAGCGGCAGCACCGGCGTGCCGGGCGTCTACGCAGGCGGCGACGCAGCCGAAGCCGGCCCGGAGAGCATTATCGCGGCGTGCGAAGGCGGCCGCCGTGCGGCAGAATCCATCTGCTGGGAATTCGGCGTGCCGTTCAGCGAGCCGCCTGCAGAGAAACCCCAGCTCTCAGCAGAAGAGATCATCGAGGTCAAGCACGTCCGGGCGCACAAACTGCCCCAGGTGAAGACCGGAATCTTGCCCATCAAGCTCCGCCAGGGCTTCGACCTGATCGATCTGAGCTTCACGCGGGAGCAGGCCGAGGCGGAAGCGGCCCGCTGCGTCCAGTGCACTACCTTCTGCGACAAGTGCGTGGAGGTATGCCCCAACCGCGCGAACCAAACTTTCCTCATGCGCCCCGTGGATGTCATGCTGCCGCGGTTGTCGATGAAGGATGATGCACTGGTGGTGATCGGCCTCGAGCGGTTCGTCATCGGGCAGACCCGCCAGATCGTCAACATCAACGACTTCTGCAACGAATGTGGCGACTGCACCACCTTCTGTGTGCACCACGGCCGGCCCTGGCTTGACAAGCCGCGGCTGTTCCTGAACGAGAAGGACTTCCTGGCCGAAAAGCACAATGCCTACCGCATCACTGGCGACTACGGGCATGACGCCTGCATCCGCCATCACGACGTGGGGCGCGAATCGCAGCTCACACGCGTGAACGGACACCTGGTCTACGAGTGCCCCGAAGTACGCGTGACCCTGACGCCAACATTCGAAATCAAGGAAATGGTTGCGAAGACGCCGTTTGCCGGTTCCTTGTCGCTGCGAGACGCCGCCGAACTGGCCGTCCTTCTCAAGGGCGTCACCGAGACACTGCCGCACCTGGTGATCGAATAGGAGTAACGACATGACATCCAAACTGTTGATCACAAACGGTCAGGTCTTCACGCTCGGCAAAGAGAATGCACAGCTATCGAACGGTGCGATCTACTGCGAAGGAGACACGATCGTCGAGGTTGGAGAGACCGCTGCACTCTCTGCCAGGTACCCTGGCGCGGAGCGGCTGGATGCGGGAGGCAAGGTCGTCCTTCCGGGCATGCTCTGCGGTCACACGCATTTCTACGGACTGTTCTCGCGCGGCATGGCCATCCCGGGCGCACCTGCCACTAACTTCACCGAGATTCTCGAACGGCTGTGGTGGAAGCTGGACCTGGCGCTCCTGGACGAAGACGTCCGCTACAGCGCACTGGTCTGCCTGGTGGACGCGGTCAAGCACGGCTGCACGACCCTGATCGACCATCACGCCAGCCCCAGCGCGATCGACGGCAGCCTGGACATCATCGCCGGTGCGGTCAAGCAGACCGGCCTGCGCGCGAGCCTGTGCTACGAAGTGACCGACCGGAACGGGATGGACGGGGCACGTGCAGGAATCGAGGAGAATGTCCGCTGGCTCAAGCGTTGTCGGTCAGAGAAAGACCCGCAGCTTGCTGGTTCCTTCGGCTTTCACGCGGCGCTGACGCTATCGGACAAGACACTCGAAGACTCGGCCGCAGCAGCCCAGGGCCTGGACACCGGCTTCCACATCCACGTGGCCGAGGGTGTGGCCGACCAGGAAGAAAGCCTCCGCAAGCACAACCTGCGAGTGGTCGAGCGTCTGCAGAAGTTTGGCATCCTGGGGCCCAAGACCATCGCGGTCCACTGCGTCCACCTGGATGCATTCGAAAAGGATATCCTGCGCGAGACAGAGACGCTTGTGACGCACCAGCCGCGCTCGAACATGAACAATGCCGTCGGCCTGCCGGACGTGACCGGCATGCTCGCGCGCGGCATCCCCGTTGCACTCGGCAATGACGGCTTCTCCAACTTCATGGTCGACGAGATGAAGGCGGCCTACCTGGCGCACAAGCACAACAGTGGCGATCCGCGCACCATGGGTGGTGACGTGGTGTTCCGCATGCAATATCCAAACAATGCGAACCTGTGCCGCCAGTTCTTCCCGAAGCCCGTGGGAGCGATCGAACCGGGAGCCTTCGCGGATATCACGATCTGGGACTATCAGCCTCCCACACCTATGAATACGGGCAACCTGCCGTGGCACATCCTCTTCGGTGTTGACGGAGCTGCAGTCACGCACACCATCGCATCCGGTAAAGTGCTGATGAAAGACCGCCAGTTGACACAGCTCGATGAGGCCGCGATCATGGCGCGCGCGAGAGAGCTCGCACCAAAGATCTGGAAACGGGTTGGATAAAAAACAGAGGAAACGAGAACGCCAGGCTTCACGAACCCCTGATTTGTGGAGCTTGGCTTCTCTGCGTCTTTGTGGTTAACTAAAGGTCCCTATCACGTAAGAGGAGGCTCGCATGGCTGAGATTACTTTCTCGTGGGTGCGTGCACTTCGGGAAGGGACGCTGACCCAGGTTCAACTGGAGTCCTTACAAGCCCTGGTCGACAATGGTGAAGCGGATTCACTGGAAGACGCAGCGCTGCTGCTCGATGTTCAGGCAACGCACAACCCCGGTGGCGAACCGGGAACCCAGGCATATTAGCCCTGTTGTCTGCGTTGCCGGCATAGCGTAACCAGCCTGCTCGAGCAACTTGCTTCTGCGGTTGCCCAGGTGAGTTGAGTCTGTACACATTGCCAGGACGGGACATCCAAACCGCTTCGCGATGGGCTTTGTGAGGCATTGTGTCTTGGCGCCATAAGCGGTTGTTAACGGAGATGCATATGTGGACCTATTACGCGCCGGCCACGGTCGGTGAGGCGCTCGATCTGTTGCGCAGGCACGGCGATGCCTGTCGTCTGATCGCGGGCGGCTCGGACCTGATCCTCGAGCTGGAGCGAGGCGTGCGCCATCAGGACATCCTGGTGGACATATCTCGCGTTGCCGGTCTGGACCAGATAGCTCACACATCCGCGAATGGAGCCGGCGTGTTGGCTCTTGGCGGGAACGTGACGCACAACCAGGTGGTGGCTACAGCCGATGCGGTCGCACACGCCTTTCCCCTAGCTCGTGCTTGCTGGCTCGTCGGTGCGCCGCAGATTCGCAACCGCGGCACGGTTGCCGGCAACCTGGTCACCGCCAGCCCCGCCAACGACACCATTACGCCGCTGTGGGCCATGGATGCAACGGTGACCCTGGCCAGCGCAGAGCGGGGCGAACGCACCCTGACGTTCGACAAGTTCTTCCTTGGCGTCCGCCGCACAGCCTTGCTGCCAGACGAGATGCTCGTCCGCATCAATGTCCCGACCCTGAAGCCGAGCGAGCGCGGCACGTTTCTGAAGCTGGGCCTGCGCCAGGCACAGGCGATCAGCCTCATCAACGTCGCAGTCGTGCTCGATTTCGGCAGCCACGGCGTCGTTTCCCGTGCTCGCATCGCGCTCGGAGCAGTGGCTCCCACCATCGTTCGGGCAAGCGAGGCTGAGTCGTATCTCGCGGGCAGAGTGCTCACGGACGATGTCATCGATCAGGCGGCAGCACTGGCGGCAGACGCTGCCCGGCCGATCTCCGACATACGAGCCAGCGCCGACTACCGCCGCGATATGGTGCGGGTGTACACCGCACGCGCCCTACGTGAGTTGCGCGACGGAACCGAACGCGCGGGGTGGCCTGAGAAACCGGTGCTGCTGTGGGGGTCCCGCCGCAATGGTGTGGCTGGCCAGGCCGCAGGCGCAGCCCCTGACCTTGCCCCGGTGCCATCAACACTGCCGCACGCGGACGGTATTTCCTTCACCCTCAATGGGCGCCCGGTCACATTGCACGGTGCACATGGCAAGACACTGCTGCGCGCGCTGCGCGAAGACGCCGGCCTGACCGGAACCAAGGAAGGTTGTGCCGAAGGCGAGTGCGGTGCATGCACGGTGTGGCTGGACGGTATGGCGGTCATGAGCTGCCTTGTGCCGGCCGAACGCGCCGCCGGCTGCGACATTGTCACGGTGGAAGGGCTGAGCATCCCACTGGCAGTCCACGGGGGGGAAGCAGAAGGCGTTGAACCCCTGCATCCACTCCAGCGGGCGTTCATCGACGCGGGCGCGGTGCAGTGCGGCTACTGTACGCCTGGCATCCTGATGTCCGCAGCGAACCTGATGGAGGAAGTGACCCACCCGACCCTGACCCAGGTCAAGGAAGCGCTCACCGGCAATCTCTGCCGCTGTACGGGATACTACAAGATCCTTGAAGCGGTGGAAGCTGCGGCTTCCGTGGAAAAGGCGGTCCAATGAACGGACAAATTAACGAACCCGTCCAGGACACTCAGGGAGTGGGAGCCAACGCCGCACGCATCGATGCACCGGGCAAGGTGACCGGCAAGACGCTCTATCCCGGCGACATCTCCTATCCGGACCAGCTCCACATGGCGACCCTGTTCGCCGGCCGCGTCCATGGCCGCGTGCTGAGCATCGACACATCCGCTGCTGAGGCCGCACCGGGCGTCGTGGCAGTGTTTACGGCGAAAGATGTCCCTGTAAACGAGTACGGACTTCAGATCAAAGACCAGCCGGTCCTCTGCGGCCCGGGCTCGGATAAACCCGGGACAGATGTGGTTCGCTTTGTCGGAGACCAGATCGCACTTGTCGTAGCTGAGTCGGAAGTGCAGGCGCGCGCAGCGTGCAAGCTGATTCGGGTCGAATGGGAAGACCTGCCACTGGTGCTGGATGCTGAGGAGGCTATGCAGCCCGGCGCCTACCTGCTTCACCCTAACACGACCGGCAACGTGTGCTACAGCTATCGCATCCGCAAGGGCGACACAGCGCAGGGGTTTGCTGATGCAGATGTCATCATCGAGGGTGTGTACCAGACGCCCGTCCAGGAACACGCCTATCTTCAGCCCGAGGCGGGTGTGGCCTATATCGATGATGCGGGCCGGGTCACCGTGGAGGTCGCAGGCCAGTGGACGCATGAAGACCAGGAGCAGATCGCGCATGCGCTGGGCCTTCCGTCCGACCGGGTGCGCGTCATCTATCCGGCCATCGGCGGCGCGTTCGGCGGTCGGGAAGACATGTCCGTGCAGATCACGCTCGCGCTGGTGGTCTGGCGGCTTGCCGAGCGCGGGGTGCGGCGTCCCGTGAAGACCATCTGGACTCGCGAGGAGTCGCTCGCCGGTCACGGCAAACGCCACGCGATGAAGATCTACACCAAGTGGGGAGCAAAGAAAGACGGGATGTTGACCGCCATCGAAGTCAAGGTCATTGCAGATGGCGGCGCCTACATGTACACCAGCAACAAGGTGCTCGGCAACACCACGCTGACCTGCACGGGTCCTTACGAGACGCCTCACGCGGCCGTCGACACATATGCCGTGTACACCAATAATATCCCGGGCGCTGCATTTCGCGGCTTCGGCGGCCCGCAGGGCCACTTTGCGGCCGAGACACAGATGGATCGCCTTGCCGAAGCGTTGGCCATGGACCCGGTTGAGCTGCGACTTAAGAATATCCTCACCGAGGACAAGCTGCTCACGGTTGGAACTCCTATTCCTGGTGGCGTCGGCCTGACCGCAGTCGTGACCGCGACTGCAGCCGCAGCGGGCTGGAAACAAGACGAAGCGGGACATTGGCGCCGGCCAGCAGAGATAGCCAACGCAGACGAGCATCGTCACGACCCCGGCAAGCCGCAATCTTCCGCCATCAAGCGCGGCATCGGCTTTGCAGCAGGCTATAAGAATGTGGGATTCTCCTTTGGCTACCAGGAGAACAGCTACGCGCGTGTCGAGCTGCGAGGAGCGGGCGACATTGCCGAGGCCACCGTCTACTTTGCCGGTGCTGACTGCGGTCAGGGCAACCACACGATCATCGCACAGGCTGCAGCCGAGGTCCTGAACGTTCCCCTGGCGCACATCCGCGTGGTGGCATCCGACACCGCGCAAATGGGCAGCTCCGGCAGCGCCTCTGCTTCCCGCCTTACCTATATGAGCGCAAATGCAGTCAAGAGCGCGGCAGAGAAGGCGCTGGCCGCCTGGCAAAGCGAAGAGCGTCCTGCAGTGGGCGAAAGCGTGTATCTTGCTCCCAAGACCACCCAGCTGGACCATGACACGGGTTATGGAAGACCCAACTTCGCGTATGGATACACCGCACAAGCTGTGCAGGTGGCCGTTGACACAGAGACCGGCCAGGTGCGCGTGGAAAAGTTCATCTGCGCGGACGACGTGGGCAAGGCCGTGAATCCACAGCAGGTCGTGGGACAGATCGAGGGGGCCGTCATTCAGGCGCTCGGCTACTCTCTGCTGGAGGACTGGAAGACCAATAACGGCCGCGTGCTCACGGACAAGCTCA
>CAYLZG010000018.1:1481-28188 GCA_964387985.1 uncultured Anaerolineales bacterium | reverse complement strand
CCCTGGGGCGCCCGGGGCATGGGCGAAGTGCCTTACCTGCCCGTGGCAGCCGTCGTCGCTGCCGCGGTCTACGATGCCACCGGCGTCCGATTCGACGAGTTCCCGCTGACGCCGGAGCGCGTGTGGCGCGGGCTGCAGAGCAAGAAGTAGAAGCAGATCAAGCCCTTGAGATCCTGATACAAGGCCCATGGGCTTTCCTGAGCTCATGGGCTATTTTTTGATGGCGGGCTACCGCCACCTTCTCTGGAGGAAATGACATGCTCAGAGACCTTATGCTGAAGAATCGCAGCTATCGGCGTTTCCACGAGGATGTGCCGGTCGATGTTGCCACCCTGCGCGAGCTCATCGATCTTGCACGGCTGTCCGCTTCGGCGCGCAACATGCAACCGCTGCGCTACGTCCTCTGCACCGATCGCGATACGAACGCGGCAGTCTTCTCCACGTTGGCATGGGCCGGCTATTTGAAGGATTGGCCCGGCCCGGTGGAGGGCGAGCGGCCGGCGGGCTATATCGTCGTGCTGGCCGACCCAACGATCTCTATCCACAACTACATCGGCGTGGACCATGGCCTCGCCATGCAGAACATACTTCTGGGCGCGGTCGAACGCGGGCTCGGCGGCTGCATCATCGGCTCCATACAGCGGGACCGGCTGCGCAAAATCCTGGCGATCCCTGAAAGCTACGAAATCCTGGAGGTGCTGGCGCTTGGCAAACCCAAGGAAACTGTCGTGGTCGATCCCGTCAACCCCGATGGCGACATCAAGTACTGGCGCGACGCCGGGGGCGTCCACCACGTACCCAAGCGGTCACTGGACGACCTCATCATTGCCGAACTGAGATAGCGAGGTAGAACCATGACAGATCGTCCCCGCGACCCACGGCTCGCAAGCGACCTGCGGCTCGCCAGCGACCTGCGGATCGACGGCTACTCCGAGTATCGCTTCACCTCAGAATTCTACGACCATATCGACCTTTACCGTGAGAGACACGATGTGGCTTTCTTTGTCGATATGGCTCAGGTGTTGGGCGGTCCCGTGCTGGAAATCGGCTGCGGCACCGGACGCGTGCTGATCCCCGTCGCACGCGCAGGCATCGAAATCACCGGCCTGGACCTGTCGCCGTCGATGCTGGCGATCTGCCGGGACAAACTCGCCGCTGAGCGCGCCGAGATACAAGATCGCGTCCAACTGGTCGAAGGCGACATGCGCGATTTCGACCTGGGCCGGGATTTCATCCTCGTTACCATCCCGTTCAGGCCGTTTCAGCACCTGATCAGCGTCGAGGACCAGATCGCCTGCCTGACCGCGATCCATCGCCATCTGCGCCCCGGCGGCTGGCTGGTGTTGGACCTGTTCAACCCATCGATACCTCACCTGGCTGCGCCGGAGCGGCTGGAGGAGTTCGGGGACGAGCCGGAATTCACGATGCCGGATGGACGCCGGGTGCTTCGCCGGGCGCGCATCGCAGCGCGGGATTACTTTGCCCAGGTACAAGACACCGAGCTGATCTACTACGTGACCCACCCCGATGGCCGGCAGGAACGCCTGGTGCACGCTTTCCCCATGCGTTACCTGTTCCGCTTCGAAGCTGAGCACTTGCTGGCCCGGTGCGGATTCGAGGTCGAGGCGCTGTATGGTGACTACGACCGTAGCCCTTATGGATCGAAGTATCCGGGCGAGCTGGTCTTTGTGGCGCGCAAAGGCTGATCGCGGGGACTGACGTACTTACCGCCTGCATGGTATACTCGCGCATCGATGACACGATTTCGCCTGGTCCTGATCTGCCTGTTCATTTTTGCCGTCGCGCTGGCGCTGCGCCTGCCGGGACTGGACAGCTTCCTGACGCCGGATGAGAACCTGTGGGCAACGCGCACCACCCAGTTTCTGACAGCGCTGAGCGCAAATGATTGGGCTGCGACCAGTATTACGGGGCACCCAGGCGTCACCACCATGTGGGCCGGAAGCCTTGGACTGGTTGCCAAGTGGCTGTTCGCAGGCTCCTCAACGGCAGCCGGCCTCCTGGCTTCTGTGGAGGAGCTTGCCGCCGATCCTGTCCGGCTCGACTATCTGCCATGGCTGCGCATGCCGGTTGCGCTGGCCTGCGCAGCAGCGATCGTGGCCCTCTATCTGCTTGCGCGGCGGGTCATGGACGAGCGTGCGGCCCTGTTGGGCGCAGGGCTGCTCATCTTTGACCCGTTCCTTCTCGCCCACGGCCGCCTGCTGCAGATGGACGGCCTGCTGGCCGCGGGGATCGCGGTAGCGTGGCTGGCACTAGTAGTAGCGCTCCGCACCGGGCAGCGCCGTTTCTATCTCCTCAGCGGGCTGAGCATTGGAGCGGCACTGCTGACCAAGTCCCCGGCTCTGTTGATGGGCCCGCTGATGCTCGCCGCGATCGTCCTGACGCGTATGCGGCAGCACGGGTCGACTTGGGCCAGGCTGGGCCGCACCGGCAAGGATCTGCTGTGGACAGGCATACCCGCAGCCATCTCCATCTTCCTGCTTTGGCCTGCGATGTGGGTCGATCCACTCGCTGCTTTTGGCAGCGTCTGGGAGCTGATGACCACCTACGGGGGCGAGGCCCACGAGCTGGGCAGCTATTGGCTGGGAAAGCCGGCTGCGGAACCCGGCATGCTTTTCTACGCGGCCACACTCGCCCTGCGCATGACCCCGGTAACCTCCTCCGGCCTTTTGTTGGCCCTTGGGGCGTGCATCCTTGATTGCAGGACCTGGCGCACTCGGGATAGGAATCATTTCTGCGGTTCTGCCCTGGCGCTCTTGGGCTTCGTGCTGTGGTTCGGCATCGTGCTCACCCTGGGGGCAAAGAGACTCGACCGGTACCTGTTGCCTATCTTCCCCGCAGTCGAACTGCTGGCTGCATGGGGCTGGATGCGCATATTCCAGCGGGTGGCCGAGAGATTGCGACAGGGACAGGCCGGATCGCTCGACGGCGCTGATTCGACCCGTCCGAGGGCCGCGGCGCTGTCCAGGGTGTCATGGGCTGGCGCTGCGCTCCTGGTGGCTGTCCAGGCGTGGGGAGCGCTGGCGGAACTGCCCAGCTACCTGACCGCCTACAATCCACTCGCAGGTGGAATCCGCACTGCAGCGCGCACCCTCCCGGTAGGCTGGGGCGAAGGCCTGGAAGCAGCGGCCGCATACCTGAACGATCTGCCGGGCTCCGGATCCGGCCATGTCGCCGCCTGGTATGGCCAGAACGTCTTCGGTGCATTCTACCGGGGAACAAGCTTCGACCTCTATTACGATACGCCTCTGGCTACAGACCTCTACGCCCGCGATGTGGACTGGATCGTCACCTATATCAATCAGGAGCAGCGCGGCCTCGTTGATCCGTCAGTGACTGCACGGCTCGGCATGCCACTGCACACGGTGACGCAGAACGGCGTCACCGTGGCCAGCGTGTATGCCTGGCCCAAACCCTTCGCACACACGGTCGACCGGCCCGTCGGCGAAGGGCTGCGGCTGCTGGGATGGCAGGTGGGCGACCACAACCGCCGCGAAGGGATGTTGCCGGTGACCCTCTACTGGGATGCGGCCGAACTGGCAGCCGCACCCGAGCAGCGCGTGGTGATCTGGTTGAAGGACGCAGCGGGCGAAGTTTGGGCCTCCGCTGAGCAGGAGACCGGAATGGCTTCCCAGGTCGGGTCTGTCGCGGCGCAATCCGGCAGTTCGCTTGTCCGAGGACAGACCCCATGGGATGGCCCAGTCTCAGCCCAGTCGTTCACGCTGCACCCGCCCACCGGCCTGAACCCCGGTAGCTATCGGATCGAGATCGCACCCTTTGCCGGAAATGGCGTCGAGCTGGCAGCGTTGGAGATCGCGTCGACGCAACTGGCGGAAGTGGCCTCGTTCGGCCCTCAGGTGGTCACACCGCCTGGAGAGGTCCATTTCGGCAATATCGCTCGCCTGGTCGGATACAGCCTGGAGAACACCGGCGAGTCCTCGACAGTGGAACTGGTCTGGGCGTGGTTGGCGCCGCCTGAGGAACCACATCATTACTTCATCCATGTGGTGGACGACAACGAACAGATCATTGCACAGCAGGATGGTCCTCTGGCGGTGAGCGGGGCTCCTGGCGAGCTTGCGCGCCAGCGCATTCGCCTGGGAATGCCGCAGGACGCGCCCGCGGCCCCTGCGAGGTGGCTCGCCCGCATCTACGCGGGCATCTACCGCCCGAGCGATGGCGAGCGCGTGCCGGTGATCGTAGATGGCCGGACAATGCCCGAAGGACGCTTCCTGCTCGATGCAGGTCCGTGAGGGCACAGATAGTGGGGTTACCTGGGGTGTCACAAATGTCAGATCTGGTATTCATTTCTCGCCGCTCGCCTGTCTACGGCCGGCGCGGCATGGTAGCCACTTCACAGCCGCTGGCCGTGGCAGCCGGGCTGGACGTCCTTGCAGCTGGAGGCAACGCGGCCGATGCAGCAGTCGCTACCGCGGCGGCACTCAACGTGACCGAACCGACATCGACCGGGATCGGCGGCGACTGCTTTGCGCTCTACTATGAGGCCGCTACCGGCCATGTCACCGCGCTCAACGGATCGGGCCGCGCGCCGGCAGCGCTGACGCTGGACCGGCTTGCCCGGGAAGGCTTCGGGGCGGCGTTGCCCCCATTCCATGCACACACGATCACAGTGCCCGGTGCATGCGCCGGGTGGTGCGACCTGGTCGAGCGGCACGGCCGGCTTGCGATGTCCCGGGTCTTGACGCCGGCCATCCGGCTGGCCGAGGAAGGATTTCCGGTGGCGCCCATCACTGCGCACTTCTGGGCGCGCGGTGTGGAGCGCCAATTGCGCAATGCCCTGGGCGGCCTGGAGCTCACGATCGCTGGTCGCGCACCGCATGCAGGAGAAATCTTCCGCAATCCCGGACTTGCCCGAACCCTGCGCATTGTCGCTGAAGGCGGCAAGTTGGCCTTCTATCAGGGCAACATCGCCCGCGATATCGCGGCCGCCGTCCAAGCTTCCGGCGGAGTGCTCGACGAACAGGACCTGGCAGAACACCGAAGCACCTGGGAGGAGGCGATCAGCACGACATACCGCGGCATCCGCCTCTGGGAGTGTCCGCCGAACGGCCAGGGACTTACCGCACTGTTGGCGCTGAATATCCTGGAAGCGTTTGACCTCCGAGGGCTTGACCCACTGTCCCCCGAACGACTGCATCTGCAAATCGAGGCGCTGCGGATCGCATTTGCCGACACGCGTTGGTTCGTAGCCGACCCTGCCGTCAGTCCGGCGCCCCTGGATGCACTCCTGTCCAAAGATTACGCGGCGGAACGCAGAAAACTGATCGATCCCCGTCGTGCCACAATCAACCCGATTCATGGTAGCCCCACGGGTGGCTCCAACACGGTTTACCTCACGGTGGTAGATGGCGAAGGCAATGCGTGTTCTTTCATCAACAGCAACTATGCCGGCTTCGGCACAGGCATTGTACCCAGCGGCCGCGGCTTTACCCTGCAAAATCGAGGGCACAATTTCAGCCTGGAGCCGAATCACCCTAACGCGCTGGCTCCACGAAAAAGGCCCTATCACACAATCATCCCTGCCCTGGCTACACGCGAAATCCCGAAACAGCCATCCAGGATGGACCCGTCAGCACCCCAAACCGGCGAAATCCTCTATGCCAGCTTTGGCGTCATGGGAGGCTTCATGCAACCGCAGGGACATGTCCAGGTGTTCTCTGCACTCGTCGACGATGCGGAAACACCTCAAGCCGCGCTCGACCGGGCCCGGTTCTGCATCACCGGGCTGGACTCGCTGTCACAGCAAGACGACGTGGAAGGTGTCGCCCTGGAAGAAGGCATCCCTGCCGCGACGAGTGCAGTGCTACAAGAAATGGGGCACTCTGTCAGCCTGGTGAGCGGCATGGAACGAGCTATGTTCGGCCGCGGCCAGGTCATCCTGCGAGATGCCGTTACCGGCGTCCTGACCGGCGGAAGCGATCCGCGTGCCGACGGCTGTGCTATGTGTCTCTAGATGGCGACTGACGCTCCCTCCGCATTCCTGAGCCGCATGTCTGCCCTCCTGAGCGACGAGTTTGATGCTTTTCTGCACAGCTACGAGCAGCCGCCGGCGACCGCGTTGCGCGCGAACACGCTGAAGATTGCGCCGGAAAAACTGGCAGAACGGTTGTCTATCGACCCGCTGCCGGTTCCCTGGTCGCCCAGCGCTTTCCTGCTGGCTGGCGCCGATCAGAATCGCCCCGGCAAGCACCCGTACCATGCAGCTGGGCTCTACTACCTGCAAGATCCTTCAGCCCTCATGCCTGTGGAGATCCTCGATCCGCAACCAGGTGAAATGGTGCTCGATCTCTCGGCTGCGCCGGGCGGCAAATCGACCCAGATTGCGGCGCGCCTGGCCGGGCAGGGGTTGCTGATTGCCAACGAGGTGGTGCCAAAGCGCGGGTGGGAGTTGGCAGGAAATCTGGAGCGCTGGGGGGCCACAAATGTAGCTATCACAGTGGAGACCCCATCGCGCCTGGCCGACCGGTTCCCGGGTTTCTTCGATGCAGTGCTCGTCGACGCTCCCTGTTCCGGCGAAGGGATGTTTCGTAAGAGCCTTGCGGCGCGGCAGGCCTGGACCCCTGCCCTGGTCGAAGGGTGTGCGCTGAGGCAACAGGGGATCCTGGAGCACGCTGCGGTGCTGGTGCGCCCAGGGGGCCGGCTCGTTTACTCAACCTGTACATTCGCGCCCGAAGAAGACGAAGGCGCGATTGCGCGCTTTCTGTCGGACCATCCCGAGTTCACGCTTGCCGAGCCACCGGCGCGTCCTGGCTTCTGTCCCGGCCGTCCCGATTGGCTGCATGCCTCGCTGCTGGCGAAGCTCCTTCCCGGACGCGAATCGGAGCTTAAACGCTGCGTTCGCCTGTGGCCGCATCGCGGACCTGGCGAAGGACACTTCGCGGCACTGATGGTCAAGTCAGGCCCGTCCAATGTGCATCAGGCCGAGACGCTGCGCGCCTACCAGCTGCCGCGCCTGCCAAGAGCCGCGAAGGCTGCCTTCGATGACTTCGTCTCGAGCGCACTTGCATGCACGCCGGCAGTGGCCAGCCCGGCAATGATCGGTTCCTACCTGTACGCGCTCCCACCAGAGCTGCCCGATCTCAGCGGGATGCGCTTTCTCCACCCAGGGTGGTGGCTGGGAGAGATCAAGAAGTGTCGGTTCGAGCCAAGCCATGCCTTCGCATTAGGACTGGCCCCATCCGAAGTGCGGCAGGTCGCGGACTATTCTGCAGAGAGCAGCGATCTGCTTGCCTATCTTCGCGGCGAGACGCTCGTCTCTGCAGGCGAAGACGGCTGGATGGTGGTGACGGTGGATGGTTTCTCATTGGGCTGGGGAAAACGCGTAGCCGGCCGCCTGAAAAGCCGTTACCCGAAAGGTTTGCGCCGGGTTTAGCGTAATCTCGCGAGAATAGTCGCACCGAAAAGAGGATTGGAAACCGTGCTCATTCACGAAGCGCTCAGGATCCAGACTGGCGATGTCGTCTGCCTCGTCGGCGGAGGAGGCAAGACAACCCTGATGTTTCGCCTGGCCGATGAACTGACTGCCGCCGGGTTGAAAGTAGTCACCACAATGACTACCAAGATCTTCGTCGGCCAGATGTCACGCGCGCCGGCGCGCGTTGTTCGGCAGGGAGAAGGCTCCCTTCTGGCGCAGCTCCCGGGAATGCTCGCAGAGCACGGTCAGGTGCTTGTGGCCGGCAGCACCCTGGTTGAGGAAGACAAGGTGAAAGGGCTGGAGCCAGCTCTCGTCGATCGCATCGCGGCCCATCATTCGGTCGACGCGGTTGTGATCGAGGCCGATGGCTCGCGGCGGCTCCCGTTCAAGGCTCCGGCAGCTCACGAACCGGTGATCCCATCCAGCGCGACCGTTGTCGTGCCCATTGTCGGGCTCGATGTCTTGGGCCGGCCGCTGACGGCAGAACATGTTCATCGCGCCGACCGGGTTGCAGCGCTCACCGGAGCCAGTCTTGGCGAGCCCGTCATACCAGCTATGATCGCGGCCGTGCTGGCGCATCCCGACGGGGGCGGCAAAGCCGTGCCCGCATCCGCGCGCCTGATCCCATTCCTGAACAAGGTCGAGGATGAAGTGACTCTGCTGGCAGCGCGAGAGATCGCCCGGCTGCTGCTTCATGCCGCCGGCGGTGTTGCGGGGACAGCCTCCGCTCCCCGCGTCGACAGCGTGCTGATCGGCGCAGCCCTGGCTGACGACCCGGTGGTGGAGGTCTGGGGTAGAACCGCCGCAGTGGTTCTCGCAGCGGGCCAGGCAAAACGATTCGGGGTGCTGAAACAAGTGCTGCCCTGGCAAGGCGTCCCATTGGTGGCGCATGTTGCGCGGCAGGCCCAGGCGTGTCTCGACATCGATCACGTCATCGTGACCACGGGAGCCAGCAGCCAACAGGTGCGCGACGCGCTGGACCCAAGCGCGGCCGATCCCAAGCTCACCATTGTCGACGTCGCCGATTGGGCGAGCGGCCAGAGCCGGAGCGTGCGCGCCGGACTGCGGGTGGCGCAGGACAGCGTCGGAACACTTTCGGGGGCGTTGTTCCTCCTGGCCGACCAGCCGGGCGTTTCAACGGAATTGTTATCTGCGCTGGTGCAGCGCCATCGAGAGACATTGGCGCCAGTTGTCGCGCCGCGATACGAGGGCCAACGCGGCAACCCGGTGCTCTTCGATCGCCGTACGTTTGCCGAGTTCAGCACGCTCACAGGCGACGTAGGCGCACGCTCGATCATTCGCCGCCATGAAGACGCGATCGCCTGGGTGGATTGGCCGTCCGCGAAAATCCTGAGAGATATCGATACCCCGGACGACTATGCAGCCGCGCAATCTGAGAACCGGCCGCCGTCCTAGAGATTCTGCGGGTCACCTGCTATCACGCGCGTCGAGAGGTAGCGCAGGCTCAGAAGCGCCGCGATAGCCAGTCCCAGGCCCACGACCTGTCCCAACCGCAGGCCGCCGAGCACCGTCGCCGTGACATCCGTCGAACGAAACGCTTCCACAAACCAGAGCGCCAACCCATAGCCCAGCAAGGCGATCAGCGCCGGCCTACCTCGACGGCTGCCAAGCCGGATGAGGCGCAGGACATAGGCTGCCACCGCAGCAAATGCGATCGCCTCGTAAGCCTGCACCGGATGTCGATCGATTCCCCACAGAGTCACTGACCACGGCAGATTCGCTGGTGCGCCGGGGTTCCTGCCCGTCAGCAGTGCGCCGATCGCCGCCACGGCGAGACCCGTAAGGAGTCCTGGCGCAAAGGCATCAAGCAGTGCAACCAGCGGAAGCTTCCTTTGGTAGATGTACCAGCCCGCCACCGCCACTGCGCCGCAGATTGCGGGCCACAGCAAGAAGGCGGTCGTATTGAATCCGAAAATCTCCAGCGGCTGCGACCGGTACGCTGGCCAGAAGGCGAGCACATGGGCCAGTCGTCCGGCAATGATGCCGGCCAGCAAGCCGTACAGCCCGGCATTGTAGATGTGATCGCCATCCAGACCGAGCCATTTGGCCGCGCGCGCGCCCACCGCCAGAGCAAGCCATCCTGCCAGAACAAGCGCTAACGGATAGGTCTGGATGGCGAACGGTCCAAGTTGAAGCACAGGTAACATCAGCGATCCTATGGGTAGATCGAACGAAGCTGCTGAGACAGCGTCGCCTCGGTAAGCGGACCGACCTGCATCTGGCGGATCACGCCCGACCGGTCGATGAAGAACGTCGTAGGCAAGCTGCGCACCTGGTATCGACGGCTGGCCTCCATTTGTACGTCCAGGGGAATCTCGAAAGTCAGATCGAGCTGCCTGGAAAAGGCCTGCACATCTGCCGGGGCTTCCCCCTGGTTCACGCCGATGATGGCCACCTGCCCCGCCAGCCGCTCGCTCGCTGCCTGCAATTCGGGCAGTTCTGCCCGGCAAGGGGGACACCACGTCGCCCAGAAATTGAGGACAACTGGCGTTCCTCGCAGATCCGACAGGCTAAAAACCTGCCCGCCAGTATTGGCAAGCGCGATTTCCGGCGCCGGATGACCGGTGGCTGGGGCGGCAGGCAGCGAACCAGCCGCTGCGACTGCGTCACCGGCGGGCACCCGATTCACCCAGATCCAACCCATGCCGGCAAGTAGAACGACCAGGATCAAGAGGTTCCAACACGATCGACTCATCTTCCAACCCCAAATCTTCATTCGGTAATCAGCACAACCCGCAGTCGCCAGCTGTCACAGGAGGTCGACCGGATCGACGTCAATTCGCCACCCGGGTCCCAGGAGAAAACGGCTCAACGGCAACGTAGGATCAGCACTGCGCAACACGATCTGCCAGCGCCACTCCCCGCGCTGCCGCGCAAAGAAACACGGCGCCGGACCGATCAGATCCGTGTCAGGAAGAGATTGAGCTGATATCTCGGTGCGCAGCGCCTCGGCCACACGCTGCGCCTCGGCTTGCGCTTTGGGGCGCTGCCCATGGTGATAGACCAAGCGCGCCAGCCTGCGCACCGGAGGATACATCTGCTGCCGCCGGAAGGCCATCTCCTGGCGATAGAAGCCATCATAGTCGTGCTCGCTGGCAGCCAATATGGCGTAGTGGTCGGGATGATACGTCTGCACGATGACCTCACCCCCCAGCGCGCTGCGACCTGCCCGGCCTGCAACCTGGGTCAGCAACTGGAAAGTCCGCTCGCTCGCCCGAAAGTCCGGCAGGAAGAGCCCGATATCGGCTGCCACCACGCCGACCAGCGTCACGAGCGGAAGATCCAGCCCCTTTGCGATCATCTGGGTGCCGATAAGCACGTCCGCGTCATGGGCAACGAATTTGGCCAGAATCGCGTCGTGGCTCCCCTTGGTTCCCGTCACATCGCGATCCCAACGCAGCGTGCGTGCGGTGGGGAATTCCAGCTTTACTGCCTCCTCGACGCGCTCGGTTCCAACGCCGAAATGGCGAATCCGCTTGCTGGCGCACTTCGGGCAGACAAGCGGAGCAGCATAGCGACGGTTGCACTGATGGCAGATGAGATCCCCTTCGCCATGAAAGGTGAGCGGCGAAGCGCACCGCTGGCAGGTGGCCACATAGCCGCAATCGCGGCAGAGAATGAACGTGGCCGTGCCGCGGCGGTTCAAATACAGCATGGCTTGCTGGCCTGCCTCAAGAACGCGGTGCAGGCCCTCGGACAGCTGCCGGCTGAACATGCTGCGATTGCCAGCGCGCAGCTCCTGCCGCATGTCGACCACGTGCACCAGAGGCAATTCTGCTTTGATACGTTGGGGAAGCGTCAGCAACGCCATCTCCCCGCGTTTTGCGGCGTAGAATGTCTCCAGAAGCGGGGTTGCGCTGCCCAGGATCACGGTCGCGCCGCACACGCGCCCCAGCTCAATGGCGACCGCGCGCGCGTGATAGCGCGGAGTGCGCTCCTGCTTGTAGGAAGGCTCGTGCTCCTCATCGACGACGATGACGCCAAGTTGCCCGAAGGGAAGAAAGAGCGCGGACCGCGAGCCAACAACTACCTGGGCCGCGGGATGGCCCGTGCGCACCCTTCGCCACACGTCGAAGCGCTCACCATCGCCCAACTCGCTGTGCCACACGGTGACCTTCCCGGGAAAGCGCGCGGCGAAACGCCGGATGGTCTGCGGCGTGAGCGCAATCTCGGGCACCAGCACAACCGCCTGTTTGCCCCGTGCCAGCGCCTCTGCGATAGCGCGCAGATAGATCTCGGTCTTGCCGGAACCGGTGACACCGTGCAACAGGATCGGCCGCGTGACAGGCTGGGGTTGATCTACGTCCAGCGTTTCATGCACGACGGCCCACACGCGCTCCTGATCGGGTGTCAGGGTGGGAGAGGAATCCAGATCGAACTCGTAACCGGCAAGCGGATCCCGCCACACCATCTCCTCTGCTACGGTCACCAACCCGGCAGACTCCAGATCGCGCAGCGTGTCGCGCGTTGCGCCCGTCTCCGCGTACACGCGACCGATCCAGGCAGATCCTTCGTGGGCGAGCAGCAAGTCCAGCACAGCTTTCTGCCTGCCAGATCCGCGCAACTCGACGATCGCGCTGGCGAGGGCACCGGGCGACAGGGCTAGAGACACCCACGAAGCTGTCAGAGAGTCGGACCTTCCTTTGGTCTCTTCCTGGCTCTGCGACGTGATGGCAGCCGTCCCCGGTCCGGAGGTGAGGGTCACCCAGCCCCGCTCGACCAGCGCCCTGAGCGCTGTCCGGTCACACGGCACACCAGAGAGCAGATCAGGCACCGGGACCGGATCAGGACCATGCGCGGCCAGCCAGGCTAGCGCATCGGCCTTCTTCGATTTCCGTCCCAGCGTGAGCTCGACACGCGCGATGGTCTCTGCATCCGCCAGAAGTCGCACCTGGCGGTCGGTCTTGGGCCGCGGTGGCGGCGAAGGGAACTCTGTCTCGCGAGTCACCAGTCCCATCTCGATCAGCGGATCAAGATCGTCGCGCTGTGTCACGCGCCTGACAGGCAAAACTATCTCGTCGGTGCGCGTCGTGATATCGGACCAGTCACCCGGAGCAAGGGCAATGCGCACCAGGAGCGCCTGCTGTTTGTCCGACAAGCCGGCCGGAGGGAGGACCGAGGTACGGACGAAGACTGTGCGACCGCGCTGAGCGAGGCCTGCCGGGAGCATGAGGCGCAAGGACTCGATCAACGGCGACACGGTCTGTTCGCTGATCCAGTGCGCCAGTGTAATCTGCGAAGCGTTGAGGACGGGTTGCGCCCAGACCAGCGAGATGATTTCGCGCGTTCGGAAATCCGGTGCTGCGTCGGTCAGACGCAGCACAACGCCCTGCAAGCGACGGCCGCGAAACGGAACCCAGACCAAGTGGCCCGGCTGAAGCCTGCCCGCCAGCATGGTAGGCACCTGATAGGTGAACACCTGGCCCGTATCATCCTGCGGTGCACGAGGTGCGCCCAAGGGCGTATTGACACAGACTTCAGCGTAGAGCATGGCTAAGCGTGAATGACCGCCGCCAGGTAGCCGACGGTATAGGTGCCCGGCCGCTTGTCGCCCGTAACATCCCCCGAGGAGGCGTATTGAAGAACCTTTGAGCCCCTGGCCCCAAGGCGCTCACATGCCTCTGTCAGGACAAACAAGCCCGTTGCCCCACATGCCTGCACTTGCTCCCTTTGCAGCGCCGCGCGCACGCCATCCAGGTCGAAGGCATTCAGCAGATCGACCAGCCTGCGGTCAGTATGGACAACAGCCGCGTAATCATCCATATGGCTCAGGTCGGTGCTGCAGACAAGCAGCGTCTCCTCGCCGGCCAGTTCCGCCAATGCTTCGGCCAGGCGGGTAGCCGTTGCCGCCGCATGCGGGTGCGAGATGTGTTCGCCGAGCATGATGGGAACCAGGCAGAAACGATCGAGCGCGACCTGCAGGAAAGGCAACTCGATCTCCAGTGCATGTTCCTCATCGCCCTGGACCCGGGTCAAGGCAACTCTTTCATCAAGCCTGGCGATGAAATCCTGATCCAGGGAAACATCACCCAGCGGTGTACGATAGGCACCCTCGGTGGGAACCATCAGCGGGCCCGTGGCGCTGCCCCAGACTGGTCGATGCAACGGTCCCAGGACGATCACCCGCGTGAATGGCATGCCGCGCACCTGCGCGAAGGCCCTCGCTGCCGTGGGGCCCGAATAAGCGTAGCCCGCGTGTGGAGCGACCAGGCCCAGGATGCGGCCGGGCAAGCTCTCTTGCGGGGCTCTTTCGAAGTAACTGTCGATGTCGCGACGCAGTGTAGATGCACTGCCCGGATACCACCGCCCAGCAATTGCGGAGGAGCGAATCTGTTGGGTCGGATCAGACTTCATCGCGCACCTCCCGGACGCCGAAGATGATCGAGCGTCCGCATCAACCGGCCCAGCGCTGGTTGCCAACCAGAATCAGGCCGGCCAAAATCGCCAGTGCCAACAAGACAACTAACGCGCGCACGACCTGCGACTGCCCATCAACCAGCCGGCGCGTACTCACATAACCATCCTGAGACCAGGTCATGACATAACCTGGTGACAAGACGAGCCCCAGCAGAAAGCCTGCTGCCAAGCCCCCAAGATGTGCGTGGTTGTTGATATTGGGGACCGTGAAGCCGAAGAAGAGGTTGATGCCGATGAGAATGGCCAGATTACCGAGCCGTTGGCGGCCGAACGCACCGAAAAGCTGGCGGTTGCGCACGAAGTAGGCCACCTCAGCCCCGATCAAGCCAAAAATCGCACCCGAAGCCCCAACGGAGGGCGACTCTCCACCCAGAACGTACCAGGCAATGTTACCGGCCAACCCTGAGACGAAATAGATCGCCGTGAACCAAATGGGGCTGTAGAACGATTCGATGTCGCGACCCAGGCTGTAGAGCGCCCAGCCGTTGAATGCCAGATGCGTCAAGCCGCCATGCAGGAAAATCGCGCTGAGCAGACGCCAGTATTCGCCTTCCCCGATCCAGCTGTTAACCTGCGCACCCAGGTAGAAGATGATTGGCTGGCCTGCAAGCTGTTCCAGAAGAAAGTCGGCAACGAATACAAGTGCAATCAGGGCCAGGAGTACATAGGTCACGATAGGACGGGAAAGCGGCAGGCGGATTCGAACCTGAACAGATGCCGCGGAACCCGCGCCGGCCTGTGGGGCTTGCGCCGAGGGCTGCTCCTGTGGAGCGGGATTCTCGTAAGTCATATTGTCACCGGTCGCCAATCTATACGGCACTTTTCGGCCTCGATGATCGAGATCAAACGATCGACCGTCTCATCCAGCGCGCATTCACGATTGACGATGCGATATTTGAACTCACTGGCCTGGCAAAGCTCTCGGCGCGCGGTCTCGATCCTCTGCTCAAGCTGTGCGGGGTCCTCTGTCCTGCGCAATCGCAAGCGTTCGACGAGGGCTTCCTCTGACTCGGCTGTCAGAAAGACCGTAACGGCTTCCGGCACCAGCCGGCGAATCGTGGCGGCGCCTTGCACATCCAGCCGCATCAGAACATCTTGCCCGCTGGCCAGTGCAGCCCGGATGCCTGCCTTGGGGATGCCTTTGTACTGACCGTAAACCAGCGCGTGCTCTATCAACTCACCGCGCGCGATCAGGTCGCTGAACGTGGCCTCTGAAACGAAGTGATAATCTACCCCGTCGATCTCTGCCGGCCGGCGGGGACGTGTGGTCGCAGTTACCACAAAGTGGCACGAGTAGCCCCGTTCCTTCATGAGTTGGATTGTCGCGTCCTTGCCGACGCCTGATGGCCCCGAGATAACTACCAGCAGCGGCCGCGGCAGACAAAGAGAGTCATACCATTCGCGCGTAACCTGCTCAAGACCTGCCGGTGCAGCCTGCTCTTCATCGCTCATTGCGAAGCATCCTCATCACACAACAGAACACTCACTCGTTGCCAGGATTGCCTGGACGCTGGCCTCATCATGCGCTATAATCGCCACATGCCGATCTACGAGTACAACTGTCAAGACTGCAATCGACGCGTCAGCCTTCTGTGGCGTTCGTATGACGACGCCCAAAACCGCGAGGCAATCTGTCCGCGCTGCGGCGGAAAAAACCTGACACGGCTGATATCGCGCGTTGCCGTCCTTCGTTCCGAAGGCAGTAACCTGGATGATATATCCAGCCCAGACGATATGCTCGGAGAGGGCGTGGATGAAAACGATCCAAAATCGCTTGCCCGCTTCATGCGCAAGATGGCGGATGAGACGGGTGAGGATCTTGGTCCCGAGTTCGAAGAAGTGGTCGGGCGCCTGGAAGCTGGCGAGGACCCGGAGAGCATCGAGTCTTCGATGCCTGACCTCGGCGCACCAGGCGGAGGCGACGACTTCGGCGTGATGTAGGGTTGGAGGGCGGAACGTCCACCACAGCTTCTACACCTGCACGAACTGCTCCACATTCAACACAAAGACGACTGCGCCGCCGACATTGACCTCGATTGGCTCAGCCATCTCCAAACCGGGGCCTTCCAGAGTCGGCAAAGGGGACACCCACTGCGTTCGTCGACGACAGACCTGGCGCAATATCTCTACGGCCTGGTTTAGCCGCTGATCGTCTGTGCCTAGAAACAGCGTGGTGTTGCCTTCGCGCAGAAATCCCCCTGTCGTGCTGATCACCGTTGCCCGAAAGCCGGCTTTGGTTAGTCGATCCAGCACGTCACGCGAGTCATCGCTGCTGACGATTGCCATGATGAGCTTCATTGAGTAGGATCCTCCTGTGGACCATCCAACATCAGCTGATGGTCGGGCATGATCTGCCGGACGCGCGTCCTGATCTTCTCCTGCACCTGCTCAATCGACTGCCTGGCATCCACCACCAACCATCGCTCACTCGACGCGCTCGCCAGCGCCAGGTAACCCGCACGCACGCGCTCGTGAAACTCCCTTTCCTCGCGTTCCATCCGATTCCATTCGGCTGTGTCACCGCCCTGCTTGCGCCGCAGCCCATCAAGCACGGGCAGGTCCAAACAAATGGTCAGCTCAGGGGTGAGATTGCCGGTGGCGAAAGATGTGATCATGCGCAGTGCGCCGAGATCCAGCTCTCTCCCATATCCCTGGTAAGCCAGTGTTGAATCGGCGAAGCGATCGCACAAGACGACCCCACCCCGGGCCAAGTGGGGTCGAATCACCTCGCCGACGATTTGCGCTCGTGCAGCCGAAAAAAGCAGTATCTCCGCCTGCGGCTGCATTTCCACGTGCTCCGGGTCCAATAGGATGGCGCGCACTGCGTCGCCGATTCGCGTACCGCCGGGCTCACGGGTCGTGATCACGTCACACCCTTGATCCCGCAGCCAATCCGCCAGGAGGCGGATCTGAGTTGTCTTTCCCCCACCTTCGGGGCCTTCAAAGGTGATAAACAAGCGTTGCTCCGGCTGGCCGTAAGCCACACTAGGATTGGAAAATTCGTACGCGGCGGCGCGGTTCGGAACCGTAACTGTGTGAAACAAGGTTGGCCGAGCGCGCCATCTCATGTTGCATCCGCCGAACGTCCGGACCGGCCGGCGGTAGTTCCTCTGACGACGATCCGCTCAGCACTCGCCGGATCGCCTCCTGGGTCTCAGCGACGGCCCTTTCCATCGGGTCCTCGAGTTCCACCGGCACACCGAAGATGTCGCCCAGGATCGCTTCCATCTGGTTGACCGTGTTGGACCGCAGCACATACACCGGGATACGTCGCCGCTCAGCCTCTGTGATAGGCTGCGGATGCTTTCGATAGTAGTTCTTCAGTGTGACCACTGCGTTAGCCTGCTCGAGGTCTTCCACCACCGCCACGGGAACACCCAGGTTCTGCGAGGCTTGAATCAGCCGGCCGCGGCCTACGCCGTAAGGGTAGACGCGCAATGCGCGGTGATGCTGCCCGCGAGACGCGGAGGAGGCCTCCGTTCCGGCCGAGTCGTACGGCGATTGGACGCTCCCACGCCCAGCCAGGCCGGCCGAACCATTGCGGTACGATGGGACCGCTGCCGAGCCGAAAGCATCCCTGAAGGGCTGCCTGCGCGAATAGTCGTCACCGAACGAATCCGTGTGTTTCTCAAACGGAAGCCGTCCCATGCCGTTGCTCGCCGAGCGCATATCGGGCACGGGCGCCGGCGCCTTTTCGATGTGAACCTGGCCGCTGTCGTCGACGAAGCGTATCTCGGGCTGGAGCGAACGACCCCGCAGAAGCGCATCGACCGCCGCAGCCACGCTGTGATGCACTGCCACGCGCTGGCGATCCTGCAACTCGATCAAGACATCGAACGTGGGCGGAGCCCGACGCTCGAGCACGGCCTTTTGCGTGCCGCGGCGCCGAGCTTCCTCATCACTGAGCGTCACACTTTCGATCCCGCCGACCAGGTCCGACAGGGTCGGATTGATGAGCAGATTGTCGAGGCTGTTGCCGTGTGCCGTACCCACCAGTTGTACGCCGCGCTCTGCGATCGTTCGTGCAGCCGCAGCTTCCTGCTCGCGCCCGATTTCGTCGATGACAATCGTTTGCGGCATGTGATTTTCGACTGCTTCGATCATCACTTCGTGCTGCAGCGCCGGATCGGCGACCTGCATCCTCCGCGCTCGCCCGATTGCCGGATGCGGGATGTCTCCATCGCCGCCGATTTCGTTGGAGGTGTCGACCACGACCACGCGGCGCTTCTCGCTCAGTATGCGAGCCGCCTCTCGCAGCAGCGTCGTCTTGCCAACGCCCGGCCGGCCCAGCAGAAGAATGCTCTGGCCCGATTTGATGATGTCCTCGACGATATCGATCACACCGTATACCGCACGGCCGACGCGACACGTCAAGCCGATCACCTTGCCCTGCCGGTTGCGAATCGCGGAGATGCGGTGCAGGGTTCGGGCGATGCCCGCGCGATTGTCGCCCGTGAACTCGCTGATGCGAGCAATGACGAAATCTAGATCCGCCTGTGTCACCTCTTTAGGGCTCAGAGTGAGCTCATGATCGACAAAGCGCGCCTCGGGCACCCGGCCCAAATCCATGACGATTTCCAGGAGATCATCTCCCTGATTGGCTGCGCGCAGCGCCTGTTCGACCTGCGGCGGCAGCACCTGGAGCAGAGCATCCAGGTCGTCAGTTATCTTTCTCTGTCCCATACCTCTCAAAGTCCTTGGCGCAGACATCTTGCGGGCCGTTATCGCGGCCCTTGACTGCGCACAGGTAATTCACGCACCATTTCGCGCACAGGGTGTGTGGCCGGAAGGGCTTCTGTCACGCGGCCAACGGTGTGCTTGACCATCCGCGCTCGTTCCATGAACGGTGCGAAGCCGAATCCGATCAGCGCGCCGCTCAGGTGAATATCATAATCGCGAACCGTCGCATAAACGGGTACATCTCGGCGATCGCGCGAGGGCCGGGCGCCACTCAGATGCCGCAATCCCTGTTCTATGAGCACACGCACTTCCCGCGGCGCCAGCTCCCCTGCACCCAATACGCGTAACCAATGGCCCGCACGCCCGCGATGCAGTTGCACGGCGCCGCGCACTTCACCCGCGGGCTCCCAGACCAACCCTTGCCAATCATTCGGCTCCCACCAGGAAAACATCGGAGAACCGGCCTCGGTGGTCAAGGCGCCCTCAGCCTGCTGAACCAGCCGCGGAGTCCCGCGCAAGTACAGGCGCTGCAATGACCAGTTATCACGCGGATGCTGCGACCGAATGCCTGGCGCCGGCAAAGCCGGCGCGGGCAGCACCGCCAACCGGTAGATCGTCTCTCTGGTGTATACACAGAAACCAGCCTGAGACAGGCTGGTTTGCTCGGAACAACCTTGTGGGACACTTGCGTAGATGCGTTGAAGCCCATGTGTGGCCGCGGCCAGAGAGCAATGATTGAGCAGCCGGCTCCAGATTGCCTCGGAAGATCGATCGCTCGTGATCTCCGACATAAGCGCCGGCGCAACATGTAAAAGATCCGCCTCGGAACGGTCAGCGCGTTTCATGAGCTGGGCAAAGCCATGCAGGCGCTGGCCGTTGGCGCTCTCATCGAGCACAAATGTTGCAACTCCCACACCGGTCCAGGGCCAGGGCGCCAGCAGCGCAGTCCACAATGGCCCGTGCGGGTGGGTCAGCATGTGCTCTACGGCCAGCGTCATACCGCTACGTTGCAAGCGTCGCACCAGCCAGATATCATTTAGACCGAACGGGCGGATCACGGAATCGTTATCTCTCCAGCACATCCACAGGATGTGCATCCAACCTCGTCATCTCTGCCTGACATTCTACCACAACGAAAGCCCTTGACAAGTGATTATCTTAAAAAAGCAACCCCCGGCCTAGCGCCGGGGGTCAAGTAGGTTCGTGTTATGCTGCGTAATTACGCAGGCATCACCGACACAGCCTGTGGACCCTTCGGCGTGTCTTCAACGACAAACCGAACACGCTCGCCGGCATCCAGGTTTCGGAAACCTTCACCTGTGATGTTCGAATAGTGAACGAACACATCCTTGTCGCCGCCGTCCGGCGAAATGAACCCGTAACCCTTGCTCCGACTGAACCACTTGACAACACCCGTGCTCTCCATTAGAAAGTGCCTCCTTGGAGTGTGAAAAACTGATCGCCGCGACGTGCGTTCCCGGCGGGCCTGCCAAGAGTAGATTAAGAAAAAGCCACCGGGCCAGACGTGCGCACCGGTGACGGGTGACTGTCCTACTCCCTGACAGGTCGCCGTGATCATTCACGGCGGAGGGATCGTACCACTTCTAAGGAAATGTGTCAAATGCAGGATGCATGAGAGTTTGTGCTCTATGCAGGTCCCTGTCATGTACTCGTTCAGTTAAGCATGAGCGTGCCGCTGAAGCCAAACTGCACCGAATCGGGCCAGCCCTTGCTTCCGACCATCCATGTCAGAAGGGCATTTTCGCGATTCAACAGCTTCAGTTCCTCCGCCAACATTTGATCCAGCGAATCCGCGCCCAGCAACGCCTGCTTCTCTTTATTATCAATCTGCATCGTCACCGCTGCCAGGTAACCAACCTGCTGGGACGCGGAGGGGATCTCGTCGATCTGGATCTGCAGGCCGGCTGCGTCGGCAATCAGCTTGATATAACGCTCAACCTGGCCGCGCACTTTATGGGCAGCCGCGCGAACGGCCTCCGGATCAGAGGGGTCAACCATCGGCAAGGACAGGACTTCACCTCGCAGATAAGGCTGGTCATGCAACAACCGGCGAATGCGAAACCGCTCCACGCCGACCGTCACGATGTTCATGGTTCCATTGTCCAGATGCGTGCTTTCGATGATGCGCGCCATGGTCCCGACCGTATGTGGCTCAGCAGCGTCACCCACCTCCTGCCCATGCTTGATGAGCACTACGCCGAACGGCATGTCCTGCGCCAGGCAATGCCGGATCATCAGCCGGTAGCGCTCTTCAAAGATGTGCAGCGGCAGCACCTGACCCGGGAACAGGACGGTGTTCAACGGGAAGAGGGGCAGCTCGATTGCCTCAATCATCTCATCCATCAGATAGGTCTCAGTCAAACGCACCCGCAGTCAGCCGCAGCCCTGGCAGGTCGCGCAATTCGATCTTCCGATAGCCCAGTTCAACCAGGCCCTCGTCCTTGAAACCTCGCAGGATTGCACTGATTGTCTCGCGATATGTGCCGAGCATGTCAGCCAATGCTTGATGGCTGGTGCCGCGAATCGCCTTGCCGCCGTTGGCCAGTTCGAGCAGGAGGCCCGCCAGGCGCTCAGGCAGCCGCTTGTAAGCTACTTCTTCCATCCGATTCTCGACCTGGGCCAGTCGCTGGCCAACCGTCTGAAGCAATCCCCAGCTCAAGACGGGGTACCTGAGTGCCAGGCTCTGCGCCTGTGGCTGGGGCACTGCCCAGAGGATGCAATCCGTCAGAGCAACTGCCTTGACATCCGGATCGACGGCGCCCAACAGTGCGCCCTCACCAAACATCGCCCCGGGCCCCAGTGTCGCAATGGCCAAACGCCGGCCGTTCGGGCCTTCATGAATCAGTTGCACGCGCCCTTTCATCAGGGTATACAGATTAAGTCCCAGTTGCTCGGGGTTTGCCACGTGCTGCCCCGCGCGGAACGACTGAACCGAAATTGCTTCTTTGAATTCTGGATCGTCTTCACGGAGCTCGATCAGGATCTCCGGTAATGACCTTTGCTTTCCACGCTGAACCATTTATTTCCTTCCTTCCTCTGCCATCTCTACACATAACCGCTACAAGTGTAAGCAACTATACTACAGAAGCACCTTAGCGTCAATGCTTTGTCGAAACTCTTAATGTGCCCTTAAGGGTTAGTTTCACTGTTCGGCAGATGCAATATGATCCCGGGTGCACCCGCGGCGTCCCGCGAGAGCAGTGCCATGATCTGCTTGACCCCCTCACGCGCGGTCTCCCCAAGAAAAACACCCGGAACCCGGGTCCGCAAGGCCGGATCGACGTTGAAAACCCGGCCCCCGAAGGCGAAGATGGGCTGCGGTCGCTGCATGTCCTGAACGGCCCGCGCCACCTCAGCCATACCTACGGCCGAATCGGCTGTTGTTGCAGCCATGACGATCAGCGCGGGCTTCAATCTCGCCATCTCCTCGACGAACTGCTCTGCAGGCACATTCTGGCCCAGATAGATGGTGTTGACGTGACGCCGGCGGAGCATGAGGTGGATCAATAACAGTCCCAGTTCGTGCCAGTCGCCCGGTGCGCAGCCCAGAACCACCAATGGGCCGCTGTTGGGCTGTGGGACCGCATTGACAATAGAGTCCAGCTTGCGGCGGAGATAGTTGCTGGCGAAATGCTCAGTTGACGCACTCACGCGGCCCTCATGCCACATGTCGCCGATTCGCACCATGGCCGGAGCCAGAATGCTCTCTGCAACCAACTCCACCCCGTACACCGCAAAGCCCTCTTCGAGCACACGATCGGCCAGCCCTTCATCGTAACGGACCAACGCAGATAGCAGGACATCCCGAGACTCGTGCGGCGCCTGTAGGGGTCTGCTATGCCGCACTGTGTCCTCTATGACGGCAGGCTCATGAGGACGCTGAAGCGGACGCTCGAGCGTAAGGAGCTGGATGGCCTGGCTGATGTTCATGCCTTCATCCACCCGCGCCTTGAGCCATCTCAAGATGTCGATATCCCGGCCGGAGTACAGCCGGTACCCACTCGCTGTGCGAGCAGGAGACAGCGCCCCATATCGTCGCTCCCAGGCGCGCAATGTGGCGGCGGGCAGACCCGTAGCCTCCACCACAGCCTTGATATTATAGATGGGCCGGTTATCACGCCCATCATAGATTTCTGTCATGGCATCAGAACTCATGTTGCCCGCACCCCCATGTGTGTAATTCAAAGCCGGCTACTCAAACACCCTTTGATAACCAGATTAGTCTAGCACACTCTTCACTCTTTGTCAAGAGTTTGTATATGGTTTCAGAACAGATTAAACAAAAATCCGCAGCTCTTGAGCCGCGGATTCCTGCTATTGGCAGATGGAATAAGAAATCAGCCGGCGATGCTTGCCAGATCTCTTGCGCTGCTCACGACTCGTACATCCTGGAAACGTTGCGCAAGCTCGGGATTGCTGTTGAAGGCGCCACCGCCGAATACCAGGCGCGGGTGCGGATCAGGCAGTGCTGCAACCTGTGCATGGACGTCCGCCAACACCTCAACGGCATCTGCCGTCGCCGCGGACAGGCAGAGCATGTCGGGCTTGAGCTTGCGAACCTCGCGCAGCAGATGCTCCACGGGCACGTTCTGGCCCAGGTAGATCACGCGCCAGCCATGCCGGCGAAGTGCCAGAGAAACCATCAGAATGCCGATATCGTGCCATTCCGACGGCGCCGACCCGGTGATTGCCAGGGGGCCTGAGCTGGGCTGCGGATAGGCGTCAAACAACGAAGTCAGCCGGCGCCTCAGAAATGCCGTCGCGAAATGCTCCTGAACTACGCTGACCTCACCGCGATGCCAACCCTCCCCGATCTCGACAAGGGTGGGCGCAATGATCTCCTCGGCCACCACGTCAACCGGATACAATGCGAACGCCTCGGTCAGAATGGCTTCTGCCTGCGCCTCCTGGAACGAGTTCAGCTCTGCCACCAGCTCATCGACGATGATGCTTGGACAGCGCGCCGTCTCCGCAGGTGCGATGAGGCCAGGCATGCGCTCGTCATCAAACTCGGGGGCTTCGCCTGCTTGTCTCCGTATCTCCAGCAACGCCACAGCACGGCTGATCGAAACCCCTGAATCCACCTGATTCTTCAGCCAGCGCAGGGTGGCAATGTCCTTTTCAGAGTAGAGCCGATAGCCGCCGTCGCTTCGACCGGGCGATAATACGCCATAGCGTCGCTCCCACGCGCGCAGCGTGGCGGGTGCGATGCCGGTTTCAAGCACGACGGTCTTGATCGTGTAGACCGGCATGTCGTCGTAGCCACCCAGAGATACATCTGCCATTACACATTCCCCCTCCGGCTGCACCGGCCGCATGCACTAAGCCTGCGTTGCTTCCTCCAATGCGGCGACAATGCGCTCGGCGGCTGCGACAAGCTCGGGAGCCTGGTCAAACACCGCCAATCCGTCCTGATCTGCAGTTACTGCGTTCGCCGTAAAAGGCAGGCTGCCCAGCAACGGCAATCCGCCGGCGCGCGAGCGAATGAACTCCTCGTCCTGCGGCCCGCGCGTCTTGTTCGCCACCAGGAAAATTCTCGGCACCCCGATCTCGGAAGCCAGAAAGCGGATCTGCTCCGCTGTCCCCAGGCTACGAAGGCCAGGCTCGACCACGATGATAAACGCATCGACCGCACCGGCAGTGCCGCGGCCAAGGTGCTCGATCCCGGCTTCCATATCCAGTATCAATGTTTGATCCTTGCGGAGCAGCAGATGTGTCACAAGGGCTTTCAGCAGGGCATTCTCCGGGCAGAGACAGCCGGCGCCGCCGGTGCGCACGGTGCCCAGTCTCAGCAGTTTCACACCACGATGCGTGATGCTCAGGTTATCGGGAATATCGTCGACCTTGGGGTTGAGCTTGAACCAGCCTCCGATCGTCCCGGGCTGTGCGCCGGTCCTCTCATAGATCAGGTCCTCCATCTCGGAAATCGGCTTGAGGTCCGCATCGAGCTGCGCGGACAAGCCGAACGCCAGTCCGAGGTTGCCAGCAGGATCCGCATCAATCGCGATGACGTTCTTTCCGCTCTGCTGATAGACGTGTGAGAGGAGCGCGGTAAGCGTTGTCTTGCCCACTCCGCCCTTGCCGGTGATTGCGATCTTGGGCATGTCAGTTTCCTTAATGGTAAATCAGTATGAACAAAGATAACACATAGCCTGCAAACCAACAGGCAGGAACAATACATTCGCGCGACACGATCAGACCCCAGGCAAAACAAACCCGGCTGAGCGATACGCGTCCTTGCGCTCACGCAACCGGGTTTGGGACAGCTTCACTGATCTGACAGGTTAGATGCGTTCGAATCGGGCGGCTTCCAGCACGAAGACCGTGGCCCCGAACATGGGCATGCCTGACTCAACCGGGTTTGCCTGGGCTCGCTTGCGCACATGTGCGTCGATCACGCGCAGCACATCATCTACCTGGGCCTGTTCGACGCCAACCAGCAGAGTGACATTGCCGCGGCGAAAGAAGCCGCCGGCGGTGTTCATTCGGGTGACTCGATACCCGGCAGAAATCAGCGCGCGCGTAACGGGTTCCGCGTCATCGGCCGCGACGATACTGACGACCATTTGCATTGACTTTCCTCCTCCAGCCGATGAGTCGGACTTTGATCTCGGCAGTGCGCCCTGGGGTGCTGCACCGCGACCCAGGCGTTCGAACTGTGCGACGTCAATCATGAAGACCGTTGCGCCGCCCACGATTACTTCGAGGGGATAGGCCGGCGCCGCCATCGAAAGATGGGCCGGCTCTGCACCGGATGGCAATGGATTGATATAGCGCTTGCGCGTGTGGCAGGTCTTGCGCACGATTTCCATCACCCTCTCCACCTCGTCCTCCTGCGCGCCAACCAGACATGTAACATTGACGCGAGAGAGGAAGCCGCCGATCGTGTTCAGCCGGGTGACGCGCACGCCGGCATTATTCAGACGCCTGGTTAGGACGTCTGCGTCCTCGCTTTGGATGATGAGGAACATCAGGTACATGGCGGTCTCCGGGGCAGCAGAGGTGCAAACAAATCGGTTTCCGGATGCTTGACCCAACACTACTGCAGTGTCGTTTTCTTTTACCCGCGAGTGAGCGTATTGTCAAGTGCAATGCTCTCCGCCCATCACCAAACCTTCGCTGCGGGCACGGTGCATGTCTCGCCACGCTACCCTCTCAAGGCGGTGTGGCGCTCCGTGAAACCCACAGGCCCCGTACTCGTATAGTGACATGAAAGCAAAACATATCTTTCCGTCAAGCGGCAAGGAGAAGTATCATGACCGAAGAGAAAACACGGACCGAAGAATTCCAGGTGCAAGGCGAACAGATCGTCGGCAAGATCAAAGAGTTGGTGCGGCAAGGCAACATCCGGCATATTTCGATCAAGAACGAAGAAGGGAAGACCCTGGTAGGCATCCCGCTGACTCTGGGTGTGGTGGGCGCGCTACTCCTTCCGCAGTTGGCAGCACTCGGAGCAATCGCAGCGCTGGTCACCAACTGCACTATCGTCGTCGAGAAGGCCGAAGACGAAGCTTAACGCCACCGGAATCGGCCTTGGCTTGACCGCAGGGTTTCCACACCCTATAATCTCTCCCGCCCGCAGACAGATTCCGGGCGGGAGTACCTATGACACGCGACGAGATCGTAAGACTGACGAGCCTCAGCGCCTGCGCTGGCTGAGCCTCTAAGCTGCCACCCGAGCAGCTGGCGCAGGTGCTGCGCTCACTCGAAAACCTCTTTCCTGCCGGTCAGCATCCAGAGCTGCTGGTCGGTCTGGGCGCGCCCGACGACGCCGCCGTGTACCGCCTGAATGACGAACAGGCGCTCATTCAAACGGTAGATTTCTTTACGCCGATCGTTGACACGCCATACGAGTACGGCGCCATCGCAGCTGCCAACGCGATGAGCGACGTATACGCCATGGGCGGCGAAGTGTTGTTCGCACTCAATATCGCAGCGTTTCCGCCCAACCTGCCCCCCTCCGTGCTGGCAGAAATCCTCCGGGGTGGCGCTGAGGTAGTGCGCTCAGCTGGTGCGGCCATCGCCGGGGGACACACGATCCAGGACAAAGAGCCGAAGTACGGGCTGGCCGTGACCGGCATAGTACACCCCGATCGCATTATCACGAAGGGCGGC
>CAYLZG010000018.1:0-1471 GCA_964387985.1 uncultured Anaerolineales bacterium | reverse complement strand
CCGTCCGGGCGATGCGCTTGTGCTAACCAAACCCCTGGGGACGGGTGTCGTCACGACAGCCATCAAGCGCGAAATCGTCGATCCTCAGCACCTCGCCGCTGCCGTCCGCAGCATGATGCGCCTGAACCGGATCGCATCGCATGCCTCCCAGAGAGCCGGCGTGCGGGCCGCGACCGATATCACGGGCTTTGGGCTATTAGGCCATGCGCTGGAGATGAGCGATGCGGCCGAAGTGCGCTTTAGGGTCCGATTCGAGGATCTGCCGTGGCTGCCGGGCGCATTAGGCTATGCCGAGCAATGGGTCTTTGCGGGCGGAGCGTTCAATAACCAGGCCTTCTACAGGCCGCTGGTGACGTTTTCCCACGCTCTGACCGATTGGCAGGAGGTGCTACTGCACGATCCGCAGACTTCCGGCGGTCTGTTGGCAGCTGTACCGCAGGCGGCGTTGCCAGCATTCGAGGCCTACTGTGCCGAACACGAGCAATCCATCTGGGTTATCGGCGAGGTAGTTGAAGGGGAAGGAATCGAGATCGTGTGACGCGTCGTCAGCGTTCGACCAACACTTGAGGCGCAATCTCAAATCCGAAACGCCGCTTGAAACGGCGCAGGACCCGCAGAATAGCCCCACCAAAAAGCAAGATGAGAGCTGCATTGCCAAAAGCGCGCGCAGCATCCCACCACAACGAGGTCACCACATAGAACAGCGCATAATTGCGCAAGGCCTGCCATGCACTCATTCCGGCCTGGAACGCGCCGCCATCTGCCGTCGCACCCGCGCCCCCTTGCATGAAGGGCCAGAACCAGATATTCATGATCGCGCCGAAAACCAGTCCCAGGACGCCCCCGACAACAGCCAGCATGACGGACTCCCAGCGCCGGTGGTCGGGAAATTGTGGTAAAAAGCCGGACAACAGCCCCGTCCAGCCAGTGGCGAACATCTGATAGGGCAGCCACGGACCCACACCACCGCCAATGAATGCAGATACCAACAGCGACAGGGCGCCGAGGAGAAAGCCGAAAGTAGGGCCGTACGCGTAGCCTGCCAGGATGGGCAGCACGAAGATCGCATTGAAGCCGGCAGGCCCAGGCACCGCGCGCAGCACCGCATTGGCCGCGGTCAGCACGCCCAACACGGCAACCAGTTTGCTGGTCATCTGGCGGCCGGCGAGATTGGCAAAAACGGCGGAGAGACACAGCCCGAGCAGGACCACGGTAAGCAGTGGCGCATCGTTGCTGTGCGCGGCCATGCCTTCAGACGGCAATGACGGCAGAAAGAAGGGATAGAGAAACGCGCCCAGCCCGATCAGGCTGGCGACGATCATGATGGCTGCGGAAACAATCTTCTGCGAACGCACGCGATTCCCCTAAGCATGACCCAATGCGGACAAGACATCCGCCACGACCAGGTAATTCGGATCGCGAAACAGCTTGTTGATCTGAGACGCAAAGACCTGCGAATCGCTCATCACTT
>CAYLZG010000017.1:36733-44808 GCA_964387985.1 uncultured Anaerolineales bacterium | reverse complement strand
CCGTGCGCGCCCGACCTCAGCGAACGCCCCCGCGAACACCAGCCCGGCCACGATCCCCAGGCAACCGGCAATCACCGCCAGCGGCAGCAGGATCAGGACTACCAGCCAAAGCTCGCGGGGCCAGGCGTGGGTGACAAGGCCCACGGCTACCAGCAAAATCCCCGCTGCCACCAGCGCCGAGAGCACCAGCCGGGTCAGCCGCGCACCCAGGATCAGGCCCGGAGCCGCAGGCGCCAGGCGGTACTCGACCATGGTGCGGAATTCGAACTCCTGGGCGGTGAGCGCCGCGCCGGTGAGGGCTGCCGCCAAGAAAGCCGCCATCGGCAGCAGGGCCAAACCGAAGTAGACGTTGTACGACACGTCGCGGGGCAGCCAGGCGTGCTCCTCGACGTTTACGGCCCGATTGCCCAGCTCGGCGTCCCACAGCCGCAGCGCGGCCGCGGTCAGCCGGTTGCGGAAATTCTTGACCAGATTGCTGTCGATCGGGCCGTAGTACTGGACCGCGGTGGGCACGCCCTCGCGCTCTTCGACAGTGATCACCTGCCGGACTACCGGACCGCCGTCCCAGTCCACCAGGATCGGGTTGACGTAGGGCAGGCCGATGGGTGAGCCGACCTGCTCCAGCGCGGCCAGCAGACTCGCTTCGAGGTCGCTGCCGGGCCGGTTCACGTTCAGATCAAAGGTGGGATGCACCAGGATGGTGGTCATCAGCAGGTACAGGACCGCCGGCTGGAGGATGGCCACGAGGTGGATCAGCGCGGTCGTGCGGAACAGTTTGACTTCGTTGTACAAGAGCAGGAGAAACCGTGTCATCGTTCGCTCCTACCAGGGCCTTCTCCCTTGAGTGAGGGGAACTACTCCCGCAACCCTCGGCCGGTGTGGTGCAGAAACACGTCGTCCAGCGTGGGGCGGGCAATGCGCACCGATTCGAGTCGATGGGAAGCGCCGATGCGCGCCACCAGCTCGCCTACGATCGACTCGGCATCGCGCACTTCAAGGCGCAACTGGTCCGGATCGAGGCGGGTGACGGTCTGCACCCCCAGCCCGGCGAAATACGTTTCCGGTTCCGCGATGGGCGGCGTGGTGCGCAGCGTCACGATGTCGCGGCCCAGGTTGGCCTTGAGTTGCTCCGGCGTGTCGAGGGCGATAGTTCGCCCCTGGTCGATGATGATCAGCCGGTCACACAGGACGTCTGCCTCGGCCATATCGTTGGTGGAGACGACGAACGTCTTGCCCTGCCCGCGCTTCGCCTGGATGTGTGCCCAGATGGCGTGCCGCGCCTGCACGTCCACACCCAGGGTTGGCTCGTCGAAGAGGATGATCTCCGGGTCGTGGAGCAGGGCGCGAGCCAGCACCAGGCGGCGCTTCATCCCACCCGAAAAGGTGCGCACCGCGTCCTTGCGCCGCTCCCAGAGGTTCATCAACTCAAGCAAGCTCTCGATGCGCCCTTCGATGCCCGCCAGGTCGCGGCAGTAGAGCGCGGCGTGGTGCCACAGGTTGTCCACGGCGCTCAGGTCAAGGTAAACGTTGGTCTCCTGCGGCACGTAGCCGGTGCGCTGCCGGACCTCTTTTGCCTTGCGCTGCGGATCGTGGCCCAACACCCGGACCTCGCCGCCGTCGCGGCGCAGCAGGCCGGTGAGCAGGTGGAGCATCGTCGTCTTGCCCGCGCCGTTGGGACCCAACAGCCCAAAGATCTCGCCGCGCTGCACCTCGAACGACAAGTGGTCCACCGCGACCAGGCTGCCGAAGCGACGAGTGGCCGCCTGCACCTGGATGGCGCTAGCTTCCATCGTTTCCTCCCGAGGCCTGAATGCCCCCCACGAAGATGTCCACGAACTGGGCCACCAACTCCTCCGTGCTCAGCTCGGGATTCAGTGGTTCCTCCATCAGCCACAGGCTAAAGGTGTAGGCGAAAAACATACCCCAGAAGGCCCGGGCCGCCGCCTCCGCGTGGAGGGGGCGCACCCGGCCTTGGGCCATCTGCTGGCGCAGATAGCCGGCCAGAAGATGGCTCAGTTGGCGCGGATTCTCGGCCATGACCTGGCGCACCTCGGGAAAGTGCTCCGCCTCGCACAGCATCATGCGCAGCGCCGCGCGACGCTCGAGCAGCGCGGCCAGCACTTGCGCGCCCATGGCCAGGAGGTCCTGGCGAAGGTCACCGGTGAGCTGTGCAGAGATGGCCTTGTTGAGGGCTGGCGCGGCATAGGCGTCGATGATGGCCGAGAAGAGACCCTGTTTGCTGCCAAAGTGGCGGAAGAGCGTCACTTCATTGACGCCGGCCGCTTCGGCCAGGACGCGGGTCGTAGCGCGGGCATATCCCCGCTCGGCAATGACCTGGGCCGCAGCCTGCAGGATGCGCTGCCGGGTGTCGTGGCTCTCTTGCGTCATCGTCCGTTACCTCACAGAATGCAAGCAAGTAATTGCTTACATTATACTCTGTTTCGCGCCCGTGTCAAGTGGCCGATGCTTGCTGTTTGAGGCGCGCGGGCGCCATCCGCGGCGCCCGCGACAGGCCGGAGTTGGTCCGGTCCTGGTTTGTGCGCCTTCGGAGATTGATATATCCTTAGTGCGAAATGGCACAGCGGTTACGAAGCCGCGTGACACGTTTGTTCGCATCGAGTTCATTTGGGGGCATCATGTCCGAGTGCACGATCGTCATCCTCGCGGCCGGGATCGGGAGTCGCTACGGCGGGCTCAAACAGGCTGACCCGGTTGGGCCCCATGGTCAGCTGATCATCCACTACTCCGTTTACGACGCACTGAGGGCCGGCTTCGGCAAAGTGGTCTTTGTGATCCGTCACGAGATCGAAGAGGTCTTTCGCGACCGGGTGGGCCGCGCGGTCGAAAACCAGATCGACGTTTCTTACGTCTTCCAGGAGGTGGAGAACCTTCCCGATGGCTTCTCCGTGCCTCCGGGCCGGAAGAAGCCCTGGGGGACCGGCCATGCAGTGCTCTGCTGCAAGGACGTGGTGCCGGGCAACTTCGCAGTCATCAACGCAGATGACTTCTATGGCGCAACCTCCTTCGCAGCGCTTGGGGGATTCCTGAGCTCAGCCCGCGACACTGCGGAAGGCTATCACTATGCCATGATGGGCTATGTGCTCAGCAACACCCTGTCGGAGCACGGGTCTGTTGCTCGGGGCGTCTGCCAGGTGGGCCCGGCCGGCTACCTGGAGTCCGTGCGCGAGCGCCGGCATATCGTCCAGACGCCCGGCGGCCCCCAGTTCAAGGATGAATCGGGCAGCTTCCACCCACTCTCGCCGGACTGCCTCGTCTCCATGAACATGTGGGGGTTCACCCCCAGTTTCTTCGGCGAGCTCGAGGCCCGCTTTCAGGTGTTCCTGGCGCGTGACACCGCCACGGAGCCCCTGGGATCGGAGTTTCTCCTGCCGGATGTCGTCAACGACCTGGTTGAGCAGGGGAAGGCGTGCGTGAAGGTCCTGCCGACCGGCGAGAAGTGGTTTGGCGTAACCTATCAAGCCGATCGCCCGATGGTGCGAGCAGCGATCGACAGCCTGATTGCCCGCGGTCAATACCCGGCACATCTGTGGGGCGCAGATGCGTCCTGAATTCTCCAGGAGAGCGAAGTCGCTTTAGCGCCCGCCGCATTCTCTTTTTTGATAACTGATGTCCCCACGGAATTGCCGGCCGAGTTTTGTGACCAACACTGAGTGAGGACTGTGCCATGCAAAGCATCCTGGGCAAACACTGGCATCGACTGTCGCCGGACGAGGTCGTAGAGCTGCTGGACAGCGACTCTCAGGCCGGGCTGGACACTTTCGAGATCAAGCACAGGCAGGAGCGTTTTGGCCGCAATGTGCTGACACCGAAGCGTGGCAAGAGCCCCCTGGTTCGCTTTCTGCTTCAGTTCAACAATCCACTGATCTATATCCTCCTGGTGGCGTCGGTCATCACCGCGATTGTCAAAGATATCGTCGATGCGGCCATCATTCTTGCTGTGGTGCTGGTCAACGCCATCATCGGTTTCATCCAGGAATTCCGCGCTGAGCGGGCCATCGAGGCGCTGGCGCAGGCCGTGATGACTGAGGCGACCGTGATCCGCGCCGGCAAGACGCAGCGCATTTCCGCTGCCGAGTTGGTGCCGGGGGACCTGGTAGTGCTGAAGGCGGGCGACAAGACGCCGGCAGACCTGCGGCTGATTCGTTCACGAGATCTGCAGATGGCGGAAGCAGCCCTAACCGGCGAGTCGGTGCCGGTGGAGAAGGATGCTAACCAGCTCTTGCTATCTGAAACAAGCCTGGCTGACCGCCACAACATGGCGTATGCATCGACGCTTGTGACTTACGGCTCTGGCGTGGGCGTGGTGGTTGCGACAGGGGACAACACGGAAGTTGGCCGCATCTCGCAGCTGATCTCCTCCGCGGCTGAGCTGGAAACCCCACTAACTCGAAAGATCGGCCAGTTCAGCCGCCTGGTGCTCTATGCGATCCTGGTGTTGGCTGTAGTCACCTTCCTGATCGGCGTGCTGCGCAGGCAGCCGGTTATCGATACGTTCACGGCAGCCATTGCACTGGCGGTGGCCATGATCCCCGAAGGGCTGCCGGCCGCCCTGACTGTGACGCTTGCCATCGGGGTGTCGCGCATGGCGCGGCGCCGCGCCATCATACGCAAGCTCCCTGCGGTGGAAACCCTCGGCAGCGTGACGATCATCAGCTCCGATAAGACCGGGACACTCACTCAGAACCAGATGACCGTCCAGGAGATATACGTGACCGGCGCGACATATCGGGTGACAGGCACAGGTTATGCACCGGTTGGGGAAATCCAGCTCGGCGACACGGTCATCGGCGAGATCTCGAAGCACCCGGCGCTTTTCGACACCCTGACGGCCGGGCTGCTGTGCAATGACAGCGTTCTCAGCCAGTTCGACGGCGTGTGGCGCGCCGAGGGCGATCCGACCGAGGTTGCACTCATCGTGGCAGCTCGCAAGGCTGGGTTGGCGATCGGCGATGGCTCAGATGCGCTCCACGCTGGAGCGATTGACCTTCCTCGGCTGGATGCGATCCCGTTCGAGTCGCAGCATCAGTATATGGTCACGCTGCATGATGCGGGCGTGGATCAGCCGCGCCTGGTCTATATGAAGGGCGCGGCCGAAGTGATCCTGGCCCGCTGTGCTTCCGCTGTCGACGCGCACGGGCAGATCATCCCCCTTGACACCGAGGCAGTGCACCGCCAGGTGGCGGCGATGGCCAGCAAGGGATTGCGCGTTCTGGCGTTTTCCAAGGGTGAACTGCCCCCGGCTCTTTCGGCAATCCATCACGAAGATGTGGAGTCCGGTCAGATATTCCTGGGCCTGCAGGGTATGATCGACCCGCCCCGACCGGAGGCCATCGCCGCGGTGGCTGCGTGCCAAAACGCAGGCATCCAGGTCAAGATGATTACCGGAGATCATGCCCTGACTGCGGCAGCGATCGCCAGGGATCTGGGGTTAGGCGATGGGACGCCGGCCGTCTTGACCGGTAAGGATCTGGCGACCTGTTGCGACGACGACCTGATCGAACGGGTCGAGCGGACCGGTGTTTTTGCGCGGGTTTCACCCGAGCAGAAGCTGCGATTGGTCGAGGCATTTCAAGCCCGCGGACACGTGGTTGCCATGACCGGCGACGGCGTCAACGACGGGCCGGCCCTGAAGCAATCCAATATCGGCATCGCGATGGGCATCACCGGCACCGATGTGGCCAAGGAGGCTGCCGACATGGTGCTCACCGATGACAACTTCGCCACGATCGAGGCGGCTGTCGAAGAAGGACGTGGGGTTTTCGACAACCTGACCAAGATCATCGCCTGGACCCTGCCGACCAATCTGGGCGAAGGCTTGATCATCTTGTTGGCCATCGTGGCGGGCATCACGTTGCCGATCTTGCCGGTTCACATCCTGTGGATCAACATGACGACAGTGGCCGTCCTGGGCATTGTCCTGGCGCTGGAACAGCGGGAGCCGGGCATCATGAGCCGGCCACCGCGGCATCCTCATGCGCCGATTCTGACGCGAGTCCTGCTGTGGCGTGTGGCGCTGGTCGGAGCGATGATCCTGTTCGGCGCGTTCGGTCTGTTCGAGCTGGAGCTTCTGCGCGGCGCCAGCATCGATGCCGCACGCACCGTGGCCGTAAACACCGTCATCATGGTGGAGATCTTCTACCTGCTCAACTGCCGTTCGCTGACCTACTCGATGTTTCACATCGGTCTTTTTTCGAATCGCTGGGTGATTGTTGGCATTGTGGCGATGGTACTTCTCCAACTTCTCTTCACCTATGCGCCGTTCATGAACGACGTGCTTTCCAGCGCACCGATCAGCGGCAGCGCTTGGGCCAGGATCGTAGCAGTGGGATTCAGCGGGTATCTCGTGGTTGAGTTGGAAAAGTGGCTTCGCCGCCGCAGCAGCGCCGAGATTGAGTGAGGAAGACGCCCATGGACCCGAAGATCACGATCGATGTGCGCATCGCTGATAAGGACATTGCAGCCTTAGATATCCAGGGGGAGATGAACCGGATGGCTGAGCAGCCCCTGGATGCAGCCCTGGCCCAGACGGAGCGCCTGGGTGCGAGCGGGATCATTCTCAATTTTGACGGCCTGACTTACATGAACAACAAGGGTGTCGGCCTGTTGGTGAAGCTCGATGCCCGATTACGCAGCCAGGGTCGCCGTCTGGCTGTCACGGGGCTGAACAGCCATTACCGCCGCGTCTTTGAAGCAACGGGCCTCGATGAAGGCATCCCGATCTTCGAGACTGAGGCGGTTGCCATCGCGGCTCTGCGCAAGCGCAAGTGAAGGAGGGACCGTGTCCGAAGCCAGCCAGCCACCATCCCAGCCCAAGTCATCGCATCCGTATTGGGCGCAGCGCGTAGATGAGCTGAAGGCGCCCGATGTGCCGCCCAAGGCTCTCAATCTGAACATTGAAGGGCGCAGTGCTGTGGGCCCGTTGCAGGGCTTTGGCCAGTTATGGCAGAAGACCTTTCGCGTGCGGATGGAAGGCGCGAGCGTCACGCCCGACGAGGTGATCGCCGAATGGAAGGATGAGCTGCCTCGCTTCAAGCCCGCCGACAACCGCTTTTATCCCTCACCGGGCGGCATCGCTCCGGGCGAAGTGGTGTTGATCAATGCCTGGACGCCTGGCGGGCCGATTGCCACTGGGGTGGTCGTGCTGTACTCTGATGAGGAGTCATTCACCCTGATGACGCCTCAAGGCCATCCGGAGGCGGGTTGGGTGACGATGAGCTCTTATGTCGAGGATGGTGTCACGGTGGCTCAGGTGCAGGGCCTGGCGCGCGCCAGCGATCCGATCTATGAGCTGGCGTTCCGTTTGATGGGATCCAGGCTGCAAGACTACATCTGGGTGCACGTGCTGACCGAGTTGGCTGCACACTTTGGGGTCAAGGGACAGGTAGAGGTGGATCATCAGCTTCTGGACACCAGGGTGCAGTGGTCGCGTGTGGGAAATATCTGGTACAACGCGCAGATTCGAACCATCCTGCACCAACTGGCCGCACCGGTGCGGTGGTTGCGCCGGTTGTTCAGGGCCCCGAAATGATGCGGCCGGCAGGACGGCATGACGCCATCATCGTCGGCGCGGGACCGAACGGCCTGGCGGCGGCCATCACGCTGGCGCGGGCCGGCAAATCTGTGCTCGTGATCGAAGCATCGCCGACCGTCGGCGGGGGAACACGCACCGCTGAGCTGACGTTGCCTGGCTTCCGGCATGACATCTGTTCTGCGGTCCATCCGCTTGCCGCTTCTTCGAGTTTCTTCTTGAGTTTGCCGTTGGACCGCTATGGCCTCCATTGGATTGAACCGCCGGTTCCGCTGGCTCATCCCCTGGACGACGGCACGGCAATCGTATTGGAGCGCACCGTAGAAACAACGGCTGCCGGACTGGGGAGGGATGCCGGCGCGTATCGCAGGCTGATAGCGCCACTGGTGGCGCGCTGGGTCGATGTCGTCGAGGATCTGCTCGGCCCGCTGCCGCTTCCGCCACGGCATCCGGTTGCCATGGCCTGGTTCGGCCTTGAAGCGCTACTGCCGGCGGCCCTGCTGGCCCGATTGTGGTTCCGGGGTGA
>CAYLZG010000017.1:25625-36641 GCA_964387985.1 uncultured Anaerolineales bacterium | reverse complement strand
TGGTTCACAAGCCATCGCCGGTGCCATGGCTGCCTATCTTGTTGAACTGGGCGGTGAGATCATCACCGGTCAATCTGTCACCTCACTGGCTGAGCTTCCGCCCGCGCGGGATCTGCTGTTTGATGTAAGCCCGATCAACTTGCTGCGCATTGCTGGTGAGCGGCTGCCGCCCTCCTACCGGCGCAAGTTGGCACGTTACCGTCATGGCCCGGCCGCGTTCAAGCTAGATTGGGCGTTGGATGGCCCGATTCCGTGGAGGGCAACCGAATGCAGTCGCGCGGGCACTGTGCACCTGGGCGGCACGTTGGCGGAGATTGCGACTTCGGAGAGACAGGCATGGAAAGGGAAGCACCCGGAGCAGCCTTATATCATCCTCGCACAGCCCAGCTTGTTCGATCCAACCCGTGCACCGGCCGGGAAGCACACTGCCTGGGCCTATTGTCATGTGCCCAACCTGGCTGCGGCGCAGTCTGAGGATATGACAGCAAGGATCGAGGCGCAGATCGAACGCTTTGCACCGGGCTTTCAGCAGCGCATCCTGGCGCGGCACGTGATGGGTCCGGCCGATTTTGAGGCCTACAATCCCAACTACGTGGGTGGCGACATCATCGGTGGCGCACAGGATTTGCTCCAGTTTTTCGGCCGGCCCACGCTGAGCCGCAATCCATATGCCACGCCGGCCGACGGCATCTATCTGTGTTCGGCATCCACGCCGCCCGGGGGTGGGGTCCACGGCATGTGTGGTTATCATGCGGCGCGGGCGGTCCTGAGGCGAGGTTCATAGGCAAGCCCCAGTTTGTGGCACATTCAGCTCTGACAACGGATCGATCGTATGACACAGAAGCCCAGACGCTACTTGCAGGGAATTCTTTGGATCGTGCTCTACCTGGCGCTGACGCTGGCGCCGCTGTTCCTTCTGTTGGTGGGGCCGGCGCCGTCCGGACGCGGGTTTTGGCGCGAGTTTTCCGTCGCGATCGGCTTTGCCGGGCTGGCGATGATGTGCCTGCAGTTCGTGCTGACTGCGCGCTTTCGCTGGCTCAAGGCGCCCTATGGCAGCGACATCGTCTATTTTTTCCACCGGCAGGTGTCGCTTGTAGCGTTCGTGATCGTGCTCGCGCATCCCCTGATCCTTTTCATCGAAGATCCGGCGCGGTTGGGGCTGCTGAATGTGTTCGCCGCACCCTGGCGCGCCCGCTTCGGCGTAACATCTGTGCTGGCGCTGATCGTGTTGATTGCCAGTTCGCTCTGGCGGAAACCCCTTAAGATCCATTATGACGCCTGGCGCATCGGACACGGCCTCCTGGCAACCGCCGCAGTAGCGTTGGCGATGGGGCACATCGTGCTGGTAGGGCACTACGTTGGCACACCGGCGAAACGCGCTCTTTGGATCGGCTATGGCATCTTCTGGGTGGGTCTGTTGGCTTACGTGCGCGTGATCAAGCCGTGGCTGGAGATGCGCCGCCCGTACGTGGTTGAGAGCGTGACGCCCGAACGCGGAAACGCCTGGACGCTGGTCCTCCGCCCGGATGGGCACAGCGGCCTGACCTTCCACCCCGGCCAGTTTGCGTGGCTGACCTTGCGCAGCTCGCCTTTCGCCGACCGGGAGCACCCGTTCTCGTTTTCCTCCAGCGCCGCCCAGCCGCAGCGACTGGGTTTCACGATCCGGGAACTGGGCGACTTCACAAGGAAAATCGGGCAGGTGCGGCCCGGTGAACGTGCCTACCTGGACGGACCGCACGGCGGCTTCACCACCGATCGACACGAGCATGCAGCCAGGTTTGTTTTCATCGCAGGGGGCGTGGGCATCACTCCGATCATGAGCATCCTGCGCACTCTGGCCGACCGCGGCGACCGGCGCCCACTCCTGCTTGTCTATGCCAGTCGGGACTGGGAGGGGGTCACCTTCCGCGAGGAGATCGAGCAGTTGCGCGCATCGTCCCGGCTCGATCTGTGTGTGGTTTACGTCCTGGAGCGGCCACCTGCCGACTGGGATGGCGAGCGCGGTTTCGTGACGGCTGACATCCTGCGCCGTCATCTTTCTAACTTCGAGCCTCCAAGTGCGTTTGAGGTTTTCATCTGCGGCCCGCAGCCGATGATGGACGCAGTGGAGCGCGCCCTGCTCGGCCTGGGGGTCGATGTGGGCGATATCCATACCGAACGATTCGATCTGGTGTAGAAGGGGGGATGCTATGCGACAGCGGCTTTCAACGGCGTTGGCGATCGGTGTGGGTATCCTGATTCTGGTGCTGTCCGCACTGTTCGCCTTCTTGCAGAATCATTGATTTGATCCAATTCTTGAGCATTATCCTTCGAAAGGCCTCTTGTCAGTCCATGCGTCGCGTGCTAGAATGCGCTCGTCCTGAGCCCTGAAGAAGCGTTGCTTGCCATGCCGAACACTGGTCTCATCATTCCGCTCATTCTGACGCTGACCGGCGCCGCTCTTGCCGCTGCTTACGGCCATCGCGCCCTTAACCACCGGTTCACCATCACCCAGGTTGCATGGCTGCTTGCTTCATTGCCCCTGGCCGCATTTGTGTTCTTCGTGAGCCGCCTGGCATTTGTCACAGATAACGTTCCGTTGGTCTTCAGCGTGGAATGGATGCCGTCGCTGGGCATGGCTGCGTCCCTTTACTTCGACAGCCTCAGCGCCCTCTTTCTGCTGCTCGTGACGGGCATCGGCACGTTGGTGGTCATCTACACCGGGTATTACTTCAAGGGTGACAACAGCGCGTGGCGTTTCCTGACCTATATATTCCTGTTCATGACCATGATGATGGGCGTGCTCCTGGCTGGTGACGCCATCACCCTGTTTGTTTTTTGGGAAGGCACCAGCCTCACCTCCTTCCTGCTGATTGCCTACAAGTACAAGGATGAGGCGGCCCGCCGCGGCGCGTTCAAGTCGCTCTTCATTACGGGCGGCGGTGGGGTGGCCCTGCTGGCCGGCATGCTCTTTGTGAGCGCAACCGCGGGTGGCACCGATTTCGCGACGATCCTGTCCAGCGGAGATGTGCTGAGGTCCAGCCCGCTCTATGGCGTGATGTTGGGCCTGGTCGCGTTCGCGGCGTTCACCAAGAGCGCGCAGGTGCCCGCACATATCTGGCTGCCCGACGCTATGTCCGCGCCGACGCCCGCCAGCGCTTACTTGCACTCGGCCACCATGGTGAAGGCCGGCATCTACCTGCTGGCGCGTATGAACCCTGCACTCGGCCTCACCGACACATGGTTCTGGCTGCTCACCGGCTTCGGCCTCGTCACCATGCTGGCCGGCGCGTACCTGGGGCTGAAGCAGCACGACCTCAAAGCCGTCCTCGCCTACTCGACCGTCAGCCAGCTCGGCGTGTTAGTGATGCTCATCGGCGACGACACTTCTGCAGCCTTTAAGGCGCTGGTGGTCAGCGTCGTCGCGCACGCGCTCTATAAGTCCGCCCTCTTCCTGACCGCGGGCATCGTGGATCACGAGGCGGGGACGCGCGACCTGCGCAGGTTGGGTGGATTGCGCGCGGCCATGCCCCTGACCTGTTGCGTGGGGATGGTGGCTGCGCTCTCGATGGCGGGCCTGCCGCCCATGTTCGGCTTCCTGGCCAAGGAGACACTGCTCGCCTCGGTGACGCATCCGAGCGTGCCGCCCCTGGGCAGCGCGCTGCTCTCGGCAGCGGTGGTGGTCGCGGGCGCGCTGATCCTGGCGCAGGCCGGCATGCTGATCTGGGACACTTTTTTTGGCCGGCCGCGCGATGGGGCCGTGCACGCGCACGAGGCGCCCCGCTGGATGATCGCGATGCCGGCCATCCCCGCGCTCTTGTCCGCAGCCCTGGGCCTGCTGCCCGAGCCGGAGCCGCTGGCCTCTTTCCTGGCCAGCGCGGCAGGCGCGGCCTTTGGCGACAAGGTCAAGGTGTCGCTAGCGCTCTGGGCCGGTATCACCCCCCCGCTCATCCTCAGCATCGTGGCGGTTTCGGTGGGGTTTACCCTGTGGGCGTTCCGTGCTCGCGTGCGTGAGTGGCAGAATCGGGTGCCCGAACGCCTGAGCTTTAACGGCGTCTACGCAGGCACGCTGTGGCTGCTGGACCGAGGAGCCTACTGGGCCACCCGGACCCAGTCGGGACAGCTACGCCGGTACCTGGCCGTCATGCTGCTCGGCCTGATCACCTTGACTTTCCTGTTCGGGCGATTGCCGCTGCCAGCAGCACTACCCCCGTTCAGCCTGGACGAGCTGGCGATCCTGCGCGTCTTTACCCTGCTGTTGGCCACCGCGGCAGCCGGCCTCAGCGTCATCTTACGCCGCGATTTCAACGCGATCCTGGCGTTGGGCGCCTCAGGCCTGAGCGTGGCGGTCATGATGGTGCTGGAGCCCGCGCCGGATGTGGCCCTGGTGCAAGTCGTGGTGGACATCCTCAGCGTGGTTGTCCTCACCCTTGCCCTGACGAGCCTGCCGCGCGAGCAGCGCCGTCGTGCCGCGGAGTTCACCTTCCGGCAGAGCCGTGGTGGTCTGTTGCGCGACGGGTTCGTCGCGGGCGCCAGTGGACTGGCGATGGCCGCGTTGACCCTGGCCGGCCTGGCCTCGCGGCCTCGCGCCAGCGTCGTTACGCCGTTCTATGAGGCCAATGCCAAGCCGCTCACCGGAGCAGCCGACATCGTGGGCGCGGTCGTGATTGATTTCCGTGGCTTCGATACACTTATAGAGATTGCCGTATTTGGCATAGCCGGCCTGGGGGTCTACATCCTGTTGCGCTATGCTGCACGCGCTGATTGGGAAGGTGCAAGCGCTGTATCTGTGGGGCAGAGGATCGCGAAGGCCCCTGAACAGGCGGCGGGCGGCGAGGTCGCCAAGCAGATCGGCAAAGAATACGGCATGGGCGACGAGATACACGATCTGAAGGTCATGGGTATCGGCGGACTGCAGGCGTCGCCGTTTGTGCGGACCCTGGCACGCATTTTGCTCCCGGTGATGCTGGTTTTGTCCGCAGTGCAGATGATGTATGGCCACGACCAGGCAGGTGATGGCTTCACAGCAGGGGTCATGATCAGTCTGACGATCGCGTTTTGGTATGTCGTATTCGGATATCAGGAGACGCGGCGCCAGTTGCCGTGGCTGCGTCCGTTCAGCCTGATTGGCGCTGGGCTGCTGCTGGTCATTCTCGACGCTGTCCTGGCCACCGTGGTGACCGGGAGTTTCTTTGCGAATCTGGATTATGGAAAGATGCTGGGCCTGGTGCTGCCAAGAGGATTTGGCCTGACCACATCCTTCATTTTTGAGGTTGCCATCTGTCTGACGGTGCTCGGCGGCGCGTCCATGACGTTGGGCGCCTTGGGGCATCCGAAAGATCAGCCGGTGGACCGCCAGACATGAACAGGCTTGCGGAAGCGCTTCAGCGGCCAGGAGGATGAGGCAGCTGCGCGGCGATGAGGCAGCTGCGCGGCGATGAGGCAGCTGCACTGTGGCTGGGGAGAAATATGGACCTGCTTAAGGCAATAGTAATCGGTGCAATGTTCGGCATTGGGGTGTTTCAGTTGCTGCGCCGCAACGTGATCCGTTCGGCCATTGGCCTCATCATTCTCTCGAATGCAGTGAACCTGTTTCTGTTGGCCACAGGCGCGTATCAGGGCGTGGTGGCGGCTTATGCCAACGTGACCGGCCAGCGCAGCGACGCGCTGCCCCAGGCCCTGGTGCTCACCGCGATCGTGATCAGCATGGCTGGCTTCTCACTCGTGCTGGCACTGCTCTACGTGATTTCGATTCGTTACCGTACTGCTGATTCGGACGAGATTTCGGAGCTGAGGAACTGACGTGAACCATCATTCCGTCCTGCTTCCTGTCATCATTCCGCTGACCGGCGCGGCCGTCGGGCTGGTGTTTTGGCGCCACCGCCGCGTGCAGGCCGCGTGGTCGTTCGGGACGCTGCTCACCTCGTTTGCCGCCAGCCTCGTGCTCCTGTGGTCCGCCTGGTCCCGCGGCCCGGTCATCTTTCAGTTGGGCGGCTGGCAGGCGCCGTTCGGTATCACGCTCGCAGGTGATCTGTTGGCAGCAACCATGGTCGTCATGGCGCAGGGCGTATTGGTCACGGGCATGATCTACGCGCTGGGCTGTCGCGATAAGTGCATCAGCTATCCCGGATTCTTTCCGCTTTTCCTGACGCTCACCACGGGTCTCACGGGTGCGTTCCTGACGGGCGATATCTTCAACCTGTTTGTATTTGCCGAACTGCTGGTGACATCCGGCGCGGTGCTGACAGCCATCTCCGACGACCGGTATGGCGTCGAGGCAGCATACAAATACTTCTTCATCAGTCTCTTTGCCGCCGTCTTCTTGCTTAGCTCGATCGGCAGCCTCTACATCTCCTATGGCACGTTGAACATGGCCGACCTGGCACAACGGATCATGGCCCATCCATCGCAACCGCTCCTGCCGATCGCGATGGTCCTGATGTTTGCCTTCTTCATGGTGAAGAGCGCGGTGGTGCCCTTCCACTTCTGGCAGCCGGATTTCCACACGGCCGCGCCGACCCCGATCAGCGCGATGCTCTCCTCGGTGGTGGTGAAGGTGGGGGTCTACGGCTTCTTGCGCATGACGACCCTGCTCTTCGTGCCGCTGGCGCCGACAGTGCGAGGGCTGCTGATCGTCCTGGGGGTGACCGGCGTGATCTTTGGCGGACTGGCCGCACTGGGCACGCACAACGCCAAGCGCATGCTCGCCTACTCGACCCTGGGGCAGATCGGCTTCATCCTCGTAGGAGTCGGCTGGGGGACGCCGGTCGCGATTGCCGCGGCCATCGTGCTGACGGTCAACCACAGCCTCATCAAGGCAGCCATGTTGATGCTGGCCGGCGCGGTTGCGAGCCGCGCGCCCGTCAAGTCCGCATCGTTCGCCAACATCACGGGAGTGGGCAAGTCGCTGCCCTTCATGGGCTCGCTGTTTTTCATCGGTGGGCTGGCGCTGGCCGGCATTCCGCCCACCAACGGCTTCGTCGGCAAGCTGGCGCTCTTTCGTAGTGGGGTCCTGGCCGGCGGATATGGCGCCCTGGCCGCCGCGGGCGTTGCGAGCATCATCACGATCGTGTACGTGGTGCGAGCGTTCGAGACCATCTTCTGGACACCGCCTGCCGAGGGCGTCAAGGCCAAGCCCGGCGGCGACAGCCTGCTGGCGCCCGCGCTGTTGGTTGCCTTGTGCCTGTTGCTTGGTCTGTGGGCCGAACCGCTCCTGAGCCTGGCAACCGGCGTCAGCTCGTGGCTCGGGGATCCGGCAGCTTATATCGCGGCCGTATTGGGAGGGTGAAACGGTGCACTACGTCCGAACCATCTTCATCCTGCTCGTGATCTACCTGGCCCTGACCGGCAACCTGCAGCTCAGCAACATCGTGTTAGGTGTGCTGGTCGCGGGCCTGGCAGCACTGCTGCTGCGACCCCAGCGCGGTCGCATGGAGCCGCGACGCCTGCCTGCTGCCATTTGGGCCATGGTTCGCTATATTGCCATTCTGATCGCGGATGTAGTGAAGAGCGGCATCACGGTCGCTCGCATCGTCCTCGATCCCGCACTGCCGATCCGTCCGGGCATCATTGCCATCGGTTCCGGCTGCGACAGCGAGCTGGGAGCCGCGCTCAGTGCACATGCACTCTCCATCACGCCCGGCGAGCTCGTGATCGGCATCGACGAGGAGGGTGTCATGTACACGCACTGCCTGGATGCAACCCGCTCGGCAGAATACGTGGCTGAGGCCCAGGCCATGCGGCAAGACCTGTTGAGCAAGATTTTCGTATGAGCGACATCCTTGCGTTTGTCCTGAATATCGCCCTGGCGATTCACATCGCATTGATCGCGGTCTGCGTGTGGCGGGTCTGGCGCGGCGAGAACGTCATCGACCGGCTGATCGGCGCAGACCTGGTCACCACCCTGATGTTGGCTGTGCTGGTGCTGATCGCCTTGATACTGTTGAACGCCACCTACATCGATGTGGCGTTGGGCCTTGCCGCCTTAGGTTTTGTGAGCACGATCGCGCTGGCAAAATACATCGCAGATCAGCAGATGTTCTAGGATCATGACGACATTTTTTCAGTTCATCGCCATCCTTGCCGTGATCGCAGGCACGGCATTCTCTTTGTTGGGCGTCCTCGGCTTCATCCGCATGCCCGATGTCTACACGCGGCTGCACGCAACGGGCAAGGTCAGTGTCTTCGGCGTTGTGTTGTTGCTGTTGGCAACTGTTGCGCTGACGCCCCTGAGCTTCGGCAAAGGGCTGGTCCTGATTGTCCTGCTGGTCATCGGAGGGCCGGTGACATCGCATGCGATCGGCTCCGCAGCGCATCGCATCGGCATCCCGATGAAGCATGCGATTCGGGATGATCTGACGCTCAAAGAGGTGATGGCGGCCAGGGATGGTGATCAAGGAGAAGGGGCAGGGGTGGACGAATCGGCTGGGGTGGATGATCGGGCAGGGGCAAGCCATGTCCCTACGGATTCTGGTGCGGGCGGCGTTGGATAGGAGCAGAGAGCGAGATGCCTAATCGACGGAACAAACCGGAGTTTGCAGTGATTGGCCTGGGCCGGTTCGGCAGCAGCCTGGCGCTGGCCCTTGCTGCCGACGGCTACAAGGTGCTTGGCATCGACAGTGATCGCAAGATCGTCCAGAGGCTGGCCGATGAGTTGGCCCAGACCGTATCGTTGGATGCCACCGACGAAGTTGCGCTTCGTGCGGTCGACATCACGTCATTTGACACTGTCATCGTCGGCATCGGCGCGGATTTTGAGAGTAACCTGATGGCCACCGTTGCGCTGAAAGCCGTGGGCGTGCGGCGGGTGATCTGCAAGACCCTCACCGAACGCCAAAAGGCCATCCTGCTGAAAGTGGGCGCAGACCAGGTGGTGCTGCCCGAAGAAGAGGCCGGCCAACGGTTGGCACAGAGCCTGACCAGGCCGCATCTGCTCGAGCACTTTCCCCTAGGGCCCGACCACACGCTCACCGAGCTGCAGGCGCCGGCCAGCTTCATCGGGCAGTCGTTGCGCGAGATCGACCTGCGCGCCCGCTTCGGTATTACGGTAGTGGCCGTCAAGCGAGACAATGAGGTGATCATCTCTCCCCCGGCAGATCACCGCTTTGTGGCCGGCGACCTGGTGGTGGCCATCGGAACCAACGCGCAGATAACGCGCCTTTCCGAGCTCGACTGAATGTGCTCGCAGAAGCGGCAGGGCCAAGAAGACAGGCAGGGGCAGCAGGGTGGGCAGGGGCAAGCCCTGCCCCTACGGACTCATCGCTCCCGGCACCGCACCCACCGCATCGGCACCGCGGTGCGCCTTGTGGCTGGGCTGGCAATCCTGGTGATGCTGGGCACGCTGGCCCTGTCTTTGCCGGGCATGACCATGCGGCACCTGGCCGCGCGGGACGTACTTTTCACCGCTACATCAGCCCTGGCTGTGACCGGTCTCTCTACCATCGTCCCCTCCCGCGACCTGACGCTGCTCGGCCAGATCGTGCTGATGGTGTTGGTCCAGGTGGGCGGCGTCGGGTTCATGGCCGCCGCGGTGATCGTGCTGCGCCTGCTGGGACGGAAGATCTCCCTCACGGATCGCCTGACACTGCGCGATTCGTTCGGCCTGCTGGAACCGCGAGCTATCTTGCAGGTTACCGCCCGGGTCGTGCTCACGGCGCTGGCCATTGAACTGACCGGCGCGATCCTGCTCTGGCTCAACTGGCGCGCGACCCTGGGGGATGCCAGGGCTGCGTTCTACGGACTGTTCCACGCAGTCTCGGCCTTTTGCAATGCCGGGTTTGACCTGTTCAACGGCCTGCCGGGACACAGCGGCCTCCCGACCGACGGCCGCACGCTAACGATCATGGGATCTCTGATCGTGTTGGGCGGATTGGGCATTCCAGTGTTAGGCGACCTGTTGACGTTGCGCCAGCGGCACGGCCGGCTGTCGCTCCACAGCCGTATCACGTTGATCCTCTATGCCGTGCTGATCGTCGTAGGGTCGACGGGATTCCTCTTGTCCGAGTCGCACGATGGCTCCCTGTTGGCCGGGCAGCCACTGGGCCGCCAACTCGAGCTGGCGACCTTCCACGCGATCTCGGCCCGCACTGCCGGGTTTGCCGGCCTTGCGAACCTCGAGCAGCTTGCGCCGTCCAGCCAGATGCTGACGATGGGCCTGATGCTCATCGGATCTGCGCCGGCATCCATGGGTGGAGGCGTTACAACTGGCACGGTTGCCGTGCTGGTGCTGTCACTGTGGGCGTACGTTCGCGGTCGCCCGGCAGCCCAGGTGGGAGGGCGGACTATTGCCACGGAGGCAGTGCGCCGGGCGAGCGCCATCCTCACCACGGCGCTGCTGGTGGTCGGCGGCGCGACCTGGCTCATTCTGATGACGCATCCGGTGACGTTGGACCGTGCGCTGTTTGAGGTGATCTCGGCGTTTGCCACGTGTGGGCTGACCCTGGCGTTCACCGGCGAACTCAACTTCTTCGGCCAGATCGTGATCATGCTGGTGATGTTCTGGGGCCGGCTCGGCGCGCTGACGATCGTCGCGGCCCTGGCACAGCCGCTGCCACCTCAGCCGGTGACCTACCCCGAAGAGACGTTATTGATCGGCTAAAGAAAGGCCTGCTATGGATGCGTTGACACTGGTGCTCTTCATCATCGGGCTGGTCGGGCTGATCATCGGCGCCGAGCTGTTGGTGCGGGGGGCATCGAGGCTGGCGATTGGCTTCGGAATCTCGCCCCTGGTCGTAGGGCTCACCGTGGTGGCTTTTGGCACCAGCTCGCCTGAGCTGGCGGTGAGCACCGGTTCCGCCCTGTCAGGCCAGGCCGATATCGCGCTGGGCAACGTGGTGGGCAGCAACATCTTCAATGTGCTGTTCATCCTGGGCCTGTCTGCCTCGATCGGCACCCTGGTTGTGGCGCAGCAGCTCATCCGGCTGGATGTGCCGCTGATGATCGGCGTCGCGATCCTGCCGCTATTGTTGGGACTGGATGGCAAGATCGGGCGTTTGGATGGCCTGCTGCTCTTCGCGGGTATTGTGGCCTACATCGTCT
>CAYLZG010000017.1:21802-25615 GCA_964387985.1 uncultured Anaerolineales bacterium | reverse complement strand
GGACATTCTCAAGCTGGTGAACACGCTGATCGCCAACACAAAGGGCGACGGCAAAGAGGGGGACGAATTTTGGACGAAGGCGGAAACCCTGCTGTATTGCGCTCTTGTGGCCTACATCGTCTTTGCCATCCGTCAGAGCCGCAAAGAGACCAAAGAGATCGAAGCGGAATACGATCACGAGTTCGGGCAGGGCGGGGGGATGGGGCCGCGCCAGGCAGTGATTCAGATTGCGCTTGTGATCGCGGGCCTGGCGTTGCTGGTGGTCGGCGCACGCTGGCTGGTGAACGGCGCGGTAGCCTTGGCGCGCTCGCTGGGACTGAGCGAGCTGATCATCGGCCTGACCATTATCGCGGCGGGCACTTCGCTGCCGGAGGTGGCAACCTCCGTCATCGCCAGCCTGCGCGGAGAGCGCGATATTGCGGTGGGCAACGTCGTCGGCAGCAACATCTTCAACATCCTCGCAGTGCTCGGCCTCACGGCGGCCGTTGCGCCGGAGGGGGTGACTGTCCCTGTCGCAGCACTGCGGTTCGATATCCCCTTCATGATCGCCGTCTCGGTTGCATGCCTGCCCATTTTCTTCACGGGCTACCGTATCGCTCGCTGGGAAGGCCTGCTCTTCCTCGCCTACTATGTCGCCTACACGCTCTACCTGGTCCTGGATGCAGCGGGCCACGATGCGCTGCCCGCGTACAGCACGGTCATGTTCGAGTTCGTGGCGCCGCTGACGGCAGTTACACTGCTGATCCTGGTGGTCCGGGCGCTGCGGCAAGGCAAGGTGCGCCGGACCTGAGGCTGTCAGGCGCCGATTCCGCGCGCATACAGAAACCACATGCCGCCGAGATACACCAGGAGGATGACCAACGCATCGATTTCGATGAAGAACAACCTCCGTTCGACGCGTGCCAGGTTGCCGATCAGCGCCAGACAGGTGAGGATCAATCCCAGGAGCGCCACCAACGCAAAACTCGGGTCGACCACTCCCAGGAATCGCCCCGGCAGGTAGAAGAAATCGGTCAGGCCCAACGCAACGACGTTGAATGCGTTGCTACCGAACAGGTTGCCGATCGCCAGGTCAAATGCGCCGATGCGCACCGCTGCGATAGTGGTTGCCAGCTCTGGCAGGGAGGTGACCAGCGCGACCAGGGCCGTGCCGACAAACCCCGCGCTCAAGCCCGTGATCTCGGCGATCTCCTTCGCGCTGCTCACGAGCCACGGCGTGACCACGATCAGGACGCCGGCAGCCAGGCTGAAGCCGATCAGCGCACGGACCAGGGTTGGAATGCCTTCCAGTTCCTCCTCCGGCGCCGCGTCGCCGCCGCTCCCGCGATTGCCCGATTGGATCACGCTCACGCCGGCCACGTAGGTGGCCAGGAGCAGCAGGCTGTCCACGCCTACCCAGCCGAGGCGCACGTCGATGTCTGCCAGGGTGAAGAAGGCTGTCATCCCGATCAGGAGCGTCGCCAGGCTGGCAGTGAGCGCATGGCGCGTGGCGACCCGGCGCAGGATGCGCTCCTGCCGGAACAGCAGGTCGAGCAAGGCCAGCACGAACATGTTGAACATGTTGCTGCCCAACAGGTTGCCGGCAGCCAGGTCCGGCACCCCCTGGTTCAGCGAGCTGATGCCCGTCAGCAGCTCAGGCAGCGAGGTCGCGCCGGCCATGAGCAGCGTGCCCACGAACATCCCGCCCAGCCTGGTGCGGACAGCGATCGCGTCGCCGTATTTGGCCAGCTGCATCGCAGCGAAGACGAGCAGCGCCGAGCTACCTACGAAGATCAGCCAGACCATCCGGCCTCCCGATCGCGGGGCGGATGCTGGGGGCGTACACCCTTGACAAGCGCCAGGGGCCATCCCGCGATGACGCCCGTGTTAGGGTTGTCAAGATCGCCGATGACCTTCTCTGCTTCTGCCAGGCAGCGCTGCATCATCTCCTCGTCGGGCACGATGGCCCACAGGGTGTAATTGCCGCGTTCCCGACCCGCAGGGCCCATGTCGCCGATCGCGTAAGGCGCGACCACGCGGCTGCGCTTGGCCTGCCGCCGGTGGATGCCGGTCGTCTCCGCAATCGTCACGCCGCCGACGCCGGCCGCGTGCCAGGCATCCAGGACAGCGTCCAATCGCTCCGGGGTGTCCAGGACCAACATCACCATGTACATGACTGCCTCACCTCCCTCTTCTATTCGTCAATGGGCGAGCCCTTCGTGCGCCCCATCCACGACAGATCGCGCATATCGCCGAAGTGCTCGCGAAAGATGCGATAGTAGAGCAATTCCTCTTTGCTGTTCAAGGTCCAGCCGTTGGGCAGGACACGCTCAGCCGAGAAGTCAGCGTCGCTGATTTTCTCCTCTGCGTATTGCGCCATCAGGTCGACCACGCCCGCACCTTCCCAGAACTTGGCCTTCGTCCGGTCCAGCACCGATTCGGGCAGTGCGCCGTCCATGGCCCGGCGCAGAATCCACTTTTCTACGCCATCCTGCAACTTGAATTCAGCTGGGATCTGCAATGCAAGGGACACCACTTCGGGGTCCAGGAACGCGACGTGAGCGACGGTGCCGTGTGCTGAAGCGCAGCGGTCGACCCGCTGGAGCGCGGTGTTGTGCAGGCGCCCCATGATATCGATCAACTCGGTCGGCAGGCTCGCGGGATCCAGGTCTTTCTGATACTCGTAGCCTGCGAACAGCTCATCGCCGCCCTCGCCCGAAAACACGGCGGGCACATAGCCGGCGGCTGCCCGGGCTACCAGGTAGTTGGTGAGGCTCGAGCGCACGAGCAGCGCGTCGAAGGACTCCAGGTGATAGATGACGTCCGGCAGCACGGCAAGCATATCTTCGAACGTCACCCTGACCTCGTGGTGATCCGATCCGATGAACGCAGCCACGTCGGCTGCGAACGCCAGGTCCGGCGCGCCCTCCAGTCCCGCGGCAAAAGTGTGCAGCCGGTCGACATGCGGCCGCGCCAGCGCGGCCAGGGCGCTTGAGTCCAGGCCGCCTGACAGCCAGGATCCGACCTCCCCACCCCCGATGCTGGCTTCGACGGCTTCGCTCAGGCGCCGGTGCAGTTCCTGGGCGATGCGCTCGGGTGGCTTTTGAAGGGGATCTTGCGCCGCCAGTTCGAAATATGGCTGCAGGCGCTGCCCGTCGAAGAACGATCCCGGCGGAAGCTCCTGAGCACCGGTGATGCATGCGCCCAGCGCCTTCACTTCGGAGGCGAAACTCAGCGTGCCATCCTCAGCATAACCCATGTAGAGCGGCGCGACGCCCAATGCATCGCGCGTGAGCACCAGCCGCTCGCCTTCGATCCTCACCTCGGCCAGGCGGCTGCGCCCCTTACCATCCCTCGCAACCCCGCGTTCCTTAAGTTCGTCAACGGCTGTGGTGTCCGCCAGGGAATACACGAGACCCAGGGTCGCCCCGGGGGTTTCAACAATTTCACGGCCGGCAGGCCCGCGATGGGTGATCTGGTCGAGCATCTTTTCGACCTCGGCAGTTGCACCCGTTCGCCCAATTCCGGCAATACCAGACATAATTTTCTTATTCCTCCCAACATCTCTTACCTTCGTTAACGAACTGAGTCAGCTCGCCAACACTTAACTTGTCGATTCCGAGCTTGTCCAAAGTGCGGCCCCGCCGCCAGTAGTCTGTGCGGTGGATGATGCACGCAAGCCGGATGATTGAATCCATCCCGCGCACGGAGACGCCGTAGTGCTGGCCCAGGGCCGCAATGGGAACCAGGCTCATCGGGATGTCCTCGAAGATGTAACGGTGGTTCAGCGTGGTCGGCGCCTTGATGCCGTAGTAGCCGGGCTGGTTATGGATC
>CAYLZG010000017.1:17688-21792 GCA_964387985.1 uncultured Anaerolineales bacterium | reverse complement strand
CCACCCCTCCCAGATAGGCATACCAGGGTGCGCTCAGCCATTCCTGCGCCGTCCGCGCGCGGATGCCCAGTGATGCAGCCACGGTCACCCGTTCCCGGTCGAGCACCTCCAGCACCCGGGCAACCGAAGGCGTCACCCCCTCGATGTAAAACTCATAATCGCCGTGCGTCGACTCGATGCGCCCCGCGTTGAGCAGCGTGAGGGCGGGGTGGAAGATCGCACCCATGTTGTCGAGCCCCGTGCGCAGGACATTGATCCCGTCGATGTACTGCGGATAGGCCGGCGCCAGCGCCTCCAGGACCTGTGCCGTGCGCGTGGCCGGCAGCGCAGCCAGGGGCACCGCCTCCTTGATGCGGAAGATGCGCGCCTGGGCCGGACCGTCGGAGCGGCTGGCATAGATGAATGTGCCGGCTTCGGCGACCGTGACGTCGGCCGTGCAGCCCTGATCGTGGAGCACCTTTTCGAACTCGATCGCGCCCAGGGTGCGGCCGGGATGCAGCACGACAATCTGCCCATCGCGCCAGTGCGGCGCGGTGATCCTGGCAACTTCGGCGTGGGCCGAGGAAGGGATGACCACATGCACCACATGGGCTTCTGCCAGCGCCTCGGCCATGTCTGACGTTACGTTTGCAAGCCGTCCGAAGCCGCGCGGGCCGCCATCGTAGCTTTCCATGTCGATACCACCGCGGGATTTGATGGCTGCCACGCGTTCGGGCGTGCGGTTGAACAGCGTCACGCGGAATCCCATCAACGCCAGGTGGGCGGCCATCGATTTGCCGCCATGGCCTGCGCCGATGACGGTCAGGTTTTGAGTCATGGACATAGAACTGACTCCTTTGCTATGGGTGTGAGGAGAGGCTCGCCAGCCTGTCCGCTTCGGCGAGCGGTTCATTCGCGGCGTCGACCGCGACACATGCGCCGCGGCGGTCGATGCGGGTGACAACGGCGCCCCTGCCGTAGCGGTTGTTGCGAAGGTGTGGGGCGTCCAGGATGCCGGAAGTCACGGCGCGCGTCAGGACGGCGGGGTCCGTGAGAGGGTCATACGATCCCTGGAGCGCCGATCCTCGGATCGCCGCATCAGACGCACGTGCGCTGCGTGCATCCCCTGCCATCCCTCGGATCGCATCCAGGGTCTGCCGGGCTTCGTGCACGAGCTCGGCTGCGCGCGCTCGCACGCGCGGATCACCCAGCATGTCCGGTGCGCCGGCCAGGGCATTTTCGATGGCCCGCCGCGCGACCTTGCAGGCCGCAACCACATCCTCTGCCGTGGCTGCATGGTCAGCCTCGGTATGGCCGACCACGTGCACGATGTGCGGCTTGAGCGCCATTTGCAGATAGGTGGCCGCAGCCAGGTGCCCTCGCGCCGCCTCCGGATCGAGGGGGTGGCTGAGCAGCCCCACGCGGGTCTGGCGATACACGCGAAAGGTTGACCGGTCCGCCAGCGGCTCGATCAGGTCCAGGCAGGCCTGCATTTTCGCCAGGTCCATGGCATCGGAGAGGCCGGGCGGGCTGTTGAACATGAACTGGGCAATGTAGTCGCGTACGCCGAACGCGCGGGCGTTGTACGCCGACAGGTAGGCTGCGACGACGAAGACGACATCCGGGGCGTCGCGCATGCCCCAGTGGTGCGGCTCGTTGAGTTCTACGGGGATGTCCCGCGCGCCGTACCAGGCCAGCAGCTCCTGGTGGAAGCGGATCGAAGTCTCGAGATCGTGCGGACCCCGGCCGTCCATCGCGTTGAACCAGAAGAGCGGCACCGCAGCCCAGGCGATATTGATCGTATCGACATACATCTCTGCGAGCCGCACGAAGTCATCGGTGCCCGAGTAGGTGCGGAGCAGCGGGTAGTTGCCGCTGCGGCTCGCCGCAAAGAGGCTCCGGTAGTCATCCGGGCTGCGAACGGGCACGCCCCCTGCGCCGGTGCGCCGCGGGTCCTGGCGTTCCGGGTGGAAGAAGTTCTCCTGTGCGTCCTGGTCGATGCCGAGCGAGATCACATCCAGCACACGCGCGCCGGCAATCTGCTCGATCCCGGCACGCGTGGCCTCCAAGGTTGGCAATCCGAAGTGGTGGCGGATGAGCGGATAGGGCGCCTTCCAGGCGATGCGATCTACGGTCCGCTGTGGGAAGCCGGCTTCGGTCGCAGTATACGAGGCGCCGCGCAAGTAGGCGGCCACTTCCTCGGGCGGCTGCGAGCCATCGAAGACGCGCTCGAAGAACCCGAATTTGGCCGCACGCTCGGCCACGGGCGGGGTTCCGCCGAACGCGAAACGCACGCCCGCGGCGTGCAGGTCGTCGGCGGCCTCGGCAAATTCGCCCAACAGTCGTTCGCCCGTCTCCGGAGTCAGCCGGTAGGAGACGCCGACGAGCGACGCGTCCTCGGCCCGTGCGGTCTCCAGAACGTGTTCTACCGGGACCGCGGGACCCAGGAACACCGTGCGCCAGCCGGCCTCTTCGGCCAGCCGCAGAAATTTCATGACGCCTGCAACATGGACGCACTCGCCCAGTGCTGCGGCGACAACCGTTTTTTGTTTCATCATTCGCCTCACCCGAGATCAACTCATGCCTGATAAGTCAGCAGAGACCCGTCAGGCCAATATCTGTAGGGCTATCAGGAGCCTGTAAGTGTTGTCAATTGCTGAGGAAATTTCATCCGCACTTCATTTGACAAAGGATAATTCTTTCTTTATAGTACTATCAGATGGACAATTTGTCAAACGTCACTCGCGGAGGCGAATCTTATGGCCGGCAGCGACCTGCCCGCACCTAATCTGCTATTGACCATTCGTGGCCTGCTCCCTTCGCTGAACGAACAGGAGCAGAAGGTCGGCCAGTACGTGCTCGACCATCCCTACGAAGTGATTCACTTGCCGATGGCTGAGCTCGCGGAGCGCTGCGGCGTCGGCGATACGACCATCTTCCGATTCTGCCGCCGCGTCCGCACGGACGGCTACCAGGACTTCAAGATCACCCTCGCGCGCGAGTTGCCGCTTGCGACGCCCGCGATCTATGCTGCCGTGGCTGCCGGCGACACGTTGGCCCAGGCCGCGCACAAGGTGATCGCAGACGACATGCGGTCTCTCGAAGACACCTTGCGCGTCCTCGACCTTCGGGCGCTGGCGCAGGCGGTCGCTGTGCTTTTCGCGGCGCGACGGGTGGATATTTACGGCTCGGGCGGCAGCGCGGTCGCCGCGCTCGATCTGCAGTACAAGCTGATGCGGGTGGGTGTACGCGCACAGCCCTACATCGATGCGCAGCTGCAAACGCTGTCGGCGTCACTCCTGACCCCGGACGACGTGGCCGTTGGCATCTCCCATTCGGGCGCAGCGCCCGAAGTATTGCGCGCGTTGGAGACGGCCAGGAAGGCGGGCGGCCGGACGATCGCACTGACCAACCACCCGGCATCGCCGATTGCCCTGCTCGCGGACATCAGCCTGTGCACTGCCGCGCAGGATGCCGTGGGGCACGGATACCCCCTGGGAGCGCGCGTGGCGCAGGTAGGGCTGATCGATGTGCTATACACGGCCATGAGGCTCAGGCGGATGGCAGAGAACGAGCCCGGTCAGGGGCCCGGCAAGGAGAAGTAGCATGATCGGTTCCTGCATGAAGCGCCCGGCGATTTCAGTTGCACCTTCGACTACGGTGCAAGAAGCCTCGCGACTCGTCGTCGTCCACCACATCGGTACGCTGCCGGTGGTCGATACCCTCGGTCTGCTCGTGGGAGTGGTGCGCCTGGAGGATCTGCTCCAGGTGTTCATGCCCGATTTTGTGGCACTGATGGACAACATCGATTTCGTGCACGATTTCGGCGTCCTCGAGACCTTGCGGCCTCAGGATGTGCGCGCAGCCGTGCGACTGATCATGCGTGATCTGATGCAGCCACCGGTAGCCGTTGAGGAGACCTGCGGCCTGCTGCGCGCCCTGGCAACCATGTCGCGGCACGATATCCGTGACCTGCCTGTGGTCGACAAGGCCGGGGCATTGGTGGGCATTGCCTCGCGCGTCGATATCGCCGCAGCCTTCTTCACACCTTGGGTGCAGACGGAGCCGCCCACATGACCCTGGCGCAAATCGTGGCTGCCGGCATCTTCGTGACGACCTTCGTCG
>CAYLZG010000017.1:3967-17678 GCA_964387985.1 uncultured Anaerolineales bacterium | reverse complement strand
GGAGCGCCTGCACCGCACGATTGTGGCGTTGGCTGGCGCTGTTGTGATGCTGATCGCGGGCATGGCCCTCGGCTTCTACAGCCAGGAACAGGCGCTGGCCGCCATCGATTTCAACACCCTGATTCTGTTGCTCGGCATGATGATCCTGGTGCGCATGCTTCAGCACACGGGCTTCTTTCAGTACATGGCCATCAAGGTTGCCCAACGCACCAGGGGCAATTCTTTGGCCTTGTTTGTAGCTCTCGGCAGCCTCACCACCTTGCTGTCGATGTTCCTGGATAACGTCACGACGGTGGTGCTGATCGTGCCGGTAACAATTCTGATCGCGGAGATCCTTGGCATCAGTCCTGTTCCTATGCTGATGGCAGAGGCGCTGCTTTCAAATACAGGCGGCGTGGCTACCCTGGTGGGCGATCCGCCCAACGTGGTCATCGGCTCGGCCGCTGGCTTCAGCTTCATTTCGTTCCTCACCCACCTGGCGCCGCTCGTTCTGGTAGCCTGGCTGGTGGCGCTTTTTGTGCTGCGGTTCGTGTTCCGGCGCGAGCTCGGGGCGCGGTCCGCTAATGTCGAAGCATTGGCGCAATTGGATGCCAACGCAGGGTTGACCGACCGCACGGCCATGCGCAAGATCCTGATTGTCTTGGGCGCAGTCATCGTCCTGTTCTTCCTCCAGGGCGCCCTCCTCGTGACTCCAGGGTTCATTGCCCTGGCTGGGGCGACGGCCGCACTGCTGTGGGTGCGCCCCAATGTGGACGAGACGCTGCGGCGCATCGAGTGGGGTGTCCTGCTCTTCTTTGCCGCCCTGTTTGTGGCCGCCGGAGGGCTGGAGGCCTCAGGCGTGCTGAGGACGATCGCGGACGGCATGGCGGAGCTGGCCGGTGCCAGTCTTCTGGGCGCAAGCCTGGTCATGCTTTGGGTGGCTGCACTTCTGTCCGCAATCGTCGACAATATCCCGTTCACCATCGCTATGATTCCTGTGATCGAGCAGCTGGGATTCCTGGGAATCAACTCGACGCCTCTGTGGTGGGCGCTGGCGCTGGGAGCGGGCTTTGGCGGCAATGGAACGCCCATCGGTTCGACGGCCAATGTCGTCACCGTAGCGCTCAGCGAGAAGACCCGCACCCCCATCACGATACGCGTGTGGGTGCGATCCGGCCTGCCGGTGATGTTGGTGACGTGCACCGTCGCCAGCCTGCTCTTCATCCTGTTCTTCGGCTGGATGCAAACGCGTTGATTGCACCGAACACAGTGGAGACCAAACATGGAAGCTTTTCTGGGTGGGCTGTTGATATTTTGCCTGCGACTCACCGATGTGACGCTGGGCACGCTGCGCATCCTGATGACCGTGCGCGGACGCAAGCCATTGGCGGCCCTGATCGGTTTTGTCGAGGTCACCATCTTCGTCGTTGCCATCAGCCAGGTCGTTCGCAACGTCGGCAACGTCTGGAATGTCCTGGGGTATTCGGGTGGCTTCGCAGCCGGCACCCTGGTGGGCATGACGATCGAGGAACACCTGGCCCTGGGCTGGACCGTGGTGCGGGTCATCTCTACGGACCTCAGCAAGCGCATTGCTGACGCGTTGCGGCAGGCCGGTTACGGCGTGACGGAGATGAGCGGCCAGGGGATGCGCGGCAACGTAGAGATCTACGAGATCGTCGTGCGCCGCGCTGATCTGCCTAAGGTGCTCCAGATGATCGACAAGATCGACGAGAAGGCGTTCATCACTGTCGAAGAGTCGCGCCGCGTGTATCGCGGCTGGCGCCTGGCAAAGTAATCCCGGGTGGATCGCTGCTCTGCGGCGTCTTCTGAATTCCTTTGACACTCCCCCTTGGCGCGGGTATAATTTCTTTTACCCTTCGGCCAGGCCGCCCAGATGATCGCGCCCGGCGAGGGCCAGGCCGACCGATGACTGTTATCGACGAGATCAAGGACCGCCTGGACATCATCGATGTGGTGTCCACGTACGTGCAGCTTAAGAAGGCGGGCCGCACCTATAAGGGGCTATGCCCGTTCCATAACGAGAAGACGCCCTCGTTCGTGGTGTTTCCCGACAGCCAGAACTGGCACTGTTTCGGCGCCTGCGCGACCGGCGGCGACATCTTCTCCTTCGTGATGAAGCGCGAGAACGTCGATTTCGGCGAAGCCCTGGCAATCCTGGCTGCCAGAGCGGGCGTGGAGCTGAAGCCGCAATCGGATCAGGCTTCGGGAGAGGACAGCCGGCTCGAAAGGCTGCGAGCCATCCAAACAGACGCAGCCGTCTACTTTCATCACCTGCTCAGCAAGTCGGAAGAAGGCGCGATCGCCCGAGAGTATCTCGACCGCCGCGGACTAACGCGGGAGACCTGGGAAAACTGGCAGCTTGGGTATTCGCTGGACAGCTGGGATGCACTGAAAAATCGGCTGCAGGGCAAGGGCTACCGGCCCGAGGAGCTTGAAGAAGCCGGCCTGGTCATCCGGAAGGAGGAGACCGGCAGTTACTTCGACCGGTTTCGCAGCCGGCTGATGATTCCGATTCGCGATGGACAGGGGCGGACGATCGGCTTCGGGGCGCGGATCCTGCGTGAAGATCCGGCGTATCCGAGCCCGAAGTACATGAATTCGCCGCAAACACCGCTCTTTGACAAGGGAAGCGTGCTCTTCGGCCTGGACATGGCCCGCAAGGCGATCCGCGATGCAGACCTCGCGGTGATCGTCGAGGGATACATGGATGTGCTGATGTCGCACCAGGTCGGCGTTGCGAACGTCGTCGCGGGCATGGGCACGGCGCTGACTGAGGCGCAGATGCGGCTGCTGAAACGGTACACGGCCAACGTCACGTTGGCCCTGGACCCGGATGTGGCGGGCGAACATGCCGCCGTGCGCGGCCTGGAGGCTGCCCGGTCGTCGCTGGAGCGCGATTGGGAGCCGGTCTTCAGTCCGACCGGACTGGTGCGCCACGAAAGCCGGCTGAAGGCGCAGCTGCGCATTGCGGCGCTGCCCGACGGGCTGGACCCGGACGAGCTGGCCTACCGTGACGTGGAGCGCTGGCGGCAGGTGATCGACAGCGCCAGGCCGATCGTGGACTACTACCTGGCTTTGGTCACGCGCGAGGAGGATCTGTCGACCGGGTCTGGCAAGGCGCGAGCCATCGAGCGGCTGGCGCCCCTGATCCTGGAGGTTGCCAACCCGATCGAGCGCACGCATTACATCCAGGCAGTGGCGCGGGCGATTCAGATCGATGAGCGCCTGGTGGCTGACCAGATTTCGCGAGGGGGGCGGCTGCAAGAGCGCCGCGCCCAGGCGAGCGCAGAGGAGGCCGCGCGGCGCAGCGGCGCTGGGGGCAGGGGCGCTGGGGGCAGCGGAAGGAGGCGGGCGGAAGCAGCCCCCGTGCCGCAGGTGTTCGGCCCTGAGGAGTATATTCTGGGGTGGTTGTTCCTGCGGCCCGATCTGCTCGCGGGGCTGGACGAAGAGATGATCGGCCAGCAAGCGCCGCCGCTCGGGCCGGATGATCTGACCAGCGCAATGAACCAGACACTGCTGGCGGCCTTGCTCGCGCAGATGCCGGCGCCGCCCGAGCTGTCGCTCGAGGAGCGGCTGAGCGGGCTGGCCGAGCCGCTTCATGCGCAAGCCCTGGCGGCTGTCACAGAGGTTCGGATGCGGCCGTCGTTGACCGACGAGAAGCTGATCAAGGACCTGGGAGACTCGCTGCTGCGCATCCGGGAGCGCAATCTGAAGCGCCAGGTGCAGCAGCTTGAATTCTTGATTCGCGACACCACCGCAGCCGAAGACCGGGAGGAGATACGGCGGTTGCAGGAGCTGATGACGACCTATACTGCGCAGAAGCGCCACATTCAGAAGTTGCTGAACATGCGCTCCATTGCTGGAGTATTGGCTCAGCGTAAGCCGCTTGCCGAGAACTGAGGTAAAAGGGGAAGTAATGCCAACGAATGCCGAACGCCGGCGCAGTACTACCCGTCCTCCTGCAGACAAACTCAACGAAGAGCCTGCACCGGATGTGCTCGCGACGACCGCTCGTCGAACGGCAAGGCCGGGTCGCCCCCCGCGCCGAGGGGTAAAAAACAACTCAGCGGTCGAAGAAACGGTCATCGTGGATGTCGTCGAGCCGGAAGAACCGCTCGACGTTGAGGAATTGGTCGATTTGCGGGTGGCCCTGGATGCGGATGGCCGGCCGGTAGATTTGCTGCCGGATGGGTCTGAGGATGCCAAGGTGCCCGCGATACCGCGGGATATCAAGCTCGAACAGGAAGTCGAGCGCGAGGTGCACAAGCCGTTGGACGAGGTGCTGGACGATTGGGGCGATCCCGCCGCGACCAGCGACCCGGTCCGGATGTACCTGCACGAGATCGGCCGCACCGCGCTGCTCTCGGCCGAGGAAGAAGTCACCCTGGCGAATGCCATCATCGCGGGCAAAGCGGCAGCCGAATCGTTAAAGGGCGATGACCTGGACGCGGAGACGCGCGATGCGCTCACCCTGACGCGGCAGCGCGGCCGCAACGCGGAGCAGCGCCTGGCCCAGGCCAACCTGCGCCTGGTGGTGAGCGTGGCCAAGCGGTACGTGGGGCGCGGCATGTCGATCCTGGACCTGATCCAGGAGGGCAACATCGGGTTGCTGCGCGCGGTGGACAAATTCGATCCGACGCTCGGCTACAAGTTCAGCACCTATGCGACGTGGTGGATCCGCCAGGCCATCAGCCGCGCGATCGCGGACCAGGCGCGCACGATCCGCATTCCGGTTCACATGGTGGAGAGCATCAACCGGCAGATTCGGGTGCAGCGGCGACTGATGCAGGAGCTGGGCCGCGACCCGACGCCGGAGGAAATCGCGTTGGAGATGGACTATCTCGTGCCTGAAGACAGGGAGATGGTCGAGGTTTCCCTTGCGGCGGGACAACAGTTGGAGATAGGACTGGGGCGCCGGCTGGCGATCGCGGCGGCCAAGGTGCGCCGGGTGATGCGTATCTCGCAGGAGCCGATGTCGCTGGAGACGCCGGTGGGCACGGAGGAGAACAGCTCGCTGGGTGACTTCATCGAGGACGACAGCCTGCCCGGGCCGGCGGACCAGGCAAGCCGCCACCTCCTCAAGGAGCAGATGGAGGAGATCCTCAAGGGGCTGAGCGAGCGCGAGCGCAAGGTGCTGGAGATGCGCTTCGGATTGAAGGACGGCACCGCGCGCACCCTGGAAGAGGTCGGGCAGGAGTTTGGCGTCACGCGCGAGCGCATCCGCCAGATCGAAGCCAAGGCTTTGCGCAAGCTGCGGCACCCGATTCGGAGCCGGAAACTGCGCGACTACCTGGGTTAAGGAGCGCACCCCTGTCATTTTGACGGAAGCGGTCCGTGTCCGTATAATGAGGGCGTCTGTGATCCTCGATAGCTCAATTGGCAGAGCAAGCGGCTGTTAACCGCAAGGTTGGAGGTTCGAGTCCTCCTCGAGGAGTGTAGCCTCAAGGCCCGATGGAAATCGGATCAGTTGTTAAGGTGCGTCTCCACGTAACAGAACAACTAGAGGCAGCGAGACGGGCGCCTGGCCGGGCGCCCGTCTCGTTTTAACGGGTTGGTGTTGGTTGCTCGCGCCGGCGGCGATCGAAGTCGAGGACGCTATCGCTACCGAGGACGCTATCGCTACCGAGGACGCTATCGCTACCGAGGGCGCTGTCGCGATCGACGACGAAGGGGGAGGTGGGGGCGAAGGCCTTTTTGAAGCCCTTCAACTCGCCTTTCTTCAGCAGCTCCCGGACGGTGTCTCGGTGCATCCCGAGCATCTGCGTCGCTTCGACGATCGTGATTGTCTCCGGCAAGTCAGCCCCCCCGCTGGCCTGCGGAACATCCGCAAGTGACGCAAGAAATGGCCTTTGGAATGCGCGTAAAATCTTCTCTTGACCGACTGCGTCTTATTCTCAATTTGCTATTGTTGTTTGTTTTCTCCGCAGCTTGGATTCGCGAGTTCCTCTACTGGTTCCACACAGACGCCTTCGGGACCAGCCTAAACTATTGGGCTTATACCGACTGGCTGATCGATTATTCCCAGGGATTTATCCGGCGCGGGCTGTCGGGTGAAATTTGGCGACTAGTTCCGGCTGCGGTCACTCCGCTAGAATTTGTCGCGATGCTTTCCTGGATCCTGATCCTAGCGGTAGCGTTGGGTTACGTTCGACTGCTGGTGCGGTTCTGGAAAATCTATCATCCATTAGTATTGTTTGGGCTGCTGTTCCTTCCTTCGCTTTTTGCTTTTTACCTACATGACCACCAGGCCATCGCCCGGAAGGAAATCCTTGGGTACGTCACAGTGCTCCTGCATCTACTTATCGTCGAAAAAACCTTTCCACTCGGCGATGGCTCTGTGCTTCCGGCCGGCAACCTGCGGCGCTATGTCGGCTGGTTGATGCCCGTCACCGTGATACTCCTGCCGGCAATCATTTTGGTCCACGAAGGGAATTTCTTGTTGTTCGTTCCGTTACATGGGATGATTACGCTAGCAATTCTGCGGATGAAGGCCCCACACAAATTCAGACGGACCGCCTTGGGGATCGGGCTACTATATTTCCCGGCGGCGATTGCGTTCGGCGCCGTGTATCTGACCGGCACACCGAGCTACTCAACATTGTTTGGCATCTGCGAAAAATGGGCGGCCGCTGGCGCGATTCGGGAAGGCTCCTGTATCTTGCCTCCCGACAAGCTCAGTGGATCGACCTTGCCCGGCTCCTTCATTCCTATGCAGTGGACGTTGGCGAGAGCCGCCTACATTACACGGCAGATTATTGCTATGAACTGGAGCACTTGGATTCTGCTTCTTCCGACGCTGGGAATTTCCCTGTGGTATCTCGTTCGACAGGCGGTGTATTCGATTCTCCGCGCGCGGCTCACACAGTCCTTCTCACCGCAGTCGGCGATGCGGTATTCAGACCTGTTTTTTTGCAGGTACTTCTTAATCCCGCTCCTGTTTTCTTTGCTCGTCTACTTCACAGCCTACGATTACGGTCGATGGTTCACGGTCACTTGCATAAATTCTGCCATGCTGGCCGTCTCAGTGAATCTGCCTTATCGTGAGTTCATACTTTGGAAGAAGGAAGCCGATAGCGGATCCACTGTAGCCGATGTGCAGGCGCACCTGGATCATCGTCTGGTCTTTTATTGCGCTTCGATTACTATTTGTATCCTGGCATTAGTTCTATGGCTGCCCCATTATTGTTTGTTCAGTTGCGAGATTATCAGGAGCCCACTCCAGTTTTTTTCTCATACGCTCATTGCCCGCTAGGGGGTATCTGTCCAGCCACCTTTCGTGCGCACAAGTGAGTACTCCGATCATTAAGCAAAAACGCGGAATGTCCAAGGAGCTTTCTGTTCAAAGATATTCCAAGCTGATGCCACTTACGCGAAGTGAGGGAGAACCCATTTTAGCTGGCCCAACGCGCACCCGTAGACGAGCATGGTTTGGTTGTGGTATCATCACCATGAGGTCAGGGAGTTCTCATGATTGCCTGGATCAATTTCGCTGTTCTGATTCTTGCTTCGCTACTGTTTCTGCATTTCTATATGCTCAGCGCCAGTCCGGCAACGCGCGAAAAGGTGCTGGGTCCCAGCGCTTACGCCCGGTGTGGTCGCGATCGCATTGTGTCCGCCTTCTTTGAATTGATCATCGTCATCAACTATGTGATCTACTATTTTTACCCATTGCCTACCCCACTGCCTGAGACATTCCCCTGGGCGTGGTGGGTTTCTGCGCTGATCGCCGTGGTGATTGCTGTTCCGTCGACCACACTGATGCTCATTGGCTTAAGAGACGCCGGCGAGGAGGCCCTGCGTCCGAAGAAAGAGCACACCCTGTACGGCGGCATCTACACTAAACTTCGCCATCCACAAGCGGTAGGTGAGGTGTTTCTGTGGTGGGTGATCGCCTTTCTGCTGCATTCCCCCTTTCTGGCACTGTTCTCATTTATCTATATCCCCATCTTCATCATGATGAGCCTCGCTGAGGAGCAGGATTTGCTATGGCGCTATGGCGACGCCTATGCCGAATATTGCAAACGCACTGGCGCTTTCTGGCCCAGGTAGCTCCAATAGCACGAGGAAGAATCTTGTTTCGTTATCATTGTGGGGAACTGGGGATTGACCTGGCACCCGCTGCTGTGTACGCTCGCCTGCTGCGGGGCGCCCTGCCGGCCAGGATGCCCCGCAGAGCGTCATCGTCGATCAGACCCATCACGCGTCCGCTAACTGCTAATCTACAAGGGCCATGCACTCCGCTTCCGGCAATCCGTAAGGGTTGCCGGTTCTGTTTTGGCCCTTCACCGGATCAATGCTGTGCTATACTCACATCAGGGCTGCGGCCGGTATTTGTACTCACGGGTCAGGAGCTGAAGTATGGGGATCGCAAAAATCAAGATCAATCGTGCACCTGTGTTGACGCTGTGGGCCGTTGTCGTGGCGGAGCGATTGGGCTATGAGAAGGAAACTGCCTTGACCCTGGGCAAGGCAGTTGCGGCACTCAACGCGCAAGCCAAAGGCCGGCGATTAGGGATCTACGAAGCGAAGACCGAAGCCGAGAAGGCAGAAGACCGCAGGAAAGAAACGCCTGGCGAGGTGGAGACCATCGATGTTCTGGGAAGAGGTATTCCAACCATCAGGACACCACAGGGGCTGCGCGCTGCGATCGACGGAGAAGTGATCCGTGCCGAGAGCGTCGAGAAATATCTCCAGCAGAAATTCCGGGCGGATCTCGACGAAGCGCGTGCCGCCATGCAGACGCTGGCAGAGGCGTATACACCCAAAGAACTGGCAAGCAGAGCGTATGATCTCTACGCAGAATTCCGCCCGGAGATTCCAGAAGGAAAGAAAGGTTGGGGTGCAAAGGGCGAACTGGATCTGGACTTCATCCGCTCACTGGCAAAATAGGCTCGAAATCTCCGAGACCAGAGGAGGGCAGCCGATGAAACGACCCCTCCAGCCATCGTCACGACTTGGCTGGCGAGCCTTCTGGCTGGGCTTTGCCACATTTTTCTGGGGCCGGTTGCTTTTTGCCCTGCTGGGGCCACTGCTTCAAGGCGATAGCAGCCGTCGCATCCCGATTCCCTTGAGCCTGGTTGGCGTCGCGTTCGAGGTCGTGCTTGCGATCGCTGCCCTCGTCGCTGGCGTGATCGCTTTGAAGCGGGGGGAGCGATCGTGGTTCAACCTGGTTGCTATTGGGCTGGCCGTTACCATCGGTGGATTCTGGCTGTTCATCGCACTCGGCCAGATTCTGGCGCCGCGCTAGTCTTGTGCGGAGCGGACGGGTAGAGCGATGAAAGTCGAACGCGATCTCATCTTCTGGCTGCGCTGGGTGCTGGCGAACGCGCTTGGCGAGGCGGTCGGGCTGAGCACGGTGCTCCTGGTCGGCTTCGGCGTCCTCGGCAGCGCGGTGGAAGGTCTCCCCGGTGCGTGGCCGTTCGTGGCCAGCCTGACCGCCGGCATCCTGTTGGGCGTCTTCGAAGGAATCGTGGTCGGCGCGGCACAGGGGATCGTGCTGCGGCGCAGGCTGCCGGAACTGCCCCTGCGTTCCTGGATCGTGGCCACCGTGATCGGTGCGATGGTTGCCTGGGGGTTGGGCATGCTGCCCAGCACGCTGATGGCCGGCGGCGCAGGCGAAGGCCAGGCCGCGGCCGAGATGCCGGAGTGGCTCACCTATGTGATGGCGGCGGGCCTTGGGTTGGTGGCGGGCGTCATCCTCGCGTTCGTGCAATGGACTATCCTCCGGACGACATCAGGGGTGCGGCGCGCCTCCCTGTGGCTGCCGGCGAACTCGCTGGCTTGGCTCGTCGGGATGCCGGTGGTGTTCCTGGGCATGGGTTCGATCCCAGCCGGCGCGAGTGTTGGCCAGGCTGTCCCCATCGTCGTTGCGGCCACGACCACGGCCGGCGCCGTGGTGGGTGCGATCCATGGAATCGTGCTGGTCAAGGTGCTGCGGAGGCGGAGAGGGGATGGAGGCTGAGCGATGCCGCGTTTCGTCGGTTGGCTGCCTTGCTGATCTCCCTGACGTTCCAGTCTCCGCTGCCGGAAGGGGTTTTCGCAGTGCCGGTGGGGAGCTGCGAGTTGTGGGCGTACGCCGACCGGCAGGTGGCTGCGATCGCGTGTCCGGGGCGCGATCTGATCCGCGTCTGGCCACTGCCGGTCAGGTCGCCGTGGTTTGAGGAACCGACCGAGCCGATGTTCGGTGAGCAGGCGTAATCTTGCCGCGTGCGCTGTCTGTACGCATTGTCGACCTGATCTCCTCCGGGATTCTATCCCTTAACGCTCAGGCGTCGGCTCAGGCGCCGGCGCAGGCGGCTCCTCATCGCCGGCTCCAGGTTCTGACGGGGTGTTGACTGGCACCGGCGTCCGCGGTCCGGTCAACGGAGGGTACTCCCCGCAATCCTTGTAGTTGTGTGCGTTACCAAGCGGCCCCAGATCGAACTCGGTGCGGTACACCTGGCCCTGCCATTCGAATTCGACCGCCTTCACCCACTCGTTGCGCTCGACCGGGAACGCCATGAAGGTCCACCCCGCGCTCTGTCCGGGCGCGATGACCGGCTGGTTGTAGGGCCGGGCCTGGACGCGCCCCCACTCCCAGATCAGGTCGCTGGTGCGCTCGTTGGCGCCGTCGGTGATGATCCATTGTTGCGGGCTCCAGGGCGGTTGAACGGGTTCACCGGAATTGTTCTTGATGAACATGTCGGCCTGGAAGCTACGATAGCCCCATACCCGCACCAGGTCGGCCCACTCGGTCATCTGGCATTCGTAGTGCAGGTTGATGTAAACCACTTCGAGAGATTTCTTGGCAGGCACAGCGGCGGGAACTCGGGTCGGAGCTGGCGCGGCTGGCTTGGGCGTCGGCGGGGATGTCGCCGGCAGCGCGGTCGCGACGAGAGTGGGCGTCAATGTTGCGCTGGCCGTGGGAGTCGCCGCCGGCGGGACCGGCGTGTCGCTTGGCGCCGAGGTGGCAGTGGGCACTGGTTGTACGGGGGTCGTGCTGGGCACGGCCGTGGCGGGTATAAGTACAGGCATCGGCGCGGCGGCCGTGAGCGTGGCGAAAATTCGGGCGGCAATTGCCGTCTCGGTCGCGGGTGCATCGGGCGTGGGCATGGGCGAACACGAACTGAGCATCACGACCAGAATCAGGGAGAGGGCTGGCAGGATCTTCATGATGTGGTCTCCGTGGATGGCGCAGGAATCAGGTCAGGCATCGCAACGGCGACATTATCGCACAGAGAAATGTGATTGGGAAGCGGTGCGCTAAGTCCGGTCGTTTTACCCCGGCAGCCGGTGGTGGGGGTTCTCGGGCGGCTCGTCGAAGATGAGGATCTCCGTGCCGGGGTAGCCGTTCTCGTCGGCGACCCGGGCGGTCCAGCCGAAGTCCTCATGGACCATCTCGATTACGGTCCAACCGGAGGGCAGCTTCGCCGTGACGGCCTCCAGACGAGCGCGCTTCTTCAATTACGAACCGGATCACTGTTTTTTCCTGTTCGCCGATCCGAAACTCCACCATATGTGGAGTAAAGACCGCGTTGCACCCGTCCTCCGCCAGCGTAGGATCTCAATGAGGGCAGTTACTCAGGAGGTTTTCCTTCTTCACAGCTGCTTTTTTGCGCCAAAATCACCTGGTGCCGTTCGTGCCCGCTTTCGTCGATCTCGTCCAGTAGGATCTCGAAGCCGGCGCGGTGGATGATCGCGCGATTCTCATCGGGCCCGTAGTGGCTCCACCACATGGGCGCGCCGAAGAAGTCGGATTCGCTGCCTTCCCATTCGGATGAGCCCATCGTCACCAGGAGGTAGCCGCCCGGCGCCAGGAACGTGTGGATGGTGCGGAAAAGCGATTCGTGCGACTCCCGCGGCAGGTGGAAGATGGCGTAGAACGAAACCACGGCATCGACCTGGTGCTCGCCATGGCGCAGCTCACCCACATCTTTGACCATGTAGGTTGCTTCGGGCACAAGGGCGCGCGCGAGCTCGATCTGCTTTTCCGAGAAGTCCAGGCCGGTGACCCGAAAGCCGCGGTCAACGAGGTAGCGATCGACCGGTATGCCGGCCCCGCAGCCAAGATCGAGAACGGACGCCTGAGGTTTGAGAAGTAGCGCGAGCTTGTCCAGGTACCGGTCGCCCTCGAATTGACTTCGCCCCTGAAGGTAGGCGTCAGCAGCCTTGTTATAGCCGTCTTTCACGGGGGAGTCAGGCATGATCGAGGGCTCGAAGGCGGCGGCGAATCAACGGGCTGCCGGCAGCCACCGGTCCAGCCAGTCGAATGCCTTGCGACCGGAGAAGCGGTGAGCACCCTCAAAGACATCGGCCTTCAGACGATCGTCCGCCCCCAGAAGTTCATAGATCCGGCTGACTTCTGCGTATGCCTTTCGGCTTGCCGAGACAGGAAAGATGGGGTCTTGCGTTCCGGACTCAACCAGCAACGGACGCGGCGCAATCAGCCCGGCGATGTCAGACATCTCCGCATAGTTCAGTATGCCGGGGATATAGTTGCACTCGCAGTGCCGGATGGCCATAATCGACTCGCGGAAGCTGCTCAGATACCCGCTTACCACGGCAACCGTGATGCGCGAGTCCAGCGCGGCCGCGAAGAGGGTGGTTGTCCCACCGCCCGACAGGCCCAGGCATCCCAGGCCAGCCACCACCGGCTCCGGTCGTTGGGCGATATAATCGATGGTTCGCATCACATCAAGCACGCGCAGGCCAATCACCGTCTTGCCCAACAGCATGGCATTGAACGCGATGCCGCGGCAGGACTTCTGCCATAGCGGGTCGCCGTCGTCCATCGTGACCATGCCGGGCCAGGTTTCTATTCGTTCGCCGAGGCCGCGCTGTTCCGGAGCAAAAACCATGTAGCCATGGCGCGCCAGTTGGGCGGCATAGTCGTACCGGTGTTGGGCGATGTGGGCTGCTTCTTCCTCGGCCAGGTTTTCATCGACGATCCGGCCGATAAGATGGGCCGCGCCACCCATGCCATGTCCGTGCAGCGCGATCACGGGGCGATAGGGAGGGGAAACCTGCCGGGGCGTCAGTACATAGCAGGGTGTCCAGACATCCTCCTCGCTCTGGAAGGCGACCTTCTCGATGCGATAATCTTCGGTGTCGCCCGTTTCGAGGGTCACCGGATTCAGCGGTGGGTGCTCGGCGGGCGAGGGAAAACCTCCCAACAACTCGACCAGTTTTGCACTGAGCTGCTCGTGCCAGGCAGCCCACTCCTCGACCGTGCGCGCGCCAAACGCAAGGCGCCGGGGCGTCGCCTCGTAGAGACGCCACAGCGACGGAAGCGTTCTGTATTCCGGGGACAGCACCATTGTCTCTTCACTCTCTCGCACAAATGCTATCACAAGCCTCCATGACCGTAAAGCCGTAGTGTGCGAACGCCTGCCTGTTGGCAGGTCCGGCCTGCCTGTTGGCAGGTCCGGCCCGCCTATTGGCAGGTCCGGCCCGCCCATCGGCGGGTCCGAGTCCTTACACCCTCATGTCCCCTCCCGCTGCGCACAGCTGTTCGTTGCGCGTTCCTGGTTTTTTGTCTTTCCGATTCTTTGGCTATAATATCTGAACACTTGTTCAGGCCAGGCCTATGACATCGCAACGTCATCGTAGATTGGATGCAGTGGTCGCCCGGCTGCAGCTGGCGCATGGAACGCGCGCGATCCGCCGGGCCGGCCCCGATGAGAAGACGCCGCCACTCGCGCGCATTGCAACCTCGTTCGCTGAGTTGGACGCA
>CAYLZG010000017.1:3488-3957 GCA_964387985.1 uncultured Anaerolineales bacterium | reverse complement strand
TCCGTCTCGAACGACATCTCGGGAGTATCGACCGGAATGAGCGTCACGCCATGCGGCGTCACATTGAGTTTGATTCCGTGGAACGGTTCATGGTCAGGAACCGTCTTCAGGAACGCGATGATCCGTTCCGGCTCGAAGAACTCCAGCGACGGCGGGCTGCCCCAGGGGCGCATCACCGAGATTTCCGGTCCCGCGACCTCCGGCAAGCTGACGATAGCCGCCAAAGCCATCGCGACAGCCCACCGTCTGGATGCGGATGTCCTCGCCGCGTGGATCGATCCCAGCTGTTCTCTCGATCCCGATTACATGCACCGCTGCGGCGTCGATCTGGACCGGCTGCTGGTCGTGCATCCGGTCAACGTCGAGGATGCCCTTTCCATCGTGTTGCACCTGGTGGAGAGTAATACCCTGGCCCTGCTCGTCGTCGACAGCCTGGCCCCGGCCGGGTCTCATGGAGATGCGGAAGCTG
>CAYLZG010000017.1:0-3478 GCA_964387985.1 uncultured Anaerolineales bacterium | reverse complement strand
CATTGGCCCGGCTTTCTGCCGTGCTGCCAGATACTGCTACCGCCCTTGTCTTTCTATCGCGACCTGCGGATCGCCCTGAGCCGCAGCGGCAATCGCAGGCCATGGCGCATGCAGCCGCCGTGCGCATCGTCCTGCGCCGCGAGCAGTGGATCATCCGCGACGACGGCGACGTGCGGGGATATGTCGGCCACGCGGAGATCGAAAAGAATCGCTTTGGAAAAACAGGTGTGCGGACCATCGTGCGCATCACATTCAACGGCACGGTGCAGGGAGATGGCCTGTGATCGCATCCCAGGGGCAGGATGACTCCGGGGGGCTACGCCCCGCAGAGCTACGCGGAGCACCCAAGCGGCGAGGCGTCGCCTACCTCGTCACACCCGAGTTCGGCGCGGAGGTGTTGCAGCGCTGCGAGCCCACCCTGTGCGCGGGCCCGTGGGCGCTGCTGGATGACCACGGTCGCGTGCTGACCCTCAACGCACTCGCCGCGGCCAGCGGCATCGCACCGGGACAGACCGAGTCGCAGGCGATGGCGCGGTGTCCCGCTGCCATGTTGCGCCCCGCCAACCGCTATCCTGTCTTCGAGCTGCAATCCGAGTTCCTCGCGCGCGTGGCGCTCTACACCGGTCGCTGGCAGCCTGCAGGCCTGGGCTGCGCCTACCTGGAAATCGACGAGCCCGGCATGGTGGCCAATGACCTGTCGGGCCGCGATCGCCTGACGGATTGGTGCCAGGCGCTTGCAGTGGATATCCGCAAACTCGGCCTGACACCCAGCCTGGGCCTGACTCACTCCAAATTCGGCGCTTTTGTCGCGGGACAGGCTGCCGGCCGCGACATCATGCTCCTGATGGGTGCGACCGTAGCGCGATCGTTTGTTGCGACCCAGCCGGTCGCGCTCTTGCCGCTGGATGCCGCGATATTGCTGCAGCTCCGGCATCTCGGCATTCGATCGCTGGGCGACTACGCGCGGCTGCCCGCCGCAGGGGTGCTCGCCCGTTTCGGTGAAGCGGGCCGCACTGCACAGCGTTGGGCGCAGGGTCACGACGAGCGCCCCGTCATCCCCCCCGGCGAGCTGCCCCAGGTTTCTTCCCGCATCGAGTTCGAGGCGCCCCTGACCGACCGGGACATCCTCCTGCGCGCCTTGCTGCAACGCACGGCCGCGCTGCTGGTCCCGCTGCACGCAAACCTGCAAGCTGTGGGGCGGCTGAGCCTGACCATCCTGACCGCAGGCAGGCGCATCGTGCCGGTCGCTCACACTTTCCAACTGCCAGCGCCAGCATTTAGCGCGGACGTCCGGGCGGTTGGGGCGGACACGCAAGGCGACCGTCGCACGCTTTCAGCGGGCTTAGCAGGTTCGCCCGTACGCCCCGACTTCGCCGCCCCTCCCCCGGCCATCCAACTGGCTTTGGCCGCGACCCTGGATCGTGCGATCCACCAGGTCGCCGCGTCGGATGGCGAGGGGGTGAGCGAGGTCACGCTGACGCTGGGCGATATCAGCGACGCCCCCGCACAGCAGCTCTCCTTGTTCGATGAAGAACCAGCCTCGCGCGCGGCGTTGACCGCGCTTCTCGACCGGCTGGCCGCGCGTTTCGGGCCGCATGCATTCCAGATGGCTGCCCTGACCGATCCCGGCCACCCGCTTCCCGAGCGGCGGGCCAGCTGGAAGGAGTTCAGCTAGAGGCCATGACGCGACTTTGGGCTGCAGGAGAGCCGGTGCAAGTGGTGGCCGGCCCTCCGGGTGCACACGATGAAGGCCAGGCTCCGGCGCGTTTTCAGCTGCGAGGTGAATGGCACGAGGTCGCGTTCATTGCCAATCGCTGGCGCGTGCATACGACATGGTGGCGGCCCGAAGCGAGTGCGCAGCGCGAGTATTTCAAGCTTGCGACCAGCGGTGGGCTGCTCTGCGTCCTCTATCATGACCTGCAGAGCGAGGCCTGGTATTGTGCGCGGGTTTATGACTGATAGTGCTCCCGGTCATGTACTGTGAACTGCACTGCCACTCGTATTACTCCCTCCTCGATGCTGCTTCCGCGCCCGAAGCACTGGTCGACCGTGCGGCTGCCCTGGGCATGCCCTGCCTGGCCATCACCGATCACGATGGCCTCTACGGGGCCGTGGCCTTCTGGCGCGCGTGCGTCGCACGCAGCGCGGGCACCCCATCATCGGCGCAGAACCCACGCAACCAGCAATCAGCTTCCGGCAACCAGCTTCCGGCAACCGGCATCGTGCGCCCCATCATCGGCGCGGAGCTCACCCTGGCCCATGGCTCGCACCTGACCCTGCTGGCGGAAACGCAGGCGGGATATGCTAATCTCAGCCGGCTGATCAGCATCGGGCAGCTGGCGGGAAGCAAGGGCAAGCCCTACCTGACCATCGAAGATGTGGCCCGGCACGCAGGCGGGCTGCTGTGCCTGACGGGATGCCGGCAGGGAGCGGTGGCCGCGGCCGTGCTGGAGGGTGACGCAGCGCGCGCGCGGCGGGCCGCGGGCAGGCTTGCCGACATCTTCGGCCGCGATCGAACGTGGGTCGAGGTGCAGCGCCACTGGCTGCCGGATGATGCACGGTTGAGTGCCGGGCTGGTTGTGGCCGCACAGGAGGGCGGCCTGCCCGTGGTGGCGACGAACGACGTCCATTACGCGATGCCGGAGGGTCACCGGCTGCGACGTGCTGACCGCCACCCGTCTCAATTGCTCCCTGGATGAGCTGCCGGCGCGGCTGTCGCCGGACGCAGGCCTACTGCGTTCGGACGCAGGTCCGCTGCGTCATGCATCGGCCTCAACCGAGTTTTACCTCAAAGGCGAGGCCGAGATGGCCGCCCTCTTTGCGGATCTGCCCCAGGCGATCCGCGAGACGCAGGTGATCGCCGAGCGCTGCACGACGATCCGGACTGATCGTCCCAATCCATCCTCATCCGTCAGCCTTGATTTTTCACAGCCCAGGACGCAGACCCACTGCGTTCGGACACAGACCCACTGCGTTCGGACGCAGGCCTACTGCGTTCGGACGCCTGCGTTTCCATCCCAGACCGCAGAGTTCGCCGCCGGGCTTCCCGCCGGCGAGACGCCGTTCAGCTATCTGTACCGGCTCAGCCATGCGGGACTGGTCGAAAAGTATCGCCCGGTCACCCCGGCCGCGCTGCGCCAGCTCAGCCACGAATTGGCGGTCGTCGAAAACGCGGGATTAGCCGATTACTTCCTGATCGTGTGGGATATCGTCCGGTTTGCGCGCTCACAGAACATCCGGTGCCAGGGCCGTGGCAGTGCAGCCGGCTCCGTGGTGGCATACGTACTAGACATAACACCAGTAGATCCGCTGGAACACGACCTTCTCTTCGAACGATTTCTGAGCGATCCTGGTAAGCACGCTGAAGGCGTGCGACGATCGCCCGGTGACCCGCAGTCGCATCACCACATGCCTGACATCGATCTGGACTTCGAGTCCGACCGGCGGGATGAGGTGGTGGCTTACATCTATGAGCGTT
>CAYLZG010000016.1:45148-50668 GCA_964387985.1 uncultured Anaerolineales bacterium | reverse complement strand
GCAGCAGCGGTATCGTCAACGATGGCTGGGACTATGAGTCGCGCCTCTATGATCTGATCGGGCGTGTTCTCAACCCGCACCTGGTCGAGGGCAACTCGAGCGGCAACTATGGCTCTGGTTATGGCACAGTGACGTCTCCGGGCGCCAACCTGGCCATCTCGGTGGGCGCATCCACCCTGTATGGCTCGACCTCCGGCACCTTCGAGACGCCCGCAGGCAAGGAACAGGTCCTCCATGGGGACCTCCAGAGCTTCTCATCATCGGGCCCCACCGCGCAGGGCGGGACCGGCGTGTCGGTGCTCGCCAACGGCGCCTGGGGCGCAGGCGATATCCCGCTCACCGAGGCACTGTTCGGCGGTGGTGCGGATGGCTGGTCTGCCTGGGAGAGCTGGGGGGGCACAAGTCGCTCGACCCCCGTGGCAATGGGCAACCTGGCGCTGGCAATGCAGGCGTTCAGGGAAGCCCAGGGCGTCTGGCCCACCAATGTCGAGGCGCGTGCCCTGTTGATGTCCGGCGCAGACACCGCGCACAACGACGGATTCGTCGAGGGAGCGGGCACAGTCAACGCGGAGCGCACCGTGAGGATCGCGGCCGGACTGGGCGGTGTGTACGTCGTGCCTGATAGCGCCATGTTCGGGGATTTCCGCGGCGAAAGACACGAGGCATTCACCAGCATCCTGCACCGGGGCCAGGTCGCGACGCAGCAATTCACGGTCCACAACCCCGGCTCATCTTCGGCGAGGTTAGTGATCAGCGACGACCATCTGGTGCGGCTCGGCCAGGAGGAAATCGACCTCACCACCGCCGATCAGAGCCGAGAGACGGCCAGCTTCTACCTGCCAGACTACCTCATCGACATCGAGCCTTACATCCCGGACGAAGCGAGCATGATGGAAGTCAGCCTGGTCTTCCCATTCGGCGAGTTCGATCCCGACGGCAACTACTCGCCCGACTCGCGCTGGCGCGTCGTGCCCATCGACTGGACCGACACCAACCGCGATGGCGTGCTCTTCACGGACAAGAACGGTAACGGAGCGGTCAACTGCCCGATTGCCGGCGGCCTCCCTGACTTCGCGAACGCAAGCTGCGAGATCCAGGAAGGAGAATACCTGCGGTTCGGCTACGGGTATGACACGGGCACATCCATGCAGCAGCGCGTGAAGCTGCCGCTGGAGCGTCTGCACGACGGCATCTTCGCCGGCATCAGCCATCGCTCCAGGTCGGCTGCCGTGCCGGTCACCCATCTGAAGATCGTGCTCACGTTCTACAGGCATGTGGACTTTCCCTGGCTCACCGCGCCAGCTTCTCTGACCGTGCCCGCGCGTGGCGCAGCCACCTTCGAAGCGACAATGACCGTGCCCGCATCTGCGCAATTCGGCCTCCACCAGGCGACCCTGCGCTTACGCGATGGCGCGAACCAGGTCAATGTGCCGGTGGTGGCCAACGTCGCGGCGTCGGGCGCCACATTTGCCTTCGGTGGCGCGTCGCAGTTCGCGACCCCCTATGACAGCGGCCGGGTTCGCGGCTACTTCGACTGGGGCAGCAGCACAGCCGACGGCGACTGGCGCTTCTACTTCATGGACATTCCGGATGACACGCCGCCAGGCACCGCGTTGTTGGTCGACACGCGCTGGACCGGCGCCAACACGGACATCGACACCCTGGTCATGTCTCCAACCCGGGACTGCTTCAGCAACGGCGAGGGCTGCGAGCTTCCTTCTCAGCTCCCGCACTTCTCCGGCTCAGAGGATGTATTCGGCCCGTACACGCTCGGCTACGTGGGCGGCAGTGCGCGGTTGGACGCCGGCACGGGCAAGTGGACCTACCACACCGCGACCGGCGGCCCGCACGAGGTTGTGGCTGCGCCCGTGACCCCAGGCCTGAACGTGGTGGCGCTGCACAACGTCATGTTCGATGGGAATGATGACGCAGCAACCTTCGATGGACAGGTTGGCTCCATCCTGGCCACGCCGAACCCGGTCGATCTCTTCGTGGGCCGGGTCACCTCGGGCGGCTTCGCGATGACCGTGAGATCATCGCTCACCCTTCCCGCGCTGGAGGTTTCGGGCTACGGTCTCGGCATGCCTGAGACCAAGACGCTGCCGCAGATTCAAAACGATCCGGACAACCCCAGCACGGCGACCTACAGGTTTCCGATCGCCATCCAGGACGGCGCGTTGCTTGAGGTGTCGACCGCGGCAGCTGAGGGCGACCTTGACCTCTTCCTGCTCTACGATGCCAACGCGGACGGGTACTTTGATTTCGGCACGGAGGTGATCGGCTCATCGACCAGCAGCTCCGCAAACGAGCAGGTGAAGGTGACCTTCCCGGCCGACGGGGAGTATCTTGCGGCTGTACATGGCTGGGGTGTGGCGGCGGACCAATTCTTCGACGTCACCATCAATGCTGTCCAGGGGAAGGGCCTGACGGCCACCGATCCTCCGGCTGGTCCGTACCCTCCAGGTGCCTCGATCGGTTTCAGGGTCAATTGGACACTGGATGAACCACTGCCCCTGGGCGGAGAGGCGTTCGGACTGATCCTGGCAGGCACACCCGATGCACCGGGTGTGATCTCGATACCGGTGCGCCTCTACAACGAGACGCCTGCATCGACCATCCACCTGCCAGTGATCGGGCGTTAGGGCAGCGGGTGACACCGTCCGGCACTTCGCCGGTACATGTCAGCTTCTCATCAGGCTGCCGACAAGCAGCCGCCACCGAGTTCGGGTATAATGTTAAAGGATGTTGAAAGGAGGCGACGATGCAGAAGCGTTGCCGCTTATCTCTGGGTTTCGCGGCCCTGGCGTCGGCAGGCCTGCTATCTGGCTGTGTGGGACCCTACATCGATGATCCGACCGGTGTGGCGTTCGTGGATCGCTTTCTGGCGTTCCTTGCGAATCCCAATGTGGCCTACCTGCTCCTCGTTCTGGGCCTGTTGGCGCTCATCGCTGAGCTTGCCTCGCCTGGCGCAGTGGTGCCGGGAGCAGCTGGCGCCATCATGTTGTTGCTGTCGCTCTATGGCCTGCTGCAGCTGCCGACCAACTGGCTTGGCCCCGTGCTGATCATCGCTGGCGTTGCCATGCTGTTGATCGACATCAAGGTTGCCGGCATCGCGTTGACCGTCGGCGGTGTGGTCGCGTTTCTCATCGGTTCGATGTTGATCTTTACGCCGCCGTGGGCCGAGCTGCCGCAGACTGCTGCTCCCGTCGCTCAGCTCAACCCCTGGCTGATCGTGGGCACGACCTTGGGCGTGGGCGCGTTCTTCATCATGGGCATCACCGCGGCATTTCGCGCACAGTTCCGCCCATTGGCCATGGGCAGAGAGACGCTGGTTGGCAAGACTGGCATCGCACGGCAGGCGCTTGACCCCGATGGCATCGTTCGCATCGAGGGCGAGGAGTGGAGCGCCGATAATGCCACGGGGGAGGATATCCCTGCCGGCGCGCGTGTTCGCGTCGTCGAGGTCGACGGACTGCGGCTCCGTGTGGAGCGGGTGATCGACCATCCTGAAAGGAGCTAACTGATGGCTGAAGCTGCACTACTTATCCTGATCCTGCTGATTCTGTTTCTGTTTTTTCTGCTGATATTCCGGCCGATTCGAGTGGTGCGTGACTATGAGCGGCTGGTGCTATTCCGGTTGGGGCGCTACGCGGGCACCCGCGGCCCTGGCCTGGTGTGGCTCTGGCCGATCATCGACCAGGTCAGCAAGGTGAACCTGCGGGAGGACTTCCTGGAGATTCCTTCCCAGACATGCATCACCCAGGACAACGCGCCCATCGATATCGATTTCCTGATCTACTGGAAGGTGGTCGATCCGGGGCTGTCGGTCCTGAAGGTCCGAGACTTCGCAGGCGCGTCGCAGGGTATTGCGACCACCACGCTGCGCGCTGTGATCGGCGACATCCCGCTCGATGACGTGCTGGCCAAGCGCGAGCAGATCAACGAGGTGCTGCGCACCAAGCTGGACGAGGTCACCGAGCGCTGGGGCGTCAAGGTGACGGGTGTCGAGATCCGCGAGATCGTGCCTCCACGCGAGATTCAGACCGCCATGAACCGCCAGATGGCTGCCGAACGCGAGCGCCGCGCGGTGGTTCTCGAGGCCGATGGCAAGCGCGAGGCTTCCATCAAGGTGGCCGAGGGCGCCAAGCAATCCGACATCCTGCGGGCTGAGGGCTCCCGGCAGGCTGCGATCCTGACCGCAGAGGGCGAGCGACAGGCTGCCATCCTGAACGCCGATGGCTACAACATGGCCCTGACCAAGATCTACGAAGCCGCGCGGGGCATCGATCAGAAGACCATGCAGCTTCAGTACCTGGAAGCGCTGAAAACCATGGGCGCTGGACCATCGACGAAGTTTATCTTCCCGATGGAGTTCACGAGCCTGGTCGAAGGGTTCGCCAAGCGCAAAGACGACGCAGCTGGTTGAGGCAGGCGTTCGTAGCCATCAAGTGAGCATCGTGTGGACCAGGTCCCGGGCACTTCGCAAGTGCCCGGGACCTTATCCGCACAAACCGCTGACGCCATTTCTTTGACACGCCACCGGTTTCTGGGCTATAATCGGAGATGGTCGTGCTAGACGGGGAGCCAGCGGTGCCCTGTAACCCGCAATCCGCTACAGCGGGGTCGAATTCCCTTTCTAGGGCCTGCGGTCAACAGGACTGCCTGCCGGTGAGCGTGGATGGCTGGGTCCTGTGCGGCGGGAGCCTGTGAACCGGGTCAGGATCGGAAGGTAGCAGCCCTAAGCGGTCACTTCTGGGTGTCACGGGGTAGCCTGGCCTGAGCAAGCCGGACGTGCGCAAGCTGAGTGACGAGGTTCAAAACTGGGTGCACGACCAGTCATCATCTGAGGGCGACCTGCGGGTCGCCCTCACTTTTTGCCTACCGTACCTCGATGGTCTTGATCTCGAAGACGAGGCTGCCTGGCGCAGGCCCCCCTGCCTGTGCGAAGCGCGTTCCATCCGTGGCACGGTACACCCCGACCACCAGGCGATACGCGCCGGCGGACAGTTGCGGCGGCACCACCAGCGTGTGCCGGTCGCGCACCAGCTCACCTGCCTGCCAGGACTGCGCATCGTACCGGCCATTCAATGGCTGTTCCTCCAGCCCTGCGGCTACGTTCCCTGATGCGTCGAGCAGCTGAAGCACCACCACCAGCGGCTCACCGGGTGCAGCCCGCGCCTGCCAGAGCAGCTCCACCGGTATGGCATCCCCCGGAGAGACAATCGTCACGGGCGTTTGGGCTGCGATGAGTGCAAGGGGTCCGAATTCGGCCACGGCCGAACGCGGTTCGGGAGGGGGCGAAGGCCGCGCCACGGAGACGCGGCCAAGGCTCATCCCCGGGGGCGCTGCAGTCGCGCCGTTGGCCGGCGTGGGCTCGAGCGGCTGGCCGCTTGCCGCGGCGTAGGCCACCAGGACAACCTCATACTCGCCGGGCGGCGTTCCCTCGGCGACCTCCAGCGTTAGCGCCTGCCGTTGCGCCACTCCCGCAGGCCACCGCGTGGAATCGAGGTGGGGACCGAG
>CAYLZG010000016.1:30579-45138 GCA_964387985.1 uncultured Anaerolineales bacterium | reverse complement strand
GCTCCCACCAGGCGCAGCGACGTGCCGAGCGTGAGGCCTTGCGGCTGAGAGGGGCGCCAGGTCACGGCAGCATAGACCCTTTCTCCCGAGGCAATCGCAGGGACCAGCGCCTCCCAGCGCGCCTCCAGTCCACCGGCATAGCCGGCCCCCGGAGCCTGCGTGTTCCACCCTGTGCGATCGAGCAGCGCGTAAGCCTCCACGCGCAGGAAAGAGTCTCCGGCATAGGGCCGGTCATCCACCGGCTGGCCGTACCGCGCGAGCAGGCTGCGCACCTGTCCCTCGGGATCGTTGACGGTGTCGTAGATCCGATAGTGCCACACACGGCCGAAGCGGGTGAAAAGGTCCGCTATCTGTTCCTTGGCGACCTGGCCCGGCATGGCGAAGAAGTCCGACCGCGGGTCTCCCCACCCAAGCGTCGCATCCCCATCCACGTGTCCGGTCGTTACCATGACAAGCGCATCGTCCGGCCGCGCCTCGGGCAGCGCGCCGGTTATCCGGTATCTGCCGCCAATCGCGCCATCCCAATAGGTTGCGACGGCTGTGTAGGCCCAGCCTGCGTTCACGAGCAGCACGTCGCCCGGACGCCATCGCGCCCTGAGCTCGCGCACCGCGGCCCGGTGATCATCCGCCCGGTAAACCGGATCGAACCAGAAGGCGTGCAGCGTTGTCCCCGCGGCGGCCAACCAAACGATCGCGGCGGCCCATGCGATGGCGGTCCTGCGGACCCTCACGGTCCCCCGTACCGTCCGTTGCCAGAGACGGGCCAGCCCGACCAGGCCGCCGGCCAGGACCACGTAGAAGGCCGGGCTGTAGGTGAACAGATAGCGGACGTGATAGAGGGGCGTGAATGCGGAAACGAGCAGGATCAGCAGAAATGGCCCCGCGACAGCCAGGACCAGGCCGCACGCGGCCCAGGCGCCGCTCATGCCTGCATGGTTCCTGGACGCCTTCCCCCTCGCCACCGAAAGGACCCCAAACACGTACAACGCCAGGGTCAGCACCAGCGCCGGCCAGGCCCAGCCTGGCATCGACTGTCCAAATGAGAGGGCAGTCCAGCCTTCGCGCAGCGCGTCCCACAGGTCGGGTGCGGTGCGCCAGGGCGGCACGGGTGGCTGCGTCGCCTGCCGCCAGGCAACCGGGATCCAGGGCGCGTAGAGCAGTGCGGCGAGCATGTTGGCCAGGATCAGCGGCTTCACCAGCCGCCTCTGACGCACCAACGCTGCCAGCGCCCACAGGTTCAGGGGGATCAGGAGGAACGCGAAGTAGTAGTGGGTGTACATGCCCACCGCCGCGGCCAAGGCATAAGCCACCCAGGGAGTCTTGCCCGTCGGTGGCCTGCTGCGTGTCGCGCCCTGCCGGATTGCACCTGCCAGCGCGGCCAGGACGATGACGCCGGTCCCCGCACCCAACGTGTACATCCGCACTTCCTGGCTGTACCAGATGTTGAACGGGCTGAGCGCGACGAGGCCGGCCGCGACCAGTGCAGTCGCCGACCCTGCGAAGCGGCGTGCCAGGGCATAGACCAAGGCGATCAGTAGAACGCCAAAGAAGAGCGAGAAAAATGCAGCGGTGAATTCGAGTCCGTTGCCCGCGGGATCTGCCTTTCCTGAGCCATACCCGGCGAGCAGCAGCCAGCCGCGCAGCAGCAGATAATATCCCGGCGGGTGAATATCGCCAGCTGTGTGGCGGATCAACTCCGCGATGGGGCTGCCCGCGAGATAGGTGCTGACCGTCTCATCATACCAGAGACTGTCTGCACCCAGTCGAAACAACCGCAGGGCGGTCCCGACCAGCAGGATCACAACCAGCACGATTCTGCTACGGATATTTGCCCTCTCAAAGGGCCTGGGGGGCATCAGCGGCCGCCTTCTCTAGCTTTGGAGCGCAGCACGTCGGGCTGCCAGCTCCTGAAGTGTGTTCTCGTGATCTTCTTTCGTGATCGGGAACTTGTACACCAGGTAGATCCCCGCCACCAGGATGAGCGCGGGAACAGGCCCGATCATCAGCCGGATCGCCAGCAGTGCGCTGTCGGGCTGGACGATGGGTGTGGTCGCCCCCACCGGCGGAGTGATGTAGCCTGAGACGGCCAGCCCCTGGCTTACCAGGAACAGGGCGAGCGCCAGCCCCATCTTCTGCAGTAGCACGAAGAAGCCGTAGAAAGCACCCTCGCGCCTGCGACCCGTCTTGAGCTCATCCAGCTCGATCACGTCCGGCAGCATGGCCCAGGGGACAAGGTACGCGGTCGCGACGCCGACGCCTGCCAGCGCGCCGAGCACGATGATCGCATACGGCGGCCACGCCGGCTGCACGATGAACAGCAAAAACGATACGATGATCCACCAGATCATCCCATAGGTGTACACGCCCTTCTTCCCGATGCGCCGGCTGACGGCATTCCATACAAACAGGAAGATCAGCGAGCTCCCCTGCACGGCCAGCAGCACCCAGGGAACGAGTTCGGCGCGGCGCAGCCAGTAGGTCAGGTAGTAGATGACCAGCGTCGAGACGGTCTGCACGACGATCCACGAGAGCAAGTAGATGCCGGTGACATAACGGAAAGCCCGGTTGCTGAACGTGGTCTTCAGCCCTTCGAGAAGCGGCATGGGCGCCTCTTCCTCCTTCGTATGGCGTTCGTAGGTGCCCCAGAACGCGAAGAAGAAGGGGATGGTCGACACCACCGCCCAGATTGCCGCGGACACGATGTAGCCCAACTGCTCGCCTCCCACCGGTTTGAACGCGTTGACGATGATCGGGTGGAAGAACGCGGCCAGCAGGCCGCTGCCGATCGAGAAGGCAAACCGGTAGGAGTTCAGGCTCGTGCGCTCGTCGTAGTCGCGCGTGAGCTCGGCGGTCAGCGCGGTGTATGGCACGTTGACGACCGTGAATGCTGTGTCGAGCATGAGTGACACGATGAGGTAGTACCAAAACTTGCCTGCGTCGCCCAGATTGGGCACCAGGAAGAGAAGGAAGAAGGTGACGCCGAACGGAATCGCGCCGAACAAGAACCACGGGCGTCGGCGGCCCCAGCGCGTGTGCACGCGGTCCGAGATCATGCCAACGAGCGGATCGTTGACGGCATCCCAAATCTTGGTAATGAGGAGGATGACGCCGGCCGTCGCAGCACCGATGCGCGCGACATCGGTGAAGAAGTACAGCAGGAAGAAGGACATGATGCCGGTTGCGACCGCCGGCCCAACGTCGCCTGCGCCGAAGGCAAGCTTGGTGACAAAGGGTACTTTTTCCGAGGCTCCTGCAGGTTGTTTCATCGTCGACCGCCTTCAACCTTTCCGGGGACATGGATAATGTCCTACTCTACCGCAAGCTCACCCCATGCGCAAGGTGTTTGACATGCCGTTACACACCACGTATCCTACGGGCGACCTTTTCAACAGGAGGGGGCTGCAATGCCTGATGTTGTTCTGGCGCTAGCGCCACATCCCGACGACGCGGAGATTCACTGCGGAGGCGCACTGGCACGATTCGCTGCCGGCGGTGCAGCCGTACACATCGTGGTGGCCACGGATGGACGCAAGGGTTCGTTCCTCGAAGAGAGCGGCGACCTGGCTGCGCTCCGCGCGGACGAGATGCGCCGGGCTGCTGCCGTCCTGGGCGCTCAGCCGCCCGTCCTGCTCGGCTTCGGGGACATGGAGCTCGACGCCCTGCCCCCCGGAGTGCTTCGCGAACGGTTCGTAGCGGCCATCCGTAAGATCCGGCCGGACATCGTCTTTGCACCGGATCCCTACGCCCTGTACGAGCCGCACCCCGACCACCGGGCGGTTGCGTGGGCCGCGATCGAGGCGATCAACTGCAGCCAGCTGCCCCTTGTCTACCCCCAACACGCGGAAGAAGGCCTGCGGCCGCACCTGGTGCGCGAGAAGTACTTCTTCGGTGAGACGCTCCCTGGGGCCAACAAGGTCATCGAAACGACCGCGTTCGTCGACCGCAAGATCGCGGCCATCGCGGAGCACCGCTCCCAGGTCGTGTTCCTCGTCGAGGGCATACTGAGGCAGGTTGCGATGGCTGGGCTTGACTTCAATAAGGTGGCGGTTGGTGCAACCCAGAGCCCGATCGAGCTGCTTGCGTGGGGGCTGCGCAGCCAAGATGCTGAGACAGGCCGCAAGATCGGCGTTCCTTTCGCTGAGGAGTACCGTTGGGCACGCTATCACGGCCTGGTCGAGGCTGCACTGGCGCAGGCAGGGAGGGACGAGTGAAGGTTGCCATCATCGGCGCGGGCGGCGTGCGCACGCCGCTGATCGTGTCTGCGATGGCCCGCCGCAGGGCGCAGCTCGGCCTGACCGAGCTGGCCCTCATGGACATCGACGGCCCGCGGCTGGACCTGATCGCCCCCCTGCTTCCCCCTGCGCCGGGCTTCACGGTTACGGCCACCGTGGACGCGGTGGACGCGCTGGCAGGGGCGGACTTCGTGATCACGACGTTCCGCGTTGGCGGCATCGCAGCGCGCGTCATCGACGAGACCGTGCCGCTGCGCTACGACGTGCTGGGCCAGGAGACCACGGGGCCGGGCGGCTTTGCCATGGCGTTGCGGTCGATCCCCGTCCTGCTCGGCTACATCGACGTGATGCGGCAGCACTGTCCTGACGCGTGGTTGATCAATTTCGCTAATCCCGCGGGCCTGATGGCCGAGGCCGCGCTGCGATTGGGCGCCTGGCAGCGCACGGTGGGCATCTGCGATGCGCCGGAGAGCATGCTGCGAGTGGCTGCGGCGATCCTGCAGGCATCGCCCGCCGAGGTCTACCTGGACTATTTTGGCCTCAATCACCTGGGCTGGGTGCGCGGGATCCATTACGGGGGTCGGGACCATCTACCCCGGTTGATTGCCATGCTTCGTGCCGCGGGCACCATGCCGGGTCTGCCCTTCTCCCCTGATTTCATCGAGTCGCTCGGCATGATCCCCAACGAGTACCTGTACTACTACTATCACGGCCGCCAGGCCGTGGACAACCTCCGCAGCGCGGGCGCCACGCGCGGGCAGCAACTGCTGGCGCTCAACGACGCACTCTTCGACACCCTGGCCCCACTGGCCGAGCAGGGCGATGTGGAGGGAATGCGTCGCGCGCATGAGGATTACCTGCACGAACGCGAGCATACCTACATGGCGCGTGAAACCGGATCCGCGCACGACCCTGCGGCCATGGCGCCTGCGCTGGCAGCGGCGATAGTAGGAGAGGGCTATGCCGGCATCGCGTTGGACGTGATCGAGGCGCTCTCGGGCGGGCGACCGCGGCACATCGTTCTCAACGTGCCGAATGCGGGCGCAATCCCTGCCATGGAGCGTGATGCCGTGGTGGAGATTCCCGCGCTCGTTTCCACAGGATCGGTGCGCCCGCTGGCAGTGGGCGAGGTTCCTCCCGAGCAGCTCGGCCTGATGTTGCAGGTGAAAGCCTACGAGCGGCTCACGATCTCGGCACTGGCCGGGGCATCTCGGCGCACCGCAGTGCACGCGCTGGCAGTGCATCCGCTCGTGCGGGATGCCGGGCTGGCAGAGCGCATCTTCGACGATTATGCTGCCGCGCATGGTGCTCTCTTCCCGGCTTTGAGTTAGCGAGATGGCCCGGCAGTACGACGTCCTGGTGATCAGCAACTACTTCGTGGACCTGGTGTTCACGGGGCTGCCGAAGCTGCCGGAGCTCGGCCAGGAGGTTTTCGGCACGGGCTTCTCAATGCTGGCGGGAGGGGGCTTCATCAGCGCGGCCGCCATGCACCGGCTGGGCCTGCGCGTCGCGTGGGTGAGCGACTTCGGCTGCGACGAGTTCAGCCGGTTCGTGCTGGAGGCCGCGGACGCGGAAGGGATCGACGTGTCCCTGTGCGTTCGCCACTCCCGACCGCTGCGCCGGGTGACCGTGGCGGTGAGCTACCCGCACGACCGCGCATTCATCAGCTACGCCGACCCGGAGCCCGCGGTTCCCGCGGCATTCAGGGCGCTTGCATCGGCACCGGCAGAGATGGTCTTTCTGGGCGGGATGGTCTGGGGCAGGGCCTTCGACGCCGGGTTGGCTCTCGCCCGCGGCCGCAAGATGAAGGTCGTGATGGATGGCAACGGTGCAGAGCAGGCATCCCTGGCCGATCCCGGCGTCCGGCGCGCGCTGTCGGCCGTGGATGTCTTCATCCCGAACGAGCGTGAGGCCCAGCATCTCACCGGCGAGACCGGCGCGGTCGCCGCGCTTCATGGACTGGGCCGCATCTGCCACCTGCCCGTCGTCAAGGCGGGTGCTTCGGGTTCCTATGCGCTGGTCGATGGTGAGGTCCTGCACGCGCCGGCCATTTCCGTCGTGCCCGTGGACACGACGGGTGCGGGCGATTGCTATGATGCCGGCTTCATCAAGGCATGGCTGGAGGGGCGCACGGTCGAGGAGTGCTTGCGCTGGGGAAATGCAGTCGGCGGCCTATCCACCATGGCTTGGGGCGGCGCGGGCCGCGTCATCACGCCCGGCGACCTTGCTCCCTATCTTGCATAGGGTGGGCCAGCATCTTTTCCGCTTGTCATGGTATACTGTGGCTGAACCCACGCGAAGCCTGATCCGGAGAAAGGAGCATTCATGAGCAACTGGCTGTCACTCGTCATCGGCGTCATCATCGGTTTGATTTTTGGCTGGCTGATCGACATGTTCTGGCGGCGTAGGCCAGAAGTGGCCGGTCACACAGAGGATGCGATTGAGCCCACCCGCGCGGTTGAGTGGACCCTTCCTACGCCTCCGCCCGTCGCGGAGCCGCCTCTCGCGCCTGAGACGGCGCCGGCAGTGGAGCCCCCACTACCTCCCGAAGCTGGGGCAGAGGTTACCCGGGCGGCAGAGGTCGCGGCACAGGTGGAAGCAGATGCGCCCGGCGTCGACTGGCCGGAAATCTCCGAACGGGTGGCGCAGGTTGGCGAAGAGCTTCAGGAGACGGTTGCAGAGGTTCGTACCGAGATAGCTGAGCTGCCGGAAAAGGCTGAGCGCTTCGTCTCCGGCGCGCTGGACGCGCTCGCGCCCGCACCTGCTGAGGAGCTCCGCGCACCCGGCAAAGACGACCTGACGCGCATTGAAGGGATCGGCCGGGTCTACGACGGCCGGCTACGCGCGGCAGGGATCAACACGTTCGCCGAACTGGTGGCTGCGGGCGAGGCCCGCCTGCAGGAGATCATTCAGCCGCAGGCATGGCAGCGCGTCAACTTCGCCGAGTGGATCGAGCAGGCCAGGCTCATCGTGGAGGGCAACGAGGAAGAGCTCCGCGTCCTGCAGGAGAAGCTTTTCAGGCGAAAGAAGGGTTGATCCCATCTCCCAGATGAAAAAAGCCCGGACCGTTGGCCCGGGCTTTTTCTTACCATTCGCTCCTAGCGGCTTTGCCGCAGTTGTTCCGTGCGTGACGTCATGACCAGCAAGGCCAGTGCAAGCACCACGAACAACCCGAAGAACGTCCAGCTGGTCGCAGGAACATTGCTCAACTGGCTGAAGAAGCGCTCGCCGAGCACCACACCGGTGCGAAGGCTTCCGGTCGTCTGCCCGGTGCGTTGCTGGGCCGCAGCGACCGCGGTCTTGGTCGCGTCATCGGTCGCCTGCGTCGCCGCGCGGGCGAGTGCGCTTTGCGCCTCGGGGCTCGCGATCTCGCCCAGGGCCCAGGCCGCCTGCTCGCGCACGGTGGGCTCAGCATCCTGCAGCGCAGTCGCTAACGAACTCACCGCGCCTGCAGCCTTGACATAGCCCAGCATCTCTGCCGCATGTGCACGCAACGTCGCATCCTCGGCAGCCAGCGCGGAGACCAGCGCTGTGCTGGCCTGCTCGCCCGCCAGTTCAAGACCAGCCATGGCCGCGTGCCGTGCCGGAGTCAATTCTACGTCCGCCAGAGGCACGGTGAGCGCAGCCAGTGCGTCGGCCGTGCCGATGTTCGCCAGTGCTTCAGCCGCGCGGCGGGCCACCATAGGAGTGTCGGCGCGCAGCCGCTCGCCAAGCGTGCTAACTGCGGGTTCGAATTTCAGCAGCCCAAGGCCATACGCTGCGCGTGCCCGTACGGCCTCCTGTGAGCTTTCCAGCGCTGCCACGAGCGCCGGAGCCGCACTGAGGTCGCCCAACCGGCCCAAGGCATCGACCACCCTATCGCCCGCCAGCACATCGGGATCGTACAGGAGGTTGATGAGCGGCTGCACCGCAGAGCGATCGCCTAACAGTCCCAGGACCCGCGCGACAGAGGACCTCACACGCGAATCTTCATTGTTCAGTTCGTCGAGCAACCCGGACGACATCTCCAGTTTCTGTGTCTGGACGCCCATGCTGTTCTCGACCAGGACGGTCAGGGGCTGATTCGTCACAGGATCGATGTTCGTTCCGGCGCCGCCATCGAAGGGCAGCGCATCCATCTGCAGCCACAGCCGCCCGCCGTCAACGCTGACAAACGTGCCCACCGGGGTCTGCCGCGCGGCACTCGTGCCGGTCCACACCGCTGTGGTCGCGTAGACGATGGTCTCGTCTTCGGGATTGATCTTGAGCGCGGTCACCGCAATGGGAGCGGCTCCGCCCATGGTCAGCGTCGGATCGTCGACCACCTGCCATGATGCACCGCCATCCCGGCTGATGGCCAGGCCGACCGACTCCGTGCCGGCCAGCACTGCGCCGGTTGCGGTGCTTGTGACTGCAAGCGACAGGGGCCGGCTGGGCAGCTGCCCGCCCACCACCCAGGTTTCCCCACCATCGCGGCTGATCCAGATTGCGTTCTCGCCGCGTCCGTAGACCACCTGCTCATCGCCCGGTGTGGCGACCAGTTCGGCAATCTTCGCAGGGACGCTTGCGACCGCGTACCAGGTGCGCCCGCCATCATCGCTGCGTTCGACGCGCGTCAGGTTGTCGCCCTGCGCATCAGCGCGATACACGAATGCCTGCGGCTGCGGGGCAGCAGGCGTTGCAACCTGGCCATCGACGCCGGACACTGCCCGCCAGGATGAATCGGAAAGGATCGGCACGCCGATCGGTGCAAGCCCGACGATGATCAGGATCACCGCGAGACCGATGCGCAGCGCAGGGCTGTTCGCCAAAGTTCGGAGCCAATTGGGTTTCATCAGCAAAATCCTCCTGTGCGGGGTATTCAACACGTTTCACTACAGGTCAATACGATCTTGGTCAATACGCTACATCCACCCGCACAGCTATAAAACGCCAAAGGTGGTGATTTGGTTCCACCCTTCGAGTTGCGAACAAAAAAAGCTCTCATCATGAACGATGAGAGCACAAATAGGGTGGGAGGCAGTTCTAACGTTCCGGGCTAGATGGCTGCCAGCAGGATTTCGGTCAGTTCCTCAGTCGTCAGGACGATGGGATTGGCCTTGGTGCTGGACGCCGCAGCCGTCTTCTGCACCAGGACAGCGACGTGCTCCTGCCCGACACCGTAAGCCTGGAGGGGAGGGATGCCCAGGTCCCGCGCCAACGCTTGCACCCAGCGGGCTCCATCCTCTGCAAGGGCGCAGGGGTTGCCCGTCAGAATGCGCGCGACCTCGTCGTACCTTCCCAGCTCGGGACCACCAGGCTTGCGCCGGGTCAAGGCGGCCAGATTGGTCGACATAACGTGAGGCAGCAGGCTGGCGCAGACAGCCCCATGGGGTGCATCGAACATGCCGCCTACCGGCCCGGCAAACCCGTGGGCGACGCCCAGTCCGGCATTGGCCAGCGCCAATCCCCCTAGCAGGCTGGCCAGCGCCATATCCTCACGTGCAGAAGTGTCGTGACCGTGGGAGAATGCGCGGCGCAGTGAGCGCGCCACCCGGGCCATGCCCTCGCGACAGAGCGCGTCGGTCATCGGGTTCGCACGGCTGGAGGTGAACGGCTCGACCAGTTGGGTGAGCGCATCGAGCCCGGTGCTCGCTGTCACGTGCGGGGGCAGGGAGTAGGTGAGCTCGGGATCGACCAGGGCCACCTTGGGCAGCATGGTCGGGCTACGGAGGCTCGCCTTGACCGCGTGCTCCGGGGAGAGCAGCACCGCATTGCGCGTCACCTCGGCCCCGGTGCCCGCAGTGGTGGGAATTGCGATGACCGGCAGCGCGGGCTCGGCCAGCGACTTCCCGCGACCGACCACCTCCAGGTAGTCGAGCGGATCCCCGCCGTTGGCTGCCAGCGCCGCAATTGCCTTTGCAGCGTCTAAGCTGCTGCCGCCGCCAAGGCCGATCACAACTTGCGCTTCTGCCTCGATTGCTAGCCGTGCGCCTGAAGCTGCCAGGTCCGTCGTCGGCTCGCCCGCAACGCTGAAGACGACTGGCTCGACGCCCGCGGCCGCCAGCTGCAGCAGCAGTGGCTCGGCCCGGTCCTGGGTCTGTCCGGTCACCACGAGCGCGCGGCGCCCCAGCCCGCTGATCAGCCCGGCGGCCTCCCCGAGCACGCCCGGACCGAAGATGATCCGTCCCGCTGTGGCAAATTCAAACCGCATGGTCGATCCCCCTAATCGGGCAGGAAGACGCTTTCGTACTTCACCGCGGTGCGCGGCTCGGCCATCATGCCGGCCACCGCATCGCGCCACCGGGAGTAGTGAGCAGTCTCCTTATGTTTGGCCGGCGCGTCCGGCGTGCGATACGCCTCGATCAGAACGAAGCGCGCCGGGTCGTCGGTGCTCTGGACGACATCGAAGCGGGCGACGCCCGGCTCCAGGATGCTGTTGGATGCATTGTCGACGCACGCCTCCCGGAATGCGTCGATCGACTCAGGCTTGACATGCACATGTACGAAGACGACTTGCATAGGACTCTCCTTTCTCACTGTGGATTCCGCCGGCCGGACCGCGTCTGGATGGCTGCCGGGGTTTTTCGCGTAGTCATTACAGTGCCAAAGACGCCGAAGAGGAGCACGCCCGCGGCCGTCCAGCCGAACATCGGCCGGATGCCCAAGCTGTCCGCGAGGATGCCGCTCAACCACGGGCCTGCGAACATACCGATCGCGTAGACCGATTGGTGCAGCCCCATGGCCGTAGTGCGCTCCGCACCATCGACGCGTTCGATGCTCATCCCCATCAGGATCGAATAGCCCGTGCCGTATCCGATGCCCGTGAGCGCTTGCGATGCGAAGAGCCATGCGACCGAATCCGCCCGGGCCGCGCATGCCGCGCCCGCGGCCAGGATCACGAAGCAGGCGATGACAAGCGTCCGCGGCCGGAACCGCTTCAGCAGGAGGGTCAGGGCCATGAGCGCGGGCGTGATCAGGGCCAGGTGGACGACGGTCATCAGGCTGATGGCCTGGTCGCTGGCGCCCAACTCCCGCGCCAGCAGCGGCACGAATCCGAACGAGATGCCCTGGATGAGGTACTGAATGAGCGCATTCAGAAGCGCGGGCGCCAGCACATCGGAACGGGTGACAAGCTTAAGGACGCCGCCCAGGGTCGGCGGCGCGCCGGACTTACGGTGCTCGGGGGCGGGGATCAGCAGCAGCAGCGCGAAGCCGGCGATGACCGCAGCGACGGTGAAGGCCAGCGGATATCCGCCGGCTGCATTGAGCGGACCGTTTGCGCCGGTCGCGGTCACCCGAGCCAGGGCCGACATGAGCGTCAGGACCGTCGTCGCGCGGATCGCCTCTTCGGGCGGGTAGAGCGCGCTGAAGGCCACCGTCAGTGGCACCCAGGCCGCCGCGGCGAGCCCAGTCACAGAACGGCCCACCAGGAGTGCGGTTGGGGTGTGCGCGAATCCCATGAGCAGGGCGCCGCCCGCAGAAAGCGCCAGGCCCATGAGGATGAACGGCTTCCGCCGGCCAGCCCAATCGCCCATGATGCCGAGCGGCAGGCGCAACAATGCCTGCCACAGGCCGTACATGGAGATGATCAGGCCGACGAGGGCAAGATCGCTGGTGAAGGTGCGTGCGTAGTTCGGCAGGGTCGGGACATAGGTGTAGAGCGAAGCCCAGTATAGGAGCGCGACCGCACCGTAGAGGAGGCGTGCAAGTTTGGGGCTGGATCGTGGCTCCGGTGATGGGCTGGGCAACCGCGGTGTCCTCCGTCCTCGCTCAGGTCCTGCCGTCGGGATCGAACATGGAGTCGAGTATAGCCGCCGGGTTGCGGCGCGTCAAACAAATCCCGAATCATCTGGGACCGGGCGACAGTGGCATCCCCGGCACCGGATCGACCTGCGCGGCCTGCAGCCATCCGCAGGCCCACTCGTCGACGATCCAGCGACCGTGCACGAGAAGCGGCCGCCACGCCGGAGGGCTCTTGCTGCCCTTGGCGGTCCTGACGGCCACGAAGCGCTCGCCGTCGAACAGGAGGAAGCTTGGGCCGCCCGTCCAACCGGGCAGCCGGACGCCCGCAGTGACCACGCTTTTGCCCGGCGCGGCGACCACCCCGGCCAGGGGCTCGTGGGCCGGCAGTCGATCTCTGACGAGCGCCAAGGGATCGCCCAAGGCGCTGACGGGCAGCCCCAGCAATTCTTGTTCCCATGCCCAGCGCTGGCTGAGCAGCTCCGGCTCCGCAGTGGGTTGGGCGAAATCAAAGGCGAGCTGGCTCACGCCGCCGCGGCGCCGCAGCTCCTCTGCCTCCGCCAGTAAGCTGGAGCGTCCGCCCAGCTCGTCGAGCGCGCCGCAGCGGATCAGGTGGTCCACCTCTTTCGACTGGAGATCGACCCGCGAGAGCAGGTCGCGCAGCCCGTCGTAGGGAACATCCCGCCGCTCAGCGACGATGGCGCGCGCCGCGCTGTCGCGCAGATCGCGCACCTGGCCCAATCCCATGTAGAGCGTAGCGCCCCCCACGAGGGTGAACCGGGTTCCGCTGTAGTTCACGTGGGGAGGGCGGATGGGGATGCCCAGCCTGATCGCTTCTGCCATGTAGACGGCAGGGTGATAGAAGCCGCCCAGGACTTGAAGCCGGGCGGCCAGGAACTCGGCAGGGTAGCAGGTCTTCAGATATGCGCAGCGGTAGCTCACGTCCGCGTAGGCGGTCGCGTGTCCCTGGTTGAACCCGTAGCCCGAGAACGGGACGATCTGTTCCCATAGCCGCGCTGCCTGAGCGGCCGTCATCCCGGGGCCGTCGGGCGCGGGCCGCATGCATCCCCCCGTGAACTGCTCCTGCAGCGCAGTGATCTCGTCGTGTCCGAAGTGGCTCATCCCGCGGCGCAGGTGATCGGCCTGCGCCCAGCTCAGCCCTGCCACCTCGGTTGCCAGCCGCAGCACCTGCTCCTGGAAGATCAGCACGCCCTTCGTAGGCCCCAGGATCGGCCTGAGCGAGGGGTGCAGAAACGTGACCGGCTCCTCGCCTCGATAGCGCCGCACGAATGCATCGGCCATGCCACCCATCGCTGGGCCCGGTTTGAAGAACGCGTTCGCGATGGCCAGGTCGCGTATGCTTCTGGCGCGCAGCCTGCGCAGGGTCCGCTGCGCACCCTCCGATTCGCATTGGAAGACGCCCACGGTCTCCCCGCGCGCGAGCAGGTCACCTGTCCGGCTGTCGTTGCGGGGGAGCGCTTCCGGGTCGAACGCCGGGTCGCGGTGGGTGCGGATCAGCTCGGTGGCTTCAGCGAGCACGGTCAGCGCGCGTATGCCGAGCAGGTCGAGCTTTGGCAGCCCGATGGCCTCCACGTCGCCGTGCTCGTACTGGGTGATCAGAAAGCCCTTGGGCGCCCACTGGAGGGGCGCGATGTCGGTCATGGGGCCCGGCGAGATGACCACCGCGCCGGGATGCACGCTGAGATGATCGGGCGTGCCGACGAGCTGCCAGGCCAGCCGGACGACCTCGCGCTCATGGGCATCCTCGATCTGGGCCAGCACTTCCTCGATCGTCCGGCTGTCGCGCCGCCGGGGGTCGGGGTGCCAGCGGCCCGGCATGGTGGCGGCGAGGCGCCCGATCGTCTCATCGGGCAGGCCGTGTGCCTTCGCCACCTCCCGCACCGCTGATTGCGGGCGCATGGTGCTGATCGTGCAGACGAGCGCGACACGTTCCGGGCCGTAGCGCTCGTGGACGTAGTGCAGGACCTCATCGCGGCGATCGGAACAGAAATCCAGGTCGATGTCCGGCGGATTGGCGCGCGCCGGGTTCAGAAATCGTTCGAACAGCAGGTTGTGTGCGATGGGATCGACGGTTGTGATGCCGGTACAGTAGGCGACGAGCGAGTTCGCGACGCTGCCGCGCGTGCTGACCGGTATGCCCTTTTCCCGGGCGAAGCGGACGATATCGGCCACAACCAGGAAGAGCGGCGAGAAGCCATGGTGTGCGATGGCCCCCAGTTCCCTCTCCAGCCGTGCCGCCGGAGGATCGGTAGGGAAACGCTGGGGCAGGCCGGCCCGCGCGAGGCTGGCCAGGGCATCTGCAGGCGTCTGGCCGTCGGGCAGCTCCAGTCCGGGCCAGATCGGGCGGCCGTCGGGAAGGGCTTCACCGCACTTTTCCGCGATTTCGCCCGCGTTGTCCAACGCAGACGGGTAAGCCCTGAACCGTGTGCTCATTTCACTGGTGCTCAGCCAGTTCACATCTGAGCGCGGTCCGGTTGCATGTTGGGCATCGGTCCCCCGTGTCTCATGAATCGAAGCGGTGGTCCAGGTTTCTTGTGCGCTGCTGCGTTCTTCGGCCTCCTGATCGTCCTCCTGTTCCTCGACGACGACGTCGAGAGGCCGGTTT
>CAYLZG010000016.1:19920-30569 GCA_964387985.1 uncultured Anaerolineales bacterium | reverse complement strand
GCAGTCGCGGGGCTTCCTCTTCCGACAGACAATACACCGGCTGGACCGCAACGAGCGGCATCCCGAGTCGCCGCGCCATGGCTGCGATCTCTGCGGCACGATCCGCGTCCTCCGGCTTGTGCAGTTCGAGGGTGAGGCAGGCGTCTTCGTCGAACGTGCCGGCCAGGCGACCTGCGAAAGCCAGCGCAAGAGACGGCTCGCCCGCGGCCAGGTAGCGGTCGACCCAGCCCATCCGGCCCCCGCTGAGGCAGATCAACCCCGCGCGCTCTGCGGCAATCTGTTCCCATGCCAGCCCGTTTGCTGCAACGGTCTCTCGATCGGGACGCCCCTGGATGAGCGTTGAAAGACGGCACAACGACCGGTAGCCGGTTGCGTTCTTGGCAAGGAGCACGAGATGCCCCGGCCCCGCGCCGGCTGACAGGAGGTGCTCCGGACCTGAAACCGGCTGCTGCAGCGTCACTGTCATCCCGATCAGGGGCTGCACCCCCTGTTTCCGGCACTCCCGGGCAAACGCGATCGCTCCGTACAGCGCGTTGGTGTCGGTCAGAGCCAGGTGGGCAAAGCCCTCCGCGGATGCCCTGGACGCCAGAGCCTCGATCGAGGCCGTGGCACCCAGCAGGGTCAGGTTGGAGTGAACTTCGAGATGGGTGAAGACCATGGGCCCATCATAGGGGTGATGGACGCAAGCCGCAAATGAAGGGCTCTAAGAGGTGACCCGTTTGCCGGCCCGCAGCGGTTCGTTGCGCCGGCTGTCCACCAGGATGTGCATGATGGCCAGGTAGGGGTGCTTCCAGATCATGCGCGGGCCTGCGTACCGCATGACCTTGCGGACCTCTTCGCGCATATCGGGCCTGTAGCAGTGGGTGGGGCACTTGGTGCAGGTCGTCTTGTGCTCCTGGTACGGGCACTTTTCGAGCCGCGCCCCGGCATATTTCGCGAGCTTGGTGCATTCCTCGCATAAGGCATCGCCACGGGTGCCGTGCATGTCGTGACAGTAGATGGCTACCATCGCCTCGATCGTCCGCGCCTCCCGCGTCATGCGCGGATGCTGGTTCGTTAATTCGATTCGGTTCACCTGTACGCCTCGGCTAAGAAATCAGGTTCGAATGCTCTCACAACAGCGATTATAGCATGCTGTTCTTCGATTACAGTGATTTTAGTCCCATAGTGGCGCGATGCTGCCCGGGAATGACCGGCTTGCTCATTTTGCATGATCTGGCCTATACTGCGCCCGGTTTTATAATCTGCTTCTGAGCGGGACCTTCCATTGGGCAGGACCTGCTATTGGGCAGGTTGGACAATTCGCCAGGCCTCAGCGTCGAGTCGTACACAACACCACAATGGCCCAGACAGATGCGTCCCGACGCTGCCTTCGCCAGTTTGCCCCCGGCGCCTCATTGTCTCCGCGCAGCGCCTGGCGGCCCCCCTTCCGTTCGTTGTGTCCGGCGCCCGACGATCTGGCTCAGCGATCACCCAGGAGGGAGGACCAATTCATGTACGTTCGATTGAGCAACGGCAAGGAGATCCCGGTTGAGGCGCACAAGGTCAAGATCGTTCAGCGCACCGACCTGCCTCCGATCGACCGGCGGCTGGCTGCCATGGGGGAGGCGGGTTACAACACCTTCCTCTTGCGCACCCGCGACGTGTTTCTCGACATGCTGACAGACAGCGGCACCAACGCGATGAGCGACACTCAACTCTCCGCGATGATGGTGGCCGACGATGCGTATGCCGGGAGCGAGAGCTTCTACCGGCTTGCTGACGCGGTGCGCGATGTCTTCGGCTTCAAATACACGCTGCCTGTCCATCAGGGGCGCGCCGCCGAGCACCTGCTCGCAAAGGTCTTTATCAAGCCCGGCGGCTATGCCATCATGAATTACCACTTTACGACGACCCGCGCACATGTGGAACTGGCAGGCGGCACCGTGCTGGAGTTGTTCGGCGATGGGGCGCTTGTCACCGACTCCGCCGAGCTGTTCAAAGGCAATCTCGACCTCCGGCGCCTGGAGGCTGCCATCGATAAGGTGGGCGCAGAGAACGTCGGGTTCATCCGCATGGAAGCGACGACTAACCTGATCGGCGGCCAGCCTTTCTCCATGGCCAACCTGCGTGGGGTCAAGGAGATCGCATCCCACCACAAGATCCCACTGGTTTTCGATGCCAGCCTGATCTCGGAGAATGCGTTCCTGGTCCGCGAACGCGAGCCCGAATGCCAGGGATCTTCAATTGCCGAAATCATCCGGCAGATGATGTCCTATGTCGATATTCTGTATCTCTCCGGACGCAAATCGGCTGCCGTGCGCGGCGGTCTGATCGCCACAAACGACGACAAATACTACAACGACATCCTGTTCTGGCTGCCAGTATACGAAGGGTTCGCGACCTATGGCGGCATGTCGACCAAGGAAGTGGAGGCGATGGCGGTGGGGCTTCGCGAGATGTGCGACCCCATGGTCGCGGGCAGCGGCGCGGAGTTCGTCCGCTACTTCGTCGAGCGATTGTCAGAGGAGGGCGTGCCGGTTGTGAGGCCTGCTGGCGGGCTGGCCTGTCACGTCGACGCGATGCGATTCCTCCCCCACATCCCGCAGGCAGAGTATCCGGCCGGCGCGCTGGCTGCAGCCATCTACCTGGCCTCGGGCGTGCGCAGCATGGAGCGCGGAACGATCTCCACCGACCGAGACCGCGATGGCAATGAGATGATGGCCGACCTGGAACTCGCGCGATTGGCCGTGCCGCGGCGGACCTACACCATGTCGCACATCGAGTACGCGGTGGATCGCATTGCCTGGCTCTATCGCCACCGCCACATGGTTCGTGGCCTGAAGTTCGTGCAGGAGCCGCCGGTGCTGCGCTTCTTCTTCGGACGCCTGGCGCCGGTCGATAGTTGGGCAGAGGAGCTGGCTGCCGCGTTCAAGGCAGACTATGGGGCAGAGATGTAACGCCGGCATCCGGAATTAAGCTCGATCAGCCGGTCATGTTGGCACGTGCCGGGCGCCCGGCACGTGCCCTTCACCAAATTCCGTTCAGCCTCGCTGTCCGGCGAGCTTCTCGTTTCGTCTTCGATAGACGGCGTAGCCCTCAACCCAGTAGATTGCCAGGGCGATCCAGATCATCATGAAGCCGATGAGGCGGCTTTGATCGAAGCCCTCCCCGAATACGAAGACCCCGATCAGGAACTGCAGCGTCGGAGCGATGTACTGGAGGATGCCGAGCGTCGTCATCGTCACGCGGCGTGCACCGTGCGTGAAGAGGATCATCGGGATGGCGGTAGCTGCGCCCGTGCCCATCATGAGAAGGGTGGCCCCTGCCCCGGACCGGCCAAACGCTCCGGTGCCCTGGCTGCCCAGCACTGTAAGGAGCACCATCGCGGGCACAAAGAGCAGGGCCATCTCAAGCGTGAGACCCTCGATCGACCCGAGCTTTGCGGTCTTTCGCAGGAGCCCGTACACGCCGAAAGTGCCTGCCAGGGTCAGCGCAATCCACGGCAGCCGGCCATAGCTGAACGTCAGATAGGCAACGCCGAGCGTCGCAATGATGACCGCGACGGCCTGGCCGGGCCGCAGTCGCTCGCGCAGGAAGACCATTCCCAGCACCACGTTGACCAGCGGGTTGATGAAGTAGCCCAGGCTGGCCTCGACCAGGTGCCCACTGTTATTCGCCCACAGGTAGACCCCGTAATTGACGCCGAGGATCAGCGCGGTCGCGACAAAGCGCAGATATCCCCTGGGATTTTGCACCACATCCTTCAGCCACCCCCACCTTCGCGTGATCGCTAGTACGCCTGCGATCAAGACCAACGACCAGACGATGCGATGGGCCAGAATCTCTGTGGCAGACAGCTGCTGCAGGCCCTTCCAATAGAGCGGCAAGACACCCCACAGGGCGTAAGCCAGGAATGCGCTCAGCGTCCCATTTTTCTTCAATGTGATTCTCCCGGCGAAACTTGACTGCACGAGAGTATAGTACCGTCCGGGCCAGAACCCAAACGCCTTCGCGGCCACCTGCATTGCGCCACTTCGGATTTGGACGCTGGGAGAATCCGTGTTATTCCTTTCTCTCCTTGCAACAAAACAACCTTTCGCCTCGTACAGAAAGGAGCAGGCTATTTGCACCTTAGGAGTCACCGTATGAGCGCTGACCGTATTCGTAGCGTGGCAATTCTGGCAATTGGGCTGGGACTGATCGCGTTTGGCGTGCTCTTTCTCGCCGGAACCATCTTGCAGATCGATATATGGGGCACGTTGTGGCCGCTCTTTATTATCATTCCCGGTCTGCTCTTCTTCGTGGGGATGATTGTGCTCGGCCGTCCCGGCGCACCGCTGGCCGTTCCCGGTAGCATCATCACGATGGCCGGCGTCCTTCTCTTCATACAGAACCTGACGGGGCTCTGGTCGACGTGGGCCTATGCCTGGACGCTGGTTGCTCCCACCGCGGTGGGCATCGGCGTGGCCATCGCTGGCATGTGGAACGACGATCAGAAGGCAGTGAGAGTCGGGTCTGCTCTGGCTGGGATTGGGATCGCAGTTTTCTTCTTCCTTGTGATCTTCTTCGAGTTGATTCTGAACCTCAACGGCCTGCGAAGCGGACCGGTCGGCCGGGTCGCTCTTCCGGTGCTGGTCATCGCTGCAGGTGTTGGCGTGCTGGCGTGGGCGTTCCTGCCAAGGAAGCATCTGCGCTAGGCCAAAGGAGCCATAAATGTCTATCGATTCCCCGCGTTGGAATCTCTCCAACGTCTACCCTGGCCTGCAATCTGCTGAGTTCACTGCGGCCATGGCGCACTACGCCGAGCAGGTGGCCGCGCTGGAGCGCCTGCTCGACGAACGCTCTGACGAGCTAGGCCCCGGCGCAGAACCTGCTGCCTGCGCGTCGCTGTTGGGCGAAATCGTCCGGCAGTTCAATGCCCTGTATGAACAGGCCGGCACCCTTGGGCCATATATCCATTCGTTTGTCTCCACCGATTCCCACAATACGCTCGCACGGCGTTTGGATTCCGAGATGGAACTGGTGAATGTGCGGCTCAAGCAGTTGGGCACGCGTCTCCGCTCCCTGATGGGCGGGCTGGCCCCGGTACTGGATACGCTTCCTCCGCTGGATGAGACCGTTGCGTCGCACGAGTTTGCGCTGCGGGAGATGGCCGATCAGAGCAAGTACCTGATGCCTGATGCGCTGGAAGGGCTGGCCGCGGAGCTTTCGCTCAGCAGCACGAACCTGTGGAGCAATCTTCAAGGCGTCATCACGTCACAGTTGACAGCGGACTTCGAGCTTGGCGGCGAGGTCAGGAAGCTGCCGCTTCCCGCACTGATCAATCTGCATTCGCACCCGTCGGAAGATGTGCGCCGCCGCGCGTATGAAGCGGAGATCGCGCTCCTCACCTCGGTCCGCGAGCCCCTGGCCGCTTGCATGAACGGCATCAAAGGCACGACCAACACCCTGAACCGGCGCCGGGGCCGGAGCGATGCCCTTCATGGGCCGGTGGACGACTCGCGCATCGACCGGGAGACCCTGGATGCGATGCTTGGCGCAATGGCCGATTCTTTTCCGGTCTTTCGCAAGTACTGGCGCAGGAAGGCGCAGCGCCTGGGCAAGGATCTGTGGGCCCCGGCCGGCGAGACGAAGAAGGCCTACACCTTCGGTGAGGCACGCGGTTTCATCCTGAAGAACTTTGGCGACTTCTCGCCACATCTGGAGAACCTGGCGCGGCGGGCCTTCGACGGCGCCTGGATCGATGCCGAGCAGCGTGAGGGGAAGCGGGGCGGCGCGTTCTGCATGGGGGTTTGGGCCCCGCGTGAATCGCGCGTGCTGTGCAACTTCGATGGTTCGTTGGACCAAGTGTCCACCCTTGCGCACGAGCTGGGCCACGCTTTCCACAATGAATGCCACTACGCGGCCGGAAAGACGCCGCTGCAGAGCGACACGCCGATGGTCCTGGCAGAGACTGCGTCGATCATGTGCGAAACCGTGGTGATGCAGGCGGTCCTGGCCGAAACCACCGATCCTGAAGAGCAGCTCAACATCCTCGAGACATCGCTGATCGGCGACGCTCAGGTGATCGTCGACATCCACTCGCGGTATCTGTTCGAGAAGGAAGTCTTCGAGCGCCGGGAGGGCGGTGAGTTGTCGGCCGATGACCTGTGCGATATCATGCAGCGGGCACAGGCAGCCACCTACGGCGACGGGCTGGACGAGCGGTACCTGCATCCTTACATGTGGACCTGGAAGCCGCACTATTACCGTTCGGAGCTTTCGTTCTACAACTTCCCCTATGCCTTCGGGTTGCTGTTCGGCACGGGTCTGTACGCTATCTACCAGCAACGCGGGGACGCTTTCGTGCCGGACTACACGGATCTGCTTGCCTCCACCGGTGAGGGTCGCGCGGCGGATCTGGCTGCCCGCTTCGGGATCGATATACGCGGCCGCAAGTTCTGGGAGGACAGCCTGGGGGTGATCGGCGAGAAGGTCGACCGCTACTGCCAGCTGTAGCCAGCCTGAGCCTGATTCCTGAACGGACCTCCGAGGCCGTGCCAACCTACGGTTGGCTTTAGGCCTCGGAGGCTTTTCACTGCTCTACAGCGCGGACCGCACTGCCGCCAATTGGCCGGCAGACCCAAGCTTGTGGGATCGTTCCTCGAGGAACCTGGCGTATTCGGCGACGAAAGTCTTGCCGATGGGGCGGAAGTCAAATTCCTTCGGATTGTCGCGGAAATACTCGCGGTGTACGCGGGTCCAGACCAGCCGGCCGTCGGTGTCGATGTTGATCTTGGTCACGCCCAGCGACGCCGCACGCTGCAGCTCATCCACATTGACGCCGCGCGCGGATGGGTCGAGCTGCCCGCCGGCCGCATTAATGCGCGAGACCTCCTCCTGGGGCACCGACGATGAGCCGTGCATGACGAGAGGGAAGCCCGGCAGCACCTGCTGGATGCGCTCGATGACTTCAAAGTGCAGTGACTGCTGGCCCTTGAACTTGTATGCCCCGTGGCTGGTGCCGATGGCCACAGCGAGGCTGTCGCACCCGGTCTGCTCTACAAAGGCCTTTGCCTCGTCGGGGTCGGTGAGTCGTGCGTGTTTTTCGTCGACCTTGATGTCCTCCTCCACGCCGCCCAGCATGCCCAGCTCTGCCTCGACCGAGATTCCCCTGGCATGCGCTGCCTCCACGACGCGGCGGGTGATCTCGACGTTCTTCTCGAACGGCTCGTGCGATGCGTCGATCATCACCGATGAATAGAAGCCGGAATTGATGCAGTCATAGCAGGTTGCTTCATCGCCATGGTCCAGGTGGACTGCGAAAATGGCCTCAGGGTACATTGTCTCGGCTGCCCGGATGATCGCTTCGATCATTGGAATGCCGGCATACTTGCGTGCGCCCTTTGAGATCTGAATAATGAAGGGAGCCTGTGCAGCGAGATTGCCCTGGAACAGGCCCAACGCCTGCTCCATGTTGTTGATGTTGTAGGCGCCGATGGCGAACTTGCCGTAGGCGACCTTGAACAACTCCGCGGTGGTAACGATCATATCGAACTCCTCATGAGGTCTTCAGACAGACATGCGCCCCGCATCCGGGCGGGGCAGCAGCCAGTCTAGCGCGCGCGGCCTCAAAAGTCAAAGGCGCACGATAATTTGGGTACGCGCCGGCTCAATATGCCTGCCAGACGACAGTGTGGCACGGGGAATCACCGCCATAACCCTGGAGATGCTCGACGGTCACCGGCGGGCTGATAGGGCTGCCGCTGGCGTCGACGACTGTCAGCGTATAGCGATTGGCGAAGCTGTTGATGGGGAAGTCGTACTGTCCGGCATCGCTCGCGCCGGTCTTGCTGATCGCCTCCGCGCGGTTGCCCCACTCATCCACCATCACGACCCGCACACCACCCATGCGTGCGCCATTCCGGTTGAGTACCGCGCCGACGATGTAGTGTCCCGGGCAGCTGCTGTGGTTCTGAATCGCCTGGCCGAGCGCAAAGCGGAACTCAGCAGGTGAGGCGCCGATGACCGGTACTGCGTTGTCCGTAGGGGAGGACAGTGTGCCCGCAACCGGTCCTGCATTCGGGTCCATGGCCGCACCCATGTCGATGGAGACGGACAGTGCTGCGTCGCCCTGGCTGGGATCCGCCTGCAATGCCTGCCGCACGATCTGCTGCAGCGATTCACACGGCCCCAGGCTGACCGGCGTCGGCGTGCGCAGGCTCCATGCCACGGCCTTCAGTATGTCGACCTGCCGGGGTGCGTTCGATGGGCCGGCCGGTGCAGGCGTCGCTGCGTCCTGCAGGGCATAGGAGACCAGGTGCCAGGAGCCTTCCGAACCCACCGGAAGGACGTCTGCGCCTGCTTCGCCCGCCTGGGGAAGTCCCAAGGGACCGGGCAGCCTCAGCAGACCGCGCACCGCGGCCGGTTCGGTCTGGCAGTAAGCAGTCCAGCGTCCTGAGTCGGGTCGCCATGCATACACCGGTGCGGATGGCACCTGTGCTACGCTGTCGGCCAGCGGGCCCGCCTCGCCGGCCGCTTCGAGCCACACTTTGCTGAAATACTCGCCGTCCTTGCGGCACCTCATCTGTGGAGGACAGGCGTCACGCTGCTCCACGTCCAGGGGCACGGCAAACTCCCAGGTCTCCTCGTCGGACGGATCCGTTGCACCGATGGCCGCCAGCATCTCGGGCTGCTTGAGCACTGCCTCCATGAACTCGTGCCAGATGGGCGCCGCGCCTGCGATGCCGCTCACTCGCTTCATGGGATGCCCGTCGCTGTTGCCGGTCCATGTGCCGGTTACCAGGAAGCGCGTGTACCCGATTGTCCAGTTGTCGCGCCAGTCGTCCGTGGTGCCGGTCTTGGCGGCTGCAGGCTTGCTGAGCCGCAGCGGGCTGTTGGCGCCGAACATCGGCGTGCGTGCATCGTTGTCGGAAAGGATGTCCGTCACCAGGAACGCGGTGCTCGGGCGGACCGCCTGCAGAGGTTCTCCCTGTGGCCGCCGCGCGCTGAGTGCGGGACGGCCGTAAGCGTCCACGGCCTGGAGAACCGGCTCGGGCGCAACGGAGCGTCCATCCGAGGCCAACACGCTGTATGCCGTGGTCAGTTCGAGGAGCGTCACGTCGCCGCCACCCAGTGTCAGGGCAAGGCCGAAGTTGATTTCGGACTTAGACAAGCTCCGGATGCCCATGACCTCCGCACCGCGCAGCATCCGGTCGACGGTCACTGCTTCGAGAAGCTTGACCGCAGGAACGTTGTATGAGTTGGCGAGTGCGGTCCGGACGGTGACAGGTCCGTGGAACTTGTTGTCGTAATTGACCGGGGCATAAGGTTTCGCGCCGGTAATGGGATATGAAACCGGGATGTCCCACAGTACGGTTGCAGGCGAGATCAGCAGGTCGTCCATGGCAGTCGCGTACAACACGGGCTTGATGGCGCTGCCCGGTTGTCGCAGCGAACGCGTGACGTTCACCTGTCCGGCGATCTTTTCGTCGTTGAAATCCGCGCTGCCCACCATGGCCAGGATCTCGCCGTTGTATGGCAGCATGGCCACCAGCGCGCCGTTGCTCAGGTCGTGCGTTGGCTGCAGCGCCTTGACCTGCTTTGCGACGATCTCCTGTGCCAGATCCTGGAACCGGATGTCCAGCGTGCTGGTGATCGTGAGCCCCGATCGCATGCCTGCACCGGGTCCCAATCGTGCATCGAGCACGTCGACAACGTAGTTGACATAGTGTGGATACCGGTTGATGCGTCGATCCGGGTCAGGGTTGAGAGCAACCGGCTGTTCGAATGCAGCGTCTGCGACGTCCTGGGTCAGATAGCCGTGCCTCACCATCATATCCAGCACCGTGCGCTGCCGTTCCTTGACTGCAGGCAGGTCCTTGTAGGGATCGAGAATGGCCGGCCACTGGGGGATGCCCGCGATCAGCGTGGCTTCAGCCAGCGACAGATCTGAGGCGGATTTGGCGAAATAGACCTGGCTCGCCGCCTCGGGACCATACGTGAGGTGGCTGTAGTTGGCAAGGTTCAGGTACATCTCCAGGATCTCATCCTTGGAGAAGAGGTTGTTCAGTTCCTGTGCGAACGCCGCCTCGAGCAGTTTCCGATCCATCGATTGCTCGAAGCGCTCATCAGCGCTCAGGAAGAGGTTGCGCGCCAGCTGCATGGTGATGGTCGATGCGCCCGAGACCACCTCGCCTTCTCCATAGTTCTGAAGCGCCGCGCCCACCACTCGGGCGGTGTCAACGCCGGTGTTGATGTAGAAGGTCGAGTCTTCCACGGCGATCGTCGCCTCGATGAGGTGCCGGGAGATACGTTTCAGGGGAACCCAGGTGCGCCGTCCCTCTCTCCAGAGCTCTGCGATAGGGATTCCTCGGCGGTCGAGGATGCGCGTGGTCTGAAAGACACGGGGATTCGTGCCGGGCTGGAAACGCTGTAGATATGCCTCGGCGGCCTCCAGGGGGGTCTGCCCGGGACGCGGACCCAGCTGCGGCATGGCGGCGACGCATCCCGAGAGCATCAGGGCCAGGAGCAGGAGGAGCATGAGTCCCCCTTTGGGGCGCAGGGGAAGAACAGGCATCCGGTCACACCGGAACCCGGGTCTTTCCTCCTCCCACAAACGCGCTGGTCTCATCTTCATCTCCCCGGAGCTCTATAGTTCAAGACGTTACACTGCCCCGAAGGATGTG
>CAYLZG010000016.1:0-19910 GCA_964387985.1 uncultured Anaerolineales bacterium | reverse complement strand
CCCTGCCGGTACGCTTCCACGTTCTTCAGGTGCTCGTCGAAGGTCGCGGCGAACGAGTGCCTGCCACTGCCGTCGCCTTTGGCCATGAAAAACAGGTACCCGTGCTCTTCAGGATTTAGCACGGCACTGATGCTGGCCAGCCCTGGCGCGCAAATCGGACCCGGTGGCAGCCCCGTGACCTTGTAGGTGTTGTAGGGGCTCTCGACTTTATCATATTCGGCCAGGTACACCGGCGCCTTCCACCACAGCCCACTGTCTGCCTGATATCCCATCGCATACTGGACCGTCGGATCTGCTTCCAGTCTCATTCCGCGAGCCAGGCGATTGAGGTAGACACCCGCGATGGTGGGACGCTCGGCGTCAACGACTGCCTCGCGCTCTACGATGCTCGCCACGATAAGTACTTCGTGTAGCGTAAGATCGGTCATGCCTGCTGCCTGCGCCTCGCGCCACAGGGGCATCACGCGGTCGCGAAATGCGTCCAATTGCCGCCCCATCAGGTCGAGCACCGTCGCGCCTTCGGCGGGCAGGCGGTAGGTGTCCGGCGCCAGATATCCTTCCAGTGTCGCGCCTGGCGGCCGGTCCTTGAGAAAGTCATACGTGCTCGTGTCGATGCCCGTCAGCACTCCCTGCGCTGCGCGCTGGCGGTATTCGGTGCCGTCCAGAGGCGTGTTCTGCGAAAGGTAATCGGCTGTCTGCTCGAATCGCCAGCCCTCGCGGATGCGCAAGGCGATTTCTGCTGCGCGTGCATCCGTCAATGCATAGGCGATTTGGGGGATCGTCATGTGAGGACTCAGCTGGAACGTGCCGGCCTCCAGCTGTCCCGCCATGCCATTCACCCTGACGTATGCCTCAAACAAACGCGCATCGCTGATGAGACCCCGATCCGCCAGGTTCTGGCTGATAGACCGCGCGGTGGAACCCGGTGCGACGACGAACTGCACTGGCTGGTCTTGTTGCGCGGCCGGCGTCGCCAGGCGCGCGCGGTTCGCTTCCAGGTAGGCAACGGACAGGTCCGCGCCGCTGCATCCCGCGGCCGCTGCCGCAATGAACATCAGAAGAGCGACGATCGTGCGTTTCATAGCAGTGTGACGGTATCCATTCAATGCTTGTTCCCCGGATGCATAGTAGCGCAGACCCGAGGCCGCGCGCAAGCTGGCAGCCCTGAAAGGAGCGGCGAGCCGCGCAACCCGTGGGAGATTCGTTCGTATTTAGTTCGTATCATACTGCGGTGGTACAATTATTTTTCGCGGCCCGCGATATGGGCCGCTCGACACTTCTCCGGAGAAATCCGATGGCTGTGATGGCACAGGCGGCGCAGCCCGCCTATGACTACGATCTGAAAAACGCGGTCAGCTCGAACCGGCTGGCGGGCCTGTGGTCCATGGCCACCGGCTATCACTGGCGGTATCTCGCCGCGACAGCTTCCCTGGCAGTCGGCGCAAGCGCAAAAACGGCCACCTATCTCCTGCTCAGGCATTTCGTAGACAACGTGCTGGGCAAGGAGGGCGCCCTGCTCGCGCTCATACTGATTGCCCTGGCTTTCATCGGCCTGGCAGTAGTCGAGGGAAGCTTCACTTTCATGAGTGGGCGGCTGGCCGCGTACACGGCCGAGGGCGTTGCCAAGCGCTTGCGCAACTACATGTACGATCACATCCAGCGCCTGACCTTCAGCTACCATGACCGGATGCAGACAGGCGAGCTCATCCAGCGCAGCACTTCGGATGTGGATGCAGTCAGGCGCTTCTTCGCGGATCAGGCCCTGGGCATCGGTCGCATCGTGCTATTGTTCGTGATCAACTTCGTGGTCATCTCGCGGCTCAGCATGCGGTTGGCCCTGCTCTCCGTCATCGTCATTCCGGTCGTGGTCGTAACGTCCTATATCTTTTTCAAGCGCATCTCTCGCGCCTACGAGAAGTACCAGGACCAGGAGGCGACGCTGTCAACCGTGCTGCAGGAGAACCTGAGCGGGGTACGCGTCGTAAAGGCCTTTGCGCGCCAGGCGTTTGAGCGGGACAAGTTTGAGAAAGAGAACGCAGAGAAGTACAAACGGGGCCGCGACCTGATGATGTCACATTCTCTCTTCTGGCCTGTGTCCGATATTTTGTGCGGCGCTCAGATGTTGTTCGGTTACATGATGGGCGCACTCATGGCGATCAACGGCGAGATCTCGGCCGGCACTTACCTCGCGTATGCAGGGCTGCTGGTATGGATCATCTTCCCAATGCGCAATCTGGGCCGCTTGATCGTGCAGGCCTCAACCGGCATGGTGTCCTACCGCCGCGTGACCGACGTGATCAGCCAGGATCGCGAACCGCTTGACGAAGGGATCTGTCCCCAGGGCCCAGTCAAGGGAGATGTCGATTTCAGGTTCGTGGCATTCGGGTACGACCCGACTCAACCGGTGCTCAACAACATCAACCTGTCGGTCGCAGCGGGCCAGTCTGTCGCCCTGCTCGGCTCCACCGGCTCGGGCAAGACAACGCTGGTCAACTTGCTGCCCCGTTTCTACGAGTACACGGACGGCTCAATCAAGCTCGACGGCGTGGAGTTGTCAGATTACTCGCGCGTTTACCTGCGAAGCCAGATCGGCATCGTGGAGCAGGAGCCATTCCTCTTCTCCAAGTCGATCAAGGAAAACATCAGGCTTGGCGTCGATCGCCCCGTGACAGATGATGAGATCATCTCCGCGGCAAAGGCGGCTGCCATCCATGACACGATCATGACCTTCCCCGACGGCTATGAGACCATGGTGGGCGAAAAGGGCGTGACACTCTCGGGTGGACAGAAGCAGCGCGTCGCCATCGCGCGCACGCTGCTCAAGAACCCGCGGATCCTGATCCTGGATGATTCGACCTCATCGGTGGACACCGAGACTGAGGCAGAGATTCGCGCCGCGCTGGACAGGCTGATGGAAGGCAGGACCACCTTCATCATCGCTCACCGCGTGCAAAGCCTGATGAACGCAGATCAGATCGTCGTGCTTGATTCAGGAAAGATCATCCAGCACGGCGACCACGAGACCTTGCTGGCCCAGGCAGGGCTGTATCGCCAGATCTACGATCTGCAGGCCAGGGTTGAAGAAGAGCTCCAACAGGAGCTGGCCGTAACGGCATAGGGGCACCGATGGCAGACGATTACGAACTCGAAGAAGAAGACTTCACCGCCCAGTTCAACGTCGGGACCTTCCGCCGCATCCTGAGATTGGTGAAGCCGCACTGGCGGTGGGTGGCGGGATTCCTGTTCACCATCGCGTGGGTGAGCATTCTCGATGCGGTCTTCACCTTCCTCTCGAAGCGCATCATTGACGAGGGCATCATCCCGCGCAACTCAGCCGTCCTCACCGAAATCATCGTCCTCTACGGCGGGCTGATAGTGGTGCAGGCCATCGGTACGTTCTTCTTCATTTATCTGGCCGGCGTGCTCGGCGAGCGCGTCCAGTATGACCTGCGCAAGAAGCTGTTCGACCACCTCCAGACGTTATCCTTCTCTTACTTCAGCAAGACGCCGGTCGGCTGGATCATGTCGCGCGTGACATCCGACTCGGAGCGCATCGCACAGCTCGTCACCTGGGGCATGTTGGATGTGACGTGGGCGATCGTCAACATCATCACTTCCATGTACTTCATGGCTCGCCTCAACTGGCGGCTCTCGTTGATTGTCCTCGGGACCATTCCGGTCCTGCTCATCGTTGCCGTTTACTTCAAGACCAAGATCCTGGAACAGTTCCGGATCTCACGCAAGCTCAATTCCAAGATCACCGGGGAGTTCAACCAGAACATCACCGGGGTGCGGGTGGTCAAGGGGCTCGGGCGCGAAGAAGCGAATCTGCGCGCGTTCGATCACCTGACGGGCGATATGCGTCGCGCGTCCTATCGTGCCGCCTGGCTCTCAGCGCTCTTTCTGCCGGCGGTCCAGATCATCAGCGCATTCGCGGTGGGGGCGGTGGTGCTCTACACAGGCATGAGTGCGGACGTGGCAGGCATGACCGTCGGCTCGCTTCAGGCGTTTGTCTCGTACGTGACGTTCATGATGTGGCCGGTTCAGGATATGGCACGCGTCTATTCGGAGATGCAGCAGGCCATCGCCTCGGCAGAGCGCACCTTCTCGCTCCTGGATGCAACGCCGGAGGTGGCCGACCGGAAGGGCGCACGCCATACGCCGACGATACGCGGGGAGATCGAGTTCGAGCATGTCGATTTCTACTACGAGCCGGATAAGCCGGTGCTGGCAGACTTCAATCTGAAGGTGCAGCCCGGGGAGACCATCGCGCTCGTAGGTCCGACGGGAGGCGGAAAGTCCACCATCGTTAACCTGGTGTGCCGCTTCTACGAGCCGAAGACGGGGTCGGTGAAGATCCATGGCCAGGATTACCGCGACTTCACGCTCCACAGCATCCATTCGCGCATCGGCGTTGTCCTGCAGACGCCGCACCTGTTCTCGGGCACGATTCGCGAGAACATCCGCTATGGACGCCTCAAGGCAACTGATGAGGAAGTCGAGGAGGCTGCGCGGATTGCCGGCGCGCACGAGTTCATTACCCGGCTGGACGGCAAGTACAAGGCTGAGGTGGGCGAGGGCGGCAACCGCCTTTCTGTAGGCCAGAAACAGCTCATCAGCCTGGCGCGTGCTGTGCTGGCAAATCCCGAGGTCCTGGTCATGGACGAAGCAACCAGTTCCGTGGACACGGTGACCGAGGCGCTGATCCAGAAGGGCATGGACCAAGTGATGGAGGGCCGGACCTCGTTTGTCATCGCCCACCGCCTGTCGACGATCAAGCGGGCAGACCGCATCCTGGTGATCGAAGGCGGCCGCATCATGGAGCAAGGCTCCCACGCAGACCTGCTGCGCCTGGGCGGCAAGTACTACCGCCTGTACACGCAGCAGTTCCGGCAGCAGCGCACGGCTCAATACGCAACGCCCGAGCTGGATTTCATCAGCGCATAGCCCATCATTGATGACTCGGATACAGACCGCACGGGCTCCGTTCATGTATGATGGAGCCCTTATGCCGCGCTTATCGCAAAGGTGGCACATTACGATAGGAGACATGCCGGTATGACACAACCCACCCTGACAGGCGCCGAGGAGGCCGCCTGGGATCTTTCGGATCTTTACGCGGGCATCGACGACCCTGCGCTGAATGCTGATCTTGACGCAGCCGATGCGGAAGCCGGCGAGCTGGATGCGGCTTATCGCGGCCGGGTTGCTGGCCTTTCCGGCCCCGAGCTGGCCGAGCTGATGCGTCGCTATGAGGCATTGCGCGAGCGCGCAGTGAAGGCTGGCGCTTTCGCAAGTCTGCATTGGACCCAGAACACCGAGGATCCCGGCCGTGGCGCCCTGATGCAGCGCGTCACCGAGCGAGGCTCAAGGCTGGGCCAGAAGCTGGTCTGGCTGGACCTGGAGCTGGCCAACGCGCCCGACGATGTCGCCGGGCAGTGGCTGGCAGCGCCTGAGCTTGCGCCATATCGCCACTGGCTCGAGATTCAACGGCTCTACCGTCCCCATCTGCTCACCGAGGCCGAGGAGAAGATACTGGCTGAGAAGGCCGTGACCGGTCGCAACGCGTGGGATCGCTTCTTCGACGAGATCCATTCGGCTGCGCGGTACCAGTTGGATGGCGAGGAGCTGAGTGCGGATCGTGTGTTGAGCAAGATCCACTCGCCCGACCGTGATCTGCGACGCCGCGCGGCAGAGGCGTTTACGGGTGGCTTGCAGTCCATGCGGCGCAGCACGGCCTACGTTTTCAATATGATCCTGGCCGACAAGGCTTCGGACGACCGGCTGCGGAAGTTCCCCACGTGGATCAGCAGCCGCAACCTGTCCAACGAGGTCGGTGACGCGACGGTCCAGGCCCTTGTGGATGCAGTCACCTCCCGTTATGACATCGTCGCCCGCTATTACCGGCTCAAGGCCCGGCTGCTGGGCTTCGACGAGCTCTTCGATTACGATCGCTACGCGCCGCTTCCCGCTGCCGATCGTTTCTATCCCTGGGCCGAGGCGCGCAGGATCGTGCTCGACGCGTACGGCGAGTTTCATCCCAAGATGGCAGAGGTGGCCGGCTGGTTCTTCGACAAGCGCTGGATCGACGCGCCGCCGCGTCCGGGGAAATACGGCGGCGCCTTCAGTCACGGGGTCACGCCCTCGGTGCATCCCTACATCCTTCTGAATTACGATGCGAAGCCGCGCGATGTGATGACCCTGGCGCATGAGCTGGGCCACGGCGTGCACCAGAAGCTGTCGGGAGTGCAGGGCCTCCTGCAGGCAGACACGCCGCTGACGACCGCGGAGACCGCATCGGTCTTCGGCGAAATGCTCGTGTTCCAGTCGATGATGGCCGCGGAGCCGTCGCCCCAGGTGCGCCTGGGCATGCTGACCCAGAAGATCGAGGACTCTTTCGCCACGGCGTTTCGCCAGATCAGCATGAACCGGTTCGAGCAGGTCATCCATACTGCGCGGCGGGAGGAGGGCGAACTCTCCGTCGAGCGGTTCAGCGAGCTGTGGCTTCAGACCCAGCGTGCCATGTTTGGCGATAGCGTCACCCTGACGGAGAATTACGGGCTGTGGTGGAGCTACATTCCCCACTTCATCGGCACGCCCGGATACGTCTACGCCTACGCGTTCGGAGAGCTGCTTGTGTTGGCGCTCTATGCGCGATACCGGCAGGCGGGCGAAGGCTTTGCCGGTGCCTACCTCGATATGCTCTCGCGCGGCGGCTCCGATTGGCCGCACAAGATCGTGGCGCCGCTTGGCGTGGATCTGCAGGATCCGGCCTTCTGGCACGGCGGTCTGCGCATTCTGGAAGACATGGTCGCCGAGGCTGAAGGGCTGGCCGGCGCGATGATCAATTAGCGGAGGAGAAATATGGAAAAGTCCGAACAGGTTGTTGATGGGATGGTGGTGACGCTTGACTTTGCCTTGACCCTGAGTGATGGCCAGGTAGTGGAGTCGACGCAAGGCGATATGCCGCTTCGTTTTATTATGGGGCAGGGCCAGTTGTTGCCCGGGCTGGAAGACGCAATGCGGGGCATGGCCGTGAATGAGGAGCGCGACATCACCCTGCGCCCCGAGGATGCCTACGGCGAGTGGGATGAGGAAGCCCTGGAGGAGATCGACCGCAGTGAGCTACCTGAAGACATCGAGCTGGAAGAGGGGATGCCGCTGGAGGTGACCGATACCGAGGGCGAGACCTACGAGGCGAGCATCTACGAGGTGCGCGACAACTCGTTGGTCCTGGACTATAATCATCCGCTCGCCGGCGAGACCCTCAATTTCCACGTGAAGGTGATCGACGTTCGCCCGGCAACGTCGAGCGAGCTCGAGCACGGCCACGTTCACGGCGGGGATGGGCACGGCCACGGTCACTGATCGAGTGGCCACTGGCCGCCAGAAACGATCGTGACTCCTCGGGCGCTCGCACGACGGTGAGGGCGCCCGGCCTACCGTGCGTGCGTCCAAGATCGCGCCGGTTGCAGGGTCTCACTCCTGCCTGCGGCCGGCGCTTTGTCGTTAAGCCAGCTTTGCGACGGATCGCGCCACCAATTCCCGCAGTACGCCCAGGTCGACGTCGCTTAGCCGCTTGACGTACAGGCAGCCTTTGCCGGTCTTATACTTGCCCAGCCGGGCCATCAAGTCGGCAAGCTCATCGAATCCACTCATGATATAGAGCGTCAGGTTGTCTTTGCGCGGCGAAAATCCTGTGGCCATCCACTCCCCGGTCCACCCCGAAGCATACTTGTACGCATACCGGCCGAAACCAACGATCGACTCGCCCCACATCTCCGGCGGCCGGCCCGTCACTTCCTGCATCAGCCGGACCATGGTCTCGCAGTCCTCCCGGCGCCGCGGGTCTGCTACGCTTGCGATGAAATCGGCAACGCTGGCGCCCGTCGGCCTTGTCTTCAGTTCAGCCATACATCTCCCTCTACCGTAAGATCCAGCGTCAGGCCAGCCGGGCAGTGATCGGATCCCCTGACGTCTGGAAGGATGAAGGCGTCCACGATGGTTGGCGCCAGGTCTGGCGTGACGAAGAAGTAGTCCAAACGCCAGCCGATGTTCCGCTCGCGCGCGTTGCCCCACTGCAGCCACCATGTGTAGGCGCCCTCTCTGTCGGGATAGCAGTGTCGAAACGTATCGACGTAACCAATGTCCACTACCTGGTCGAGCCACGCGCGCTCTTCCGGAAGAAAGCCGGTGCTCTTCAGGTTCTGCTTCGGCCGGGCCAGGTCGATTTCCTGGTGCGAGGTATTGACGTCGCCGCAGATGATCAGAGACTTGCCCTGGCTGCGCAGCCCCTCGCAGAAGGAGAGGAAGGCGTCGTAAAAGGCAAGCTTGTAGGGCACTCGCTCCTGGTCGCGTCCGCCATTCGGAAAATAGCAGTTGATCAGGGTGAAACGGCCGTAGTCCGCCACGATCGTGCGCCCTTCGTCGTCGAATTCCGGCCGTCCGATCCCGTAATCCACCGCGCACGGTTGGAGTCGCGACAGGATCGCTGTCCCCGAATGGCCCTTCTTGCGCGTGGAGTGAGTCCAGAAGCCGGTGTAGGGGTGCGGCTGCAACATCTCAGGAGGCAGCTGGCTTGGCTCGGCCCGGGTCTCCTGGAGGCAGAGGATGTCCAAAGAGCGAGGGCCGCTTTCCGGAAGGCGAAGGCCGCCTTCCGGAAGGCGAAGGCCGCCTTCCGCTGCCTCTGCAAGCCAGGACAGGAAGCCGTTTCGATAGACGGCGCGAGCGCCGTTCACATTCCAGGAGAGGAGGGTAATGGGCATGGCAGGACCGGTCGAGAAAGTGCGCCACAGCGTCTGCGGCGCCCAGGCAAGTCTCGACGCGTTCGCCGGATTCGTCTGTATGAGTGCTTCCTCTCATGTTGGAGAAGCCCGAAGATCAGACCTTCAAGGGCGTGCCAACCAAGGCTGGTCTGCGACCCCGAAGGCCTGATCCGGAGTTCAATGCTGAGGCGATCCTACAAGCCCGGCATGACTTCGAAGATCCTCCCATCTCCGGCCTGGAACGGCAGGGCTGAGCCAGTGCTGTAGATCTGCCCGGTCTCGAGATCTCTTAGCTGCTTCGGACCGGAGATCGAAGATAGTGTCAGGTCTTGGGCAGCGCACTGCTTGTTCACCGCGACTACATAGGTCTGGCTGCCCGAGTCGTTTCTCAGCGTGCTGGCGTAGGCCGGTCCGGTGCTGCCGGAAACGTCAAACTGATCGGTGGTCTTCGACAAAGTGGCCAGCAGACCGCGCAGCGGTTTGATGCGCTGCGCCAGGCTGCTCACCTCGGCGAAGAGAGCGGCGTTATCCCGCAGGCCGGTCCAACCCTGTTCGCTGCTGTAGATGAACCAGAAGACGCCGGTTGCGCCTTCGCCGATCGCCAACCACTGCTCCTCGCGCAGCTCCGGTGCAGAGGGAGGACGGAGGTGCCAGGACTCGCTCCCATCTCCGAAGCTGTGGGTCTGCAGGATCACCCACAGCGGAGCTCCTGCCGGCTTCGACCGCACGATCTCCCGGACGTAGTCGACGAAATCGTAGGTCGGATAGCCGAAAGCCCTCATGGTTGTGTCGCAGGCTGCGTTGTCCGCGGAAAACGGATAGACATCCAGCATCATCACGTCTGGCTGCGATGCCGTGCAGATCGGGTCGGCTCGGCCGATTCCGATCAGGGTTGGCATGGTCAAACGGTCCGGATCGCGCTCCTGGTAAGCCTGTACGGCCAGCGCCACCTTGCTCTGGAGATCATTGGTTGGCTCGTCCAGGACATTGTAACCCTTCAGGCTTGGATGGCCCTTCACGGCGTCGATCAGCGGGTAGAAGATCGACCTTGCAGTGGAGATATCTGCAGGGACAGTCGGGTTGTTGAACCATGCCTCCCAACCTTCGTTGAGATTGTAGTAAACGTCGAAGTCTTTGCTGTCCGAGACATTGAGCATGTCGCCACCGGAGGACCACGTATTGACGAAGAATACCGAGTCCAGGTTGTGGGCACGCAGATCATCGATCATGGCGCCGAACGTCGACGAGTTTTGAAAGTTGCCGTCCTCAAAAACGCCCAGCGGGAATGCAGCCGGATCTCCCACCCCAGTGGGAACCGGGGTCGCAGTGGGGGCAGCCGGCAGTGTGGGCGTGGCTGTGGGCGCGGGAGGAGGCGTCTGCGTGGGCGCCGGAGGTCGCGGCGTTGTGGTTGCTGCGGTCTCACTGCACGCCGCACCGGTTTCCTCCACGGTGCCGTTGACGCAGTTGTTGGAGGTCACATACGGCCCATCCATCTGGGTCAGCGTGGAGTTGTCGTGCAACGCCAGGCTGCGATAGCTGCCTGCATTCTGAATCACGTTATCGCGGATCTCGTACTGTCCCATGCGGGCACACGTCTGCCCGGCGCTGGGGTCGCAGGCCATCGTGCCGCCCCACTCCGACAAGTAGGTCAGGTTGCGGGTGCGGTTGCCCACGAGGCGCGTGCCGTAGAAGTTGTAGACGATGCCGCGGTTCGAGTTGCGAATGTCGAAGCTCGCGAAGTACGTCAAGCTACCCAGGACGGTGTTGTTCCGGATCAACATGTTGGCTGCGGTGGCCTGGACAACCGAGTAGATGTTGTTTCCTTCGAAGGTGTTGCCGGAGACAACGATGTAATTGCCGAGCCGGCGTTCGCCGGGCTCCAACGCTCCGTTTCGGTTGACGTCCAGGGTGAAGTCATCGTTGGTCAGGAACAGCAGCCCGTTGTCGAAGTTGTTCTCAATGGTCGAGTCCAGGATGCCCGAGCCGTGCGCACCGTCAAAGTAGATCGCATAGCGCTGGCTGCCGGCAAAACGGCATCCCCGGCACCACACGTTGTTCAACGTGGAATTGCCGTTGATCAGCCCGCCGTGACCGCTGTGTGGGTTGGCGTAGTTCTGTAAGGTGACATTATCGAAGACCACGCCCCGCACCGCGTGCAGGTTGATGGCCGACCTGGACGTTCCACCGCCGTCGAAGGTGATGTTCCTGAAGTAGATGTTCGACGCCTGGTTCTGAAGCGCCGCGATGCAGATGGGATCGCCATAGAACGAGCACGTGTTGAACGTGCCGTACTCCAGCGCCTGGCTGATGGGCGCGACCTCGCTCGATCCGCCGATGACGGCGCCGCCGCCGGATACGAAGTGAACGTTGTTTTTGCCCACAAGGGTGAAGGCAGTGTACGTGCCCGCATCCAGCACTAGCGTGCCGCCTGTGGCCGGCAGCGCATCGACGGCAGCCTGCAGGTTGCTGCCGTATTGCTCGCGCACGTTCACGACCGGCAGTCCTGCAAGGTTCTCGATGCTACCGACCGGCACGTGAGCCGGGTTCTCCGGGTTGAACGGATGCCCGCTCCACCAGGTCTCCACACTCTGGTTGAAGTCAACTGCATACTGCGGGACTCCGGCCGTCTCACCGCCCGGCGGTGTCGTCGCAGTAGTCATGGGCGTGGCCGTGTGGGTCGGACTCACCGGAGCCGCCGGGGTGTTGGTAGGCCCGGGCGTGGCCGTCGGGCCTGGGGTGGAGGTCACCAGCGGAATGTAAGTCGGAACGGTCGGGGGGTAGTCGCTGAAGTCACACGTCTTGCTGCTCTGGGGCGGAAGACACGCACCGCAGTTGTTGCATGACTGTCCACCGGTGCAGTTGCCATCACCGCACACCGGAACGCCAGGCGGCGGCGGGGCCGAAGCAAGATGCGTTACCCGCAGGTTGTCGATGCGACTGCCGGGCATGCCGTTGTCGACGCTGATGGCTACGCGGGTGCCTGTTTGATTCAGGCTTGGGTCGGCCCCTACCGGCCGGCCCAGCTGCATCATGACGGTTGGAATGCCGTTGTAGTACGCGACCGCGGTGTCGCCGTAGAGTTGCAGGGCAACATGGTGCGTCTTGCCCGGCTGAAACGGCTGGTTGGGATTGGCCGCATTCGGCACGGTGACATTGACGAAATTGAAGTTGACGTTGGGGTTGGCCAGGTAGCTCTTTCCCTGGTGCCACTCCCAGATCTCGTATTCTCCTGAGTGGTTCTGGTACAGCATGCGAAGCTCGACGCCGCTCTCGATCCAGATGCCGCTGAATCTCGCTGCTGCGTAGAAGCCGACGAACCATTCTTCTCCGCTCTCCGGCGCCTGATCCGGCGTGGTGATATCCGCTTCGACCAGCACGTTCCCGGTGCCTACTTCGACCGAGGCATAAGCAGGAGCGGTTGGGTTCTGTGCCGCACCATTGGTGATGGTCCAGGCGCCCTGGTGGACGGCCCACTGAAGGCCGTTGTCCGTCCGGTGCTGCCTGATATCGGTGTTATCCGGTGCGGTGAACGAATCCACCGCCAATGCATCGCCCGTGACCGGGGTGGGAGGCGGTGGCTGGGTGGCAGTGGGAGGCAGCGGCGCGGTCGCCGTAGGCAACGGTGACGGGCTGGTCGTCGCAGTTGCGATCGGGGTCCTCGAAGGAGTGGCCGTCCTCGTGGGCGTCGGCGATTTCTTCGGCCAGGTCCTGGTGGGTCTCGCCACGGCATCAGGGGTGTCTTCGCTCTGAATGAGCAGCGGAAGCCAGGCACGGTATGAGTCTTGCGCGGCAGCTGAGGTTGCCGGCGGGATGTCTGCTTGAACTGGGGTCGCGATGACTGAGGTTCCGAACAGGCTCGCGAGCAATACGAAGCATAGACCAACGCGGATGCGTTGCATCTCGAAGCCCTCCTTGCTTGATGGAGTTATATAGGGTTCGAATGAGCACGAAGGTTGTGGCTCAGACGATAAGGAGGCAACCCGGTCCCTTGTCAGGAGTCAGGGCTTGGGGAAACCATGAGACTTACTGGTTCACTGAGTATCAGCAGACGTGGTTCGGTGGGATCAAGGAGGCAACGTGCAGTCTTGAAAGGATTCTGTCTACGCGGCGGGATCCCGTGAATCGCCGTCTGGTGATATATAACACAAAGTTGCGTCTCTGTCAACCCACCCCTGCACATTTTTGCCAAACCTATGGATAGGTGGTGGACATAATCCTCAATCGTTTGTGCTGCATGCCACAGAGTGCTAATCATTTTCGGTCTCAATCGTTGTACAAATGGCCCGCGAAATAGCCCGTGCTGGCGGACTAGGGGCCATATCTTTCGGGAGGCTCTGCAGTTATCCTACCGTCTGCTGTACAAAAGTGCCCACATGTGTGGCTGTTGTAGCATCCTGCTCCGGCCGTACACACTGTCTCGACCGACCCGTTGCCAGAACTGGCCTGGCAGGGGCGGCGGCGCCTGGCCCTCAGGCGGCGGCGCCTGGGCTTCTGGCGGCGGCGCTTTCGTGATGCCAGTCGAAGCACAGATTCGTCACTGCCATAAGTTATATCCGGCACCGCACGCCAACACTGCCACTCGCTGGCGCAACGTGGAGACCTGAACATCAGGCCCACCAGGCGGCGCGAACACGGACCTTGTTTGACCAGGCCATCAGCCCTGTCAGAGGTGATCAGGCACCCGAGGGCTGTTTTTGTTGTCCCAAGACCGCAAGCCCAGATTCAGGAAGCACAAGGGAGAACCGAGCGATGTCACAATCTCAGTCCCATGCCACGAGACGGCACACGGTACTGCCAGAGCCGCTCCGCTGCCTGACGCCGGAACTGGTCGCGCGCATCGATGAGGCCATCTGCAGGGTGGGGCAGTTCGGCGAGGTGCGCCTTGTGTTGGTCAGGGGCGAGTTACGCTTCATCCAGGTTACTGTGAGTGAGAACGTGAATGAACTGAGACGCGACGCGGATGCAGAGTGATCTGCGAGGGAGACCCTCGATCGAGAACCGGTCCGGTGATCCGGAGCACGGAGGTATCTATGATAACCGGCATTCGTCAGAACGGTGACGGCGCCCATGGTGCGCGGGCAGCCGTCCTCGCCGGAGATGCGAACACTGTAGAAGCAATGGTCCAGAAGGCGGGCGAGGTCCAGGTAGCCGTCATCGTGCCTGCCTACAACGAAGAACGATTCATCGGCAGCGTCGTCCTGAAGACGCTCAAGTACGCGGACATTGTGCTTGTGGTCGACGATGGATCGGCGGACGGCACCGCAGAAATTGCGGCGGCAGCTGGTGCAGAAGTGATCACGCATAGTCAGAACATGGGGAAGGGCGCTGCACTGAATACCGGCTTCTGCTGGGCACGCACTCAGGATATCGATGTGGTCGTCACAATCGATGCCGATGGTCAGCACTTCCCCGAGGATCTGCCGGCGGTCATTCAGCCCGTTCTTGCGGGTCAGGCTGATATCGTCGTCGGGTCCCGCTATCTTCAGGTAGGCTGGGACGTGCCGAGGCACCGGGTTCTGGGCCACCATGTATTCAATGCGGTGACCAACCAGCTGTCCGGCGTCAAGGTCACGGATTCCCAGAGTGGATTCCGGGCGTTTTCCTGCCGTGCACTCATGGCGATTTCTTTTGCCTCAGAGGGTTTTGCGGTCGAGTCCGAGATGCAATTCCTGGCCCGCGAGCACGATCTGCGGATCGCCGAGGTTCCGGTCACGATCAAGTACCTGGACAAGCCGAAGCGACCGGTCGTCTCACATGGGTTGATGGTCCTCAACGGCATCCTCCGCCTGATGGGACAGCACCGTCCGCTGCTTTACTTCGGTGTACCGGGGGTGCTGCTGCAGCTGGTGGGGCTGTTCGGGTTCATCCAGGCAGCTGGCACTTATTCTGCAACGAACGCGCTGCCCGTTCCCGCCACCCTGATAGCAGGCCTGATGCTGATCTTGGGGACGCTGGGCTTCTTCACCGGGCTCATCCTGCATTCGGTGCGGGGTCTGCTGTTGAACTTGCTGAAACCCAGGTCCGGCGCATGACGGGAGCGGATCTCCTGGGACAGGGTTGGGGCAAGCGACAGGGCAGGGACAATCCCTGCCCCGATGACGGGCGGCCCTGGTCTGATCTCGGAGCCAGGCCCTCTGGCTTTGCAAGCATCATCGTGGTCAACCATAACGGCGGCGCGTTGCTCCATGCCTGCCTCGAATCGCTCACCAACGACCTGCGTCCGGGCGATGAGATCATCCTGGTGGACAACGCATCGACGGATGGGAGCGCCCGTGCAGCGGAGCGGGCGTTTCCGGCAGTCAGGGTTCTCTGCAGTCTCACCAATCTCGGCTTCGGCGGCGGCAACAACCTGGGTGCCCGGCATGCAACGGGAGAGTATCTTGCTTTCATCAATCCGGACACTGTGGTCGCACCGGGTTGGTTGATGTCGCTGGTGTCGGCGCTCGAAGAGGATGCGAGTGCAGGGTTGGCTACTTCGAAGGTGCTGTTGCTCCAGGATCCCTCGCGGATCAACACGTGCGGGAACGAGGTTCATTGCAGCGGCTTGGCTCTCTGCAGGGGGATGGGCCAGGACCAGGAGATGCTGGCCGAGATGGCCGAGGTCGGCGCGGTGTCGGGGGCCGCGTTTGTGATGCGCCGGGAGCTGTTCGAGATGCTCGGCGGGTTCGATGAATCCTTCTTCCTGTACATGGAAGACACGGATCTCTCGTGGCGCGCCCAGCTGCTCGGTTACCGGTGCCTGTATGTTCCGGATTCCGTGATCTACCACGATTACGCGCTGCGGTTTGGTCCCCTCAAGACCTTCTACCAGGAGCGCAACCGCTACCTGATGCTGCTGAAGGCACTTCGCTGGCGCTCCTTGTTCGTCCTGTCGCCGGCATTGCTCCTCGCCGAGATCGTCACCTGGGGTTTCGTTCTCTCGCGGGAACGCAGACACGTGGGAAACAAGATACGTGCATACGGGTGGTTGGTGAGGAACTGGAGCCCGGTCATGGAGAAGCGACGCCAGACCCAGGTGTCCCGACGCCAAGAGGATCGCAGCCTGATCGAACGCACAGGCTACCGTTTGATGTACGAGCAGACCGGGCTGGGGCCGGTTGCACGCCTGGCACAGCTCGTGTTCGACCCTACGTTCCGAGTGTTGCGCGGCATGGCGCTGGGCCTGATCAGGTGGTGAGCTGATGCGAATTGCGCATGTTACTGCGACATTCCCGCCCTACCGGGCCGGCACCGGAAACGTGTGCCTCGCGCACGCTCGGGAACTGGTGCGGCGGGACCATACGGTTCACATCTTTACTGCGGCGATCCCGTCCCATCCGGGTCTCTCACGGCATGAGGTGAGCGGGGGGATGCACGTGCGGCGCCTGCGCACGCTGTTTCGAGTGGGCAACGCACCGGTTATCCCGGCCCTGGCCACCGTGCTGCGCGGCTTTGATTTGATCCACCTGCACTATCCCTTCGTGTTCGGGGCAGAAATAGCCCGCGCGGCAGCCCTACTGACGGGCGTGCCGTTGATCATGTCCTTCCACAATGATTTGATCGGCCGCGGGATTCGCTCTGCCATCTTCTCCTTGTACCAGCGTGTGTCGGCCGCCGCCACAGTTGCCACCGCCGCACGGCTCTGCGCGGTCTCGATGGATCACTTCGATTCCAGCTTGTTGGCGGGCAGCCTCAGGCGCACGGTCAGCAGACGGCCCGACTTGGTAGTGGAGCTGCCGAATGGGGTCGACGTGCACCACTTTCGGGAAGAGGGTCCAGGCATCGACCTCGACCAATACCGGTTACCTGCAGGTGCGAAGGTCATCCTTTTCGTGGCGGCGCTGGACCGGGCGCATCACTTCAAGGGTCTCGACCGTCTGCTGCGAGCCATGCCTCAGCTGCCTGGCGATGTCCGGCTGTTAGTCGTGGGCGATGGGGACCTTCGGGCGGGCTACGAACAGGAGGCGCGCCAACTCGGTGTCGAGGATCGGACTGTGTTCGCAGGCAGGGTCGATCATGATGACCTGCCGGCCTTTTATCGCAGCAGCCACGTCACGGTGTTGCCTTCGACCCCCCCAGAATCCTTTGGGTTGGTGCTCATCGAATCGATGGCCTGCGGCACGCCTGTGGTCGCAAGTAGGATACCCGGTGTGCGCACGGTTGTGGAGGACGGCATCGACGGCCTGCTTGTGGACTCCGCGGATGCTGGTGCGCTGGCCCAGGGGATTGCTGCACTGCTCGCCGACGACGGCCGGCGCAAAGCAATGGGGGGCCGAGGCCGGGCAAAGGTGGAGGAGCGCTACGCGTGGGAAACGATCGGTGCGCGCCTTGAAGCGATCTATTTGCAGACGCTGTCGCAGGGCAGGCCGTCCGGCCATGCGGCATACGAGGTGCGTCCATGACGGGCACGCGGCCGGTGGTGGCCCTCGCGCCGCTCGAATACCGTTATGGCCTGGACGCAGCGATGTCGCTGCTGGCGGCGCCAGATCCTCTGGTGGCGGACGACGCCTCATCATCGCAACCACTCGTGCTGTGCAACGTCCCGGCATTGGCGCACGAGGTGCGCCAGAGACTGCCCCATGCAATGGTGCCAGGTCCTCTGGCTGCGGTGCCAGGTCCTCTGGCTGCGGTGCCAGGTCCTCTGGCGAGGAACACGGATGCTGCCAATGGCGCGGGAGCCGTACGCTCTGCGCTGTGGATCGAACCCCTCACGGCTACCTGGGAGGCGGACATCAAGACCCTGGCCGGCTCGGTGCAGCCCGGCGGACGACTGGTCGTCATCGCATCACAGCCGCTGGCACTCCTCCTCGGGAAACGCTCCCTGCGGGGCAACCCTCGTCCGTGGGGACAGGGTGGAGGGCTGCCTGCCGGTGCACGCATTGGCGGCATCTCTGGTCTGCTGAGGAGGCTGGCCTCGGCAGGTTTTCGTCTCGAAGCGAGATACGGCCTGCATTCGGCTTCGGCAATCGCGGCGAACCTGCTCGACCGCGGCCTGGAACGTTGGGGCCGTCCGGACCTCGGAGACAGGCTGCATTTCTGGGCGCGGCTGCACTACTGCGTCCCTGGCCTGATGGCCGGGATGTCGACCGTGGCATTGGTGGTGGCCAACAAGGTGGTCCGCTGATGATCCTGCCCGCAACCCCGAAGGCCGGCGCTGCAAGAGAGCAGGGGCAAGCCCTGCCCCGGCCAGATTCACAGGCAGGCGCCAGGGTTGCCTCGGCTGCTGCTGCGGTGGCCAGGCTGGACGCATGGCTCGAGACCATGCGCACCCGTGCGGCGGGAGCCGCGCGTGCGCACGTGCCGCGCGGGTACGGCGGTCCTGTGGCGCATTGGTGGCAGCAAAGCCTCCTCTACACCGGCGCGGGCCTGGACTGGCGCTACGAAGGCATCATCACCGGCTACCTCGAACTGTGGGGGCGCACGCTGCCAGGTCAGCATAGGCAAGACGAGCGGTGGCTTACGAAGGCACGCCGGGCGGGCGATGATCTGATCTCCGGACAGCTGGAAAGCGGAAACTTCGCAGAGTCGGCATTCGAGATCAACCCGGCAACGGCCGGCACTCCTCACGAAGCGGCCTGTGACGCCGGCCTGCTACGGCTGGCCTTGGAGCTACGGCGGACCGGACACAGCGGGTGGGAGAGTTACGCGTCCTGTGCCGAGCGAAACCTCCGCAGCTTCTATATTGGACAACTCTGGAATCCTGAGGCCCTCATGATCGGGGATCACCCGTGGCGGCAATCTGGCCCCGTGACCTTTGTCCCCAACAAGGCGGCGACGGCCTGTGAGGCGCTGTTCCTTATGGCCGAGCTGAGCGGCGAATCACGCTGGGTCGAGGAGTACGCCCTTCCGACACTCCGCTGGATCCAGGAGCACCAGCTTCGCGGGCGTGAGCCAGCGGGGGGCAGGGGGCGCAGCTCAAGCGGCGAGCGCCTCCGGGGAGCAATCGCACAGAACAGCATCGGAACGCGCCGGATCAACAAGTACTTTCCGTTATATAACGCCCGATGCATCTCCGCCCTGCTGCAAGGCTACCGGTGGACCGGGGACGAGGGGTATGCGGAATCTGCCTTGGGCGCCATGGACTTTATCGCTCGCTTCGCGCAGGGGGATGGGAGCCTGCCCACCGTGGTCTACCCTGGCGCGCGGGCCAGCACCACGCCCTCCTGGCTCGCTCCGCTTGGCGACATACTCCGCGCCGCGGATGAATTGGCGCCGTTGGGTTTTAGCGCGGACCTGAGCGCCACTGAGGCGCGGCTGCTTGGGGGGCAGGACGAATCGGGCGGATTCCAGACCGCGCGGGGATTTGCGGATCAGGCAGGCAGGAGTCGCACAGCCACCCACGCTCAGCCTCTTCCAGACGTACGCGATGTCCTGCACGTGACGGGCTGGTGCGACAAGGCGTTCCGTTATCTGGCCTCGCACGCCGGCTCACAGATACCTGCCGGGCTCAGCGCCCCCTTCGAGACAGACTGCATCCTGAGAGGTCGGGCGATGCACCTGGTCGAAACCCCGGATCTCCTGGAAATCACATCCCAGGGCGCGGTCTGCTATCGCTGGGTCAAGGGCGAGCCGTGGCCGCAGATTGCCTCGCCGGAGTTTTGGCTGAGATGAGGAGCGCAAGCGCTGGCACTAGCGTGGGCGCGGGAGTCGGGGCGGCGGCCGTCCTGGCAGGGGCAGTTGCATTGGTGTGGCACAACTGGCGGCAGTGGCGTCGCGAGACCGCGCTGCTTGCAGCGAGCGCCCCGGCAGCGGGCACGCAGGCGTTCTCGCACGCGACCTGGCCACGGCTGCCCCGGGTCAGCGCGCTGGTGGCAGCGTGGAACGAGCGGGGGACCATCGACGAACACATTCGGAGTTTTCTGACCCTGTCCTACGGCGAGAAGGAGCTGGTGTTGTGCGCGGGCGGAGAGGACGGAACCTATCGCATGGCGCAGCGATGGGCAGGCCCCGGTGTCAAGGTGTTGGAGCAGCTGCCCGGCGAGGGCAAGCAGGCCGCACTGCAACGCTGCCTGGCCGAGGCCACCGGGGAGGTCATCGTGCTGAGCGATGCCGACTGCGTGTTCACCGACGAGGCATGGAACCGGCTCCTCGAGCCGCTTGCCCGGGGCACTGCCCAGGTGGTGACAGGCGTGTCGGAGCCGAGGGCCGACCAACGTGACAGGCCCC
>CAYLZG010000015.1:0-51065 GCA_964387985.1 uncultured Anaerolineales bacterium | reverse complement strand
CGCGCGTGCGCAGGATCGGGTAGGGCGCATCCCCGCGCGCGATGAGGTCCTGCACCCGCTGCGGCACGATGATGCGCATGTCGGGCGTCGCAGGCAGCCCGTCCTCCACGCTGTACAGCCGGCCCGTGATGGCCCAGACGCGCTCCTGGAGCTGTGAGATGGACTGGCGGGTCTTGGCGAGCATCTCGATGATGAGCGCGGACGCGAAGATGCCGTCCTTGCCCAGGATGTGCCCCCGGATGGTCAGGCCACCGCTGGATTCGCCGCCGAGCAGCGCGTTATGGTCCACCATGCCCGCGGCAATCCACTTGAAGCCGACCGGCGTCTCGATGGCCTGCTCCCCGAACGAAGCGGCCAGCCGGTCCAGCAGGTGGGTCGTCGCGAGGTTGCGCACGACCGCCCCGCTCTGCCGCTTCACCTCGTGCAGGTACCAGTACAGGAGCAGCAGCAGGTCATTGATGTGGACGTACTCGCCGCGCTCGTCGATCAGCGCGATGCGGTCGGCATCGCCGTCGGTGGCCAGCCCCAGGTCGTAGTGCTCGTCGCGCACGTAGGCTCGCAGTAGCCGCAGCGCGTCGAGGTCCGGCGCAGGCGAGCGGCCGCCGAACAGCGGATTGCGCCGCTCGTGGATGAAGGTCACACGGCAGCGCGCCTCGTTGAGGATGATGCCCAGGGTCAGGTGCGCGACGCCGTACATCGGGTCGACGATGACCTTCAGGCCGGCCTTGCGGATCGCGGCCATATCGATGAACGACTCTACCCGGTCCACGTACTGGTTGACGAAGTCCCGCCGCTCCACGATGCCTGCGGGGATCGCAACCTCAAGCGGCACGGTCACCAGGTCTTCTGGATCGAGCGCGTTTGTCTCCACCTCGATGCGATCCGTCTCCGCGGTCATCAGCAGCGAGCCGTCGCCGTGGAACACCTTCAGGCCGTTCCATTCGGGCGGGTTGTGACTGGCGGTGAAGGCGAGCCCGTAGGCTGCGTGGACCGCCTCGGTGGCGAACTCGATCAGGGGCGTAGGGCCGTCCTCGCTGAGGAGGATCGTGCGGATGTTGTTGCCCGCGAACACCTCCGCGGCAGCCGTCGCGGCCCGGTCGGAGAGGAAGCGCCGGTCATAGCCGATCAGCACCCCGCGCTGCTCCAGCCCGCGCCGCGCGACGTCGTTGGCCAGCGCCTGGCACAGCCGCCGCACGTTGAGCATCGTGAATCCTTCTCCGATGACCGCGCGCCAGCCGCCGGTGCCGAACTTGACGATGTTGCGCTCCTGCTCGCGGCGAGGCTGGAACGAGCGCTTGAGCAGGATGAACTCGGCCTGTTCGAGGTCGGGCCGGGTGTTGATGCCCTGGATCTCGTCCTGGTCATAGATCTGGTAGCTGTCCACCTGCAGGCCCTGGTGGATCAGCCGGTGGACCGAATCGGTCAGCCGGTACTCGCCGTCCTTCAGCGAGGGTGTGAGCGTCTCCAGCACCGGCCAGATTTGCCGGGCCGAGACGACATACGCGCCGACGTTGAGCTCGCGGATCTCCTTGTGATGCGGCGAGGCGGCGGCCTCCTCGATGATGGCGATGATGCTGCCGCCGCGGTCGCGGATGACCCGGCCATACGGGTAAGGCCGGTCCGCGACGGCGGTGAGCAGCGTGAGGTCGGCCCGGCGCAGGCGGTGGCGGTTGATGAGCCCGCGGATGGACGTCGGGCTGAACAGCGGCGTGTCGCCGTAGAGGATGAGCAGGTCGCCGTCGAACTCCTCCAGCAGTGGCTTGACGGCCAGCACGGCCTGGCCTGTGCCCTGGGGAGCGGCCTGGTCGACATAAGTATACGCGGGGCCCAGGTGCTGCCGGATGCTGTCGCCCCGGTAGCCGGTGACGATGTACGTATCCTCCGGCGGCACGACATGGCCGACGTTCTCCACCACGTAGTCGATGACCTTCTTGCCGCCGAGGGTTTCGAGCAGGAGCGGCTGCCCGTCGTCCGCGATCGACCGGTCGCCCGCGGCCAGGATGACGGCCTTGAGCGGCCTGTCGGGGCCGGTCCCTTCCGGAGATATACTCGTTGCCGTCATGCCCGGCCCCACAGGTTCTCGGGGTAGACGCCCCGGCGCACCAGGTCGCGCACGGCCGCATGGACCGCCGCCTTGTCCTGCGCATAGGTCACGCCGTGCCAGACCTCCTCGGTCGGCAGCACGCGCACGCGTGTCTCGCCGTTCGCGACCAGATCCCCGATGACGTCGGACAGGTAGAACTCGACCTTGCTCAGGTCGGCCCGGTTGCGTTCCAGGAAGCGCTCGAAGCGCGCCTGCAGGGCCGGGAACAGGTCGGGCCGGAACCCCCACATGTTCATCGAGGCGATGGCATCCAGCGGCAGCTCCACCGTCGTTCCGTCCGCGTTGGTATGCCGTGCGGCGTCGCCGTCGCGCTCGATGTGGGTGCGCTCGCGCACGCCGACCAGGTAGCCGTCCGCATCCACCATGCAGATGCCGCGCGCGACGTGGCCGTGCTCGGTGAGCGTATTGCCCAGCCGGTAGCCGACCATGCAGTAGTCGTTGGGTCCGCCAAGACCTTCGAGGTTTCGGGCGAACCGAAGGTTCGCACAACCTCGAAGGTCTCCCATTAGGTAGCCCGCGATGGCCGCGTACGCACTCCGGCCATAGAAGTCGTCCGCGTTGATGACGCAGAAGGGACTGTCCACCGCAGTACGCGCGGCCATGGCCGCGTGCGCCGTGCCCCACGGCTTCTTGCGCTCCGCGGGCACGCTCCAGCCCGCAGGCAGGTCGTCCATCCGCTGGATGACATACGCGGTCTCGACCTGCCCTTCGATGGTCCGGCCGATACGCTCGCGAAAGGCATCCTGGATGGCGGCGGAGATGATGAAGACGACCTTGTTGAAGCCCGCGGCCAGCGCGTCATAGACGGAGTAGTCGATGATGATTTCGCCGCTGGGCCCGACGGGGTCCATCTGCTTGAGCCCGCCGTAACGGCTGCCGATGCCGGCGGCGAGGACGACCAGGGTCAGGGAATGAGCTGCCACACTGCACCTCACAAATAGCCGTTGGGATTCTGCGACTGCCAGCGCCATGCGTCCGCACACATCTCGTCCAGCCCGCGCACCGCGTGCCAGCCCAGCTCGGCCTGTGCACGCGCCGGGTCCGCGTAGCTGACCGCGACATCGCCCGGGCGCCGCGCAACGATGCGGTAAGGGATGTGCCGCCCCGTGGCCTGTTCGAACGCTGCCACCACTTCGAGCACGCTGTGGCCCCGTCCCGTGCCCAGGTTATAGGCGACGACGCCGGGGTTGGCGGCCAGCCGGTCCAGCGCGGCCAGGTGGCCCAGTGCGAGGTCCACGACGTGGATGTAATCGCGCACGCCCGTGCCGTCGGGGGTGGGGTAGTCGTTGCCGAACACCCGCAGCTCCGGCAGGCGGCCCACCGCCACCTGCGCGACGAAGGGCATCAGGTTGTTGGGGATGCCGTTCGGGTCCTCCCCGATGCGGCCGCTGGCGTGTGCACCGACCGGGTTGAAATAGCGCAGCAGGATGGCGTTCCACGACGGATCCGCCCGGCCCAGGTCGCGCAGGATGTCCTCGATCATCAGCTTGGACCGGCCGTAGGGATTCGTGGCGGAGAGGGGAAAATCCTCGGTGACGGGGACGCGCTCCGGCTCGCCGTACACGGTTGCAGAGGAGCTGAACACGAGGTTCCGGACGCCGCGGCTGGCCATGACCTCGCAGAGGATGAGCGTGCCGGTCACGTTGTTTTGATAGTAGCGCAGCGGGATGGTGACGGATTCGCCCACCGCCTTCAGTCCGGCGAAGTGGATGACCGCATCGACCGGCGCTCGGCCGAAGACCGCATCCAGCGCAGCCCGGTCGAGCAGGTCCACGCGGTGGAAGGTGAGCCGCCGCGCACTCTCCGGTCCCGCCAGCTCGCCCACCCGCCGCAGCGCCTCCTCCTTGCTGTTGGACAGGTTGTCCACGACGACGACCTCGTGCCCCGCGTTCAACAGCTCGACGCAGGTGTGGCTGCCGATGTACCCCGCTCCGCCCGTGACCAGTATGCGCATGGCGTTTCTCCCGAGTGTCTTGTGCCCTCCTGATGGAGGGGATGAGTAAGCGTATGTGCCTGTACGGCACCGTTAGTTTATCATAAGAGCGCGTGCTGAGTATGCGGGAGCGCGGCCATCGCGAATAATCGAATCAGCCCGCGAATAAGCGAATCGGTCCGCCGCGGTGCGCGCTATTCGCGTATTCGTGGCGCGCCCGCAGGCGCATTTGTTTATTCGCGATGGCCGCGCCCGCAGCGTGAACGTGCCCTATCCGGCTGAAGCCTCGACTTCGATCTTCGTGCGCGCTTCACTTGGAGCCCAAAAGAGACGGCCAGCACCGCGCCCCTACACGCCGGCGCGCAGCTCCAGCTCCCAGAACTCGTGGCGGCGCTCCACGTGCATGCCGGCCTTCTCGTACAGCCGCGTGGCGCCGGTCAGGCTGCCGGCGTCCACGCCCAGCCCGATCTTCCACAGGCCGCGGTCGTAGAGCGCCTGGAAGCAGCGGATGAGCAGCGCGTGCGCGATACCCTGCCGGCGCCACGGCCGCAGGACCGCCAGGTTGTGGACCCAGCCCTGCTCGGGACCCTCCGCGGGCCGCGGCGTCCCGCAGCAGACGCCCACGATGGGGTTCTCGCCCGCGGCATTTGACACGGCCAGGAGGAAGAGGTCGGAATCGAAGTTGGGCGAAGTGTCCATGTACGTGCGCCACTGGGCCAGCGCTTCGGCTATGGGGATGCGCACATACCCCCAGTGATCCTCGAACGCCTCCTCGCTGGTCATCGCGAAGTGCTCGTCGTCCTGCCCGCGCACGAACGCACGGATGCGCACGCCTTCCGGCAGGGGTGGGTCCGCGGGCCGTTCGGTCAGCTCGATCGCCATGCGCAGGTTGTAGCGCACGCGCTGCCAGCCCCGGCTCTCCAGCAACTCCTGCGCTGCCGTGTTGCTGGAGAGGATGAACTCGCGCACGATCACGCGCGCACCCTCGGGAGCCTGTTCGACCGCGGCCCGTGCCCGCGCCTCGCCCCAGCCCAGCAGTGCCGCGCCCAGCCCGCGGCCGCGGTGCTCAGGATGCACGTTCGCGTCGAGGAAGGTCTGCACGTGGGGTGGATCGTCCCAGAAGATGGCGAAGGCAGCGGGCGCGGGCTCGTCCGGCGCCGCGGCATCGTGCAGCACAAGGATCGTGTCAGTGCTGAGCGTAAGCTGCGGCTGCTGCCAGTCCGATAGCACCTCGGGAGATTGCGTCGTCGCCTTGCCGGTGTCTGCGATAGCAGCCGCGTTCAGCAGGCCGGCCACGCGGTCCGCGTCGTCCGGCGTGACGGGCCGGGCGTGGTAGGCTGGCGGGAGAGCAATTGCCGCGTGCATGCTTCCTCCTGGCGACCTCACCCCCCCGGCCCCCTCTCCTGAGCCTGCAAACCCGCGGGTTTGCAGGCTCAGGAGAGGGGGAGATTTACCAATCCGGATCTCCCCCTCTCCTGAAGCACAGCAGTTCGTGCTTCAGGAGAGGGGGCCGGGGGGTGAGGTCACCCGTTCTTGATCAGCGCGCCATAGTGCGCGGACTCGGCCAGCCGCGCATAGTGCGCCAGGTACCCGCGCGTGACGCGCAGCGGGGGCCGCTGCCACGCGGCCAGGCGGGCCGCGATTTCCTCGTCGCTGACGTGCAGGTGGAGCCGCCGCGCGGGGATGTCGACCGTGATTTCGTCGCCATCCTGCACCGCGGCCAGCGGCCCGCCCTCCGCGGCCTCCGGCGAGATGTGGCCGACGAAGCAGCCGTTGTTCGTGCCGGAGAAGCGGCCGTCGGTCACGACCGCGGTGCTCAGCGCCAGCCCCCGGCCGTAGAGCATCTTCATCGCCATGTACATCTCGCGCATCCCCGGCCCGCCCTTCGGCCCCTCGTAGCGGATGACCACCACGTCGCCCGGCTGGATCGCGCCGTCGAGGATGGCCTGGTTCGCGTCTTCCTCGCAGTCGAAGCAGCGCGCGCGGCCCGTGAAGACCTGCATGTGGTCTGCGATGGCCGCGGGCTTGGTCACCGCGCTCATGGGCGCGAGGTTGCCCTGCAGCACGGCCAGCCCGCCGCCCGCGCGCCATGGGTCGCTCAGCGGGCGGACGATGCGCCGGTCGCCCGCGGGCGCGCACACGGCGTTCTCCGCGACGGTCGTGCCTGCAACGGTCAGCGCGCCGCCGTGCAGCAGGGGCAGGATCTCCGCCATGACGGCCTGCACGCCGCCCGCCCGGTGGAAGTCGGGCACATTGGGCGCGGCTGCGGGGTTCATCTTGGCGACGTGCGGCGTCGTGCGGCACAGCTCCTCGAAGCGCGCCATATCGATGTCCGGGCAGTCAGCCTCGTACGCGACGGCGGGCATGTGCAGCGCCAGGTTGGTGGAGCCGCCGATGGCCGCACCGAGCCGGATGCCGTTCTCCAGCCCCTGCCGGTTGATGATGCGCCGGGCGGTGACGCCTTCCTCCACGAGCCGGACGATCTGCCGGCCCGCGGCCTGCGCGCTGCGCATGCGGTCCGCGTGCGTGGCCGGGATGGTCGCGCTGCCGGGCAGGCACATGCCGATGGCCTCGGCCACGCAGCACATCGTGTTGGCCGTGCCCAGGAACGAGCAGGAGCCGCAGGTCGGGGTGGCGTGGTTCTCCAGCTCGATGAACTCCGCCTCGGAGATGCGGCCCTCGCGCAACATGCCCAGCGCCTCGGTCAGCGAGGTCCCGTCGGACTCGCGGCCGTCGAACTCGCAGCCGCCCTCCATCGGCCCGCCGACGACGATCAGCGCGGGCACGTCCAGCCGGGCCGCGGCCATCAGCATCCCCGGCACGATCTTGTCGCACGAGCCGAGCATGATGATGCCGTCGAGCCGGTGCGCCTCGACCATCAGCTCGATGCTGTTGGCGATCAGGTCGCGCGTGGGCAGGATGTAACGCATCCCCTCGTGCCCCTGCGCGATGCCGTCGCACGCGGCCATCACGCCGAACTCGACGGGCGTGCCGCCGCCCTGGAAGATGCCCTGCTTGACGTAATCGGAGACGAGGTTGAGGTTGTAATGGCCTGGCACGACGCGATTCCACGAGTTGGCGATGCCGATCATGGGCCGGGCCAGGTCATAGTCGCTGTAGGCCATGGCCTTGTAGTAGGCGCGCTGGGTGGACCATTCCGGCCGGCCCAGGATTTGTTGGCTGCGCAGTGGCATTGGGGTGCTCCTTTGCATGTGATGTGGCAGCCACAGTATATGCCCGACTCACCCGAACACCAACTTGCCGGACGCGTTCAAATCTGACGCAGGCTCAACAAAATCCTTATTAGCTTTGGTGCAGGTCGTTACACCGTTCACTGAGCACCGCTTCTTGTTAAGACTCGGATCCAAAGTTCGTTGGTGGGTTTTGAATGTGGCATTGGGCCACTATATGTACTACAAGGGCAGCCAGCAGAACCCCATATGTGGTGGACTGCGGCGGACTCCAAGGCCACGAACACAATTTGGAACCTGGTCCAGACTTACGAATCCTTGCAACGCTTTTGCGACGATTCTGCAACGCGGGGATGCTAGGATAATGCCCGAGAGTCGAGTTAACAAGCGCAACATCATCATAGTCGTGTGTTAGGTAGCAGCAGGTAGGCTGATCAACTTGACTTAGAATGCAAATGGCAGTAGATCGATTTCAGGAGGCGGGATGTCTGCATTGGATGTGCTACACCGGGTTTCCCTTTTTGCCGACCTTCCCGACGACGAATTAGCTCGATTAGTCGCGTGCCTGGCCAAACGCACCTTCGCTCGGGACATGATCTTGTTCCACAAGGGCAGCCCCAGCCAGGCGCTCTACCTGATCGAGTCGGGCAAGGTGCGCATTTTTTCGCTGAGCGAGGCGGGCCAAGAGATCACCCTTGACGTCTATGGCCCCGGTGACTGCTTTGGCGAGACTGCCCTGCTCGACGGCCAGCTGCGCTGCTCCGGCGCCATGACTCTAGAGCCGACGGTTACTTACACTCTGCCGCGAGACGACTTCCTCCGCTGTCTCGAGGCCCATCCCGGGGTCGCGCGTCGTGCCCTTGCCTTGCTGGCCGATCGTCTGAATCATCTCACCGTCTTCGCCGAAAATCTGGCGTTTCTCGATGTACCCGGCCGGATCGCTGCCATCCTCCTGGAGTTGGCCGAGCGCTACGGCGTGGCCGCAGGTGGAATCGAGATCAATCTACATTTGAACCAATCCGAACTGGCCAGCTGGGTATGCGCCAGCCGCGAGATGGTGAACAAATGCCTGGGCGACCTGCGCGATCAGGGCCTGATCCGAATCGAAGGGAAAGCCATAACTATTCTGGATCCTGCCGGGCTCAAGCACAGGGTACAGCGGTGATGCAGATAGTCCTCCTTCCGGCGCGCCTAGCCCCACCTTCTCTATCCTGTTCTCTCGGGCATCAATCTTTTCTTGAAGAGTGAACTATCTCACAGAAAAATTGTGAAACACATCACAGCCGCGTCCGGGAAACAGCGCGATGATTCCAGTGGTTGATATGGGACAATGGCAGAATATGCAGGAGGGCTCGTGAGTCTCAATACATTGGCTGCAAACCACGTGGCTCGCGAAGTGGCAACAGCCAATCAGCTTGCTTTTGATGACACTGTGGGTCTGAGGGGCGAGAATGCTCAAAATGCCTTGAGTGCGCTCGTCGAGTACATACCGACCGAGACGATTACACTCTATATTGCGTTGCTTGCTTCGTTCCCCGTTGTGAGCAAGGTTCTCCCCTGGCTCAGTTTGACAGGTATCTATTGGGGTTTGGCTCTTTTAACCCCGGTGTTGTTTGGCCTGATCCTGGCCGGGAAGCGCCGGGCGAGGGGCAAACCGCGCTGGCAGGGTTGGAAGAACTGGCCATGGTGGCTCATGTTTGCATCATTCGCCGCCTTTCTGGCCTGGGGTATTGCCATACCTGATGGTCCGTACCTGACGGACGAGAACGGACGGGTGCTAGGTAGCCTGATCGCTCTCGTGGCGTCCACCTTGCTTGGTGTGGGCGGGCGCTTTTGCGGATCCTCTGAAGAATGAGGTCTTGCGGCTTCAGAAGGAGGACGTATGATGGCACCGACCTTGCTACCAGCACTCGATAACGGCGTCAAGGTCAGCAAGCTGCCACACCTGCCTGTGGAACAATCGGTGGAGGTTTTTGGCCATGTTACGTTGGTAGAGGGCTACGCCGTGCCGGGGTTCATGGGATGTCATGCTATAGTCGCGTTGCGTGACACCCCGGGTGTCAAAGTGGCTGTGCTGACAACTACCGCGCATTTGCAGAGTCTGTTGGAGACGGCGCTTGAAAGCGGTAACCTCATTGCGTTCCTGGGCCAGAAGCTTACAGATCCGCCCACGCCGCTCGGCGGCGTCTGGGCCGTCGATGTCTATTCGATTCATGGGGTCATCCTGTACAGCATGAAGTAGGCCATCACATGTCACAGCGGGCCCTGCACGAAGTCATCGGCCGAGCCATCTTGGACGATAACTTTCGCCTCACCTTATTCGCTGACCCGGATGCAGCCCTTTCTGGATATGAGTTGGCCGATGACGAATTCATCGCTCTGAAGAAGGTGGATGCAGAGAGCCTGGAGGGATGTAGCCGGGACATCGGTCAGCGAGTGAGGTTACAACTCCTATCGGTCCAGACCGGTGATGCACTCTTGCGGGAAGCCCATACCTGAGCCAAACACGATAAGCTTTGGTCTCGTCACAAGCGTCCCTAATGATTGCTTGATTTTCGCCGTCAGAGGAGATGGAAGCATGAGCTTTGAGTCAAGCCCCCGTACACGCAGTTTCCGCATTATTGCCCAGGATCCGAGCGTGCTCAATCCAAACTGCTCTGGCCAGCAGCCTCTTACTGCGCAGGTCGATGTGCCGGTGGAATGTGTCAGCGAGGGCCCGTGGGGTCATCGCGTCCAGGTAATCGACTATGATTGTTCCCAGGCGGTCTGGCGGTCGCCGCCTATCCTGGAGCACTGCAATGGATACGTCAAGGATCGGTTTGCGACATCTGCTCCCGAGAAGCTAGTGGGAGATTTCGATTTTCACGCCCAGAACGTCTACGCCATTGTCATGCGCACCTTGGCGCGCTTCGAACAGGCACTGGGACGTCATGTGAGCTGGTTTGGAGGCAGCCACCAGATAAAAGTGGTGCCCCACGCCTTCAGGACGCTCAACGCTTTCTATGCCCGCGATATCGAAGCTCTGCTTTTCGGGTACGGACGGAGCTCCAGTAGCGGTGATTGGGTATACACCTGCTTGTCACACGATGTGATCGTGCATGAAACGACCCATGCGTTGCTAGACTCGTTGCATGAACGCTATATAGATCCGTCATCTCCCGACCAGGCTGCATTCCACGAAGGCTTCTCGGACATTGTAGCGCTCCTCTCCGTCTTTGCTCTACGTGACGTTGTCGAGGTATTGCTGTCAGAGCAAAGCGAAACGTTGAAGGGCAAAGACGATTTGACTGGCTGGCTCAAGAAGTCGGCGCTACTCGGCCTGGCAGAACAAATGGGTGCTGAGATTCAACGAGCGCGCGGTGCGGCATTGCGCCGATCGGTAGCGCTTGACCCATCGCCAGCATACTACCTGGAGTCGCGAAAACTGGCAACCAAACCCCAATCGACTCCCAATCCGTATGCCGAATTCATCCTGGCTCACCGTCGGGGTGAGATCCTGGTTGCGGCTATGATGAATGCCTTTGTGGAAGCTTGGTCAGCACGACTGCAGAAGAACTGGTCAGCGAGCGAACCCGCATCCAGCACCATTCCCCAAGGAGTTATTCCGCATTGGGCCGAGGAAGGTGCAGACGCTGCTGACTATCTATTGACTATGGCGATTCGTGCCTTGGATTACATGCCGCCGCTACACATCGAGTTCACAGATTATCTGAATGCACTGATTACTGCGGACCGGGAACTTCATTCGGATGATACGCGCTTCGGTTTCCGCGAACACCTCCTGAATTCGTTTAGCGCCTATGGCATCGAACCTATACGCGGGTCACCAGTTCCTAATGGGACGAAAGAGAGTTCGAAGCAGGCAGTTGGTTGGGCACCCATTGGGAAGATCGCGCTTTCTTATGAACGCACTCACTTCGAGCCACTGACACGGGACCCCGACGAGGTGTTCCGGCTCGTGTGGGAGAATCGCAAAGTGCTCGGTCTGGACGGTGAGTTGGACAAGTGGTCTTATCTGAAGGTGCTCTCGGTCTGCCCGTGCGTACGCATCGCCCCCGACGGCTTTGTGCTCAGGGAAACTATGGCGCAATTCTACCAGGTCATCCGCCTCACAGCCAAAGAATTGAGAGAACGCGGTTTCATCCTGCCAGATAGCATGGGGGCCGAGAAGGTTATCGCCCTCTACGGCGGCGCCACACTTATCTTCGATGACTTTGCCTGCATGAAGTATAGCATTCACAATGCATTGAGCAATAAGAAGCGCCAGAGTGCTCGCATTGTTGAGTTGGCTCGCCGTAGCGCGTTGTCCTTTGAGGGCGAGGGCTTAAATGCCCCGGCAAGCAGCGCCGGTCGCGAGGTCAACTTCGCGGCTGCGCACCGTCTGCGCGGGGTCGCCCCAAGCATTGCGATAGAGGAGTGGTAACCATGAGCCCGCTTGCTCCTACTCATGTTACGGTACTGGCATACCATGTCGGCTTCGGCGATTGTTTCCTGGTTCGCTTTCACTATCCGGATCGCAACCGGCATGTGCTGATCGATTTCGGTACGACGTGCAAGCCTGTGGGTACACAAGCTGACCACATGGAATGCATTGCCGGATCTATAAGCGAGGAATGCGAGCGGAAGCTAGACGCCCTCGTCGTTACCCATCGCCATGCAGATCATATTAGCGGTTTTAGCGTAAGTGCGGATGCGCGAAACTCGGGGTGCATCATCGCCGGTTTGGAGCCCGATCTTGTTATACAGCCATGGACTGAGGACCCCTGTGCTGCGGCGACCGCAAACGGGCAAGCCGCGGCATCCCTGGGCGCCACGACGGAACTCAACGAGCGATCCCTAAGGCTTGGCCGAGCATTCGTAGGCCACTTGGATGCAGTCAACTCATTCGCTCAGCGCATCCACGAACTGGCCGAACGACCGGAGGAGATGGGCCTAGATGCGTGGTCGGTGCAGAATGAGGTAAGGTTCCTGGGTGAAGTCAACCTGAAGAACAGTTCAGCAGTCCAGAACTTGCTCCAGATGGGTCAGGCTGCGCGACGCGGCACCCGCTATGTCTATTTTGGCGCAGACAGCGGTTTTGATGAGACCGTGATGCCCGGCGTGAAAGTCACCGTGCTCGGTCCACCTACTTTGGATCAGGCGGAAGCGATTGCGTCGCAGGCTCAGGAACACTCCGAATTCTGGATGCTTGTCCAACACATGGCAGATGCTCTCGCCAGCGGCTCTCCGATCAGTCGCTGCGGCTCGGCGTGTGATGTGCCGGCTTACGCCCGTTGGCTGAAAGCGCGGCTCGATAGGTTAAGCGAGCGGGAGTACTTGGCGTTCGTGCGCCAGCTTGATAGTGTACTCAACAACACGAGCGTCATTCTTTTGTTCCGAGCCGGCGCTGCCAAGCTATTGTTCCCAGGTGACGCGCAGATCGAGAATTGGAGCTATGCACTGGGGCAGCCGGGCGTGAAGAAGCTGCTGGCCGGGGTGACCGTCTACAAAGTGGGACATCATGGTAGCCGTAATGCAACGCCCAAGTCGTTGTGGGCCAATTTCAGATACAAATCAGACTCTGTCACTGCTGCGCGCCGCCTGATTACGATCCTCTCCACTCGATCCGGAAGGCATGGCAGTGTATCGGACCAGACCGAAGTGCCCAGAGAAACTTTGCTCTATGCCCTCAGGACGCAAAGCCAACTGATCGATACGCAGGCTCCAAATACTGGGGCTCTCTACACTCGAGTTGAGGTTGAGTGTTAGGAACTACGAGCGTGCGTAGTACCTGACTTTAGCTTTTTCAGCTGTTATCTGATGCATCGGAGGAGGAGGTTTCCATGACTCCCGAATCAGAATCTGCCGGCAATGTGGGCGTGATGATTGAGATGCGCGTCCCGCGCGGAACCCCCGGGGCCTTCGCTGTCCAAATGTCGACAGCGCTTCCAGGAGGGTTTCAACCTGATCCTGACTTTGCACCTGTACCGATGACTCCGCCGGCTGGGCATGGCATGGGCTTAACCCCTGGCGGCGAAGAGACCATTCTCGTCCGGGGAACTGTCGATCCAGCCAGGATTCCCGACATCGAGGCGCAGCCTAATGTCGTTCAAGTGTGGCGCGATACTCCCATCGCACCATTTGCGCCGGGTCGCGCCAGCCGACGCCGTACTACAGCCACTCCACAGCCTGCCGTACTGGACGGCGGTTCTAGCTTGTTGCAGGCCACACCGGCAACCGGTGCCTGTGGAATTCCGCCCTGTGACTGCACATTTGGCAACCCTGCCATCGGTACTTTGGCCGAGGTCGCGACCTATCTCGGCGTGGACAAGATTTGGACCCAAGGTTTCAAGGGAAGCGGTATACGCGTCGGCGTCGTGGATGGCGGCATCACCGCTATCGGACGTCCGGTTAAGCAAGGGGAAGTGGCGCGGGTCTTGCATGTTGTTGGTGGTTGGCCCGGCGATTGGGGAACAACCGCGGCGGGCTGGGATAATCATGGTAACATGACTTCCACTGATGTCCTGGGCATCGCACCGGATGCAGAAATATACGATCTGCGCATCTCAACTGCACAGACGCTCTCAGGTGTGATCTCTAACGCTATCCAGGCCTTCCAGTGGGCAATCAATCAGCACCGCACCAATGGGACACCCCAGGTGCTCACAAATAGCTGGGGTATCTTCCAAGAGAACTGGGACCCGGTGTATGCACGGAATGCGAGTCATCCCTTCACCCGTAAGGTTGTTGAGGCGCTGGATGAGGGAATCATAGTGCTGTTCTCCGCAGGTAACTGCGGTGCTGCGTGCCCGGATGGGCGGTGTGGGGCCGATAATGGCCCCGGCCGTGATATCTGGGGCGCCAACGGGCACCCGCGTGTCATGACCGTCGGCGCAGTTAATCTCAAGGGGCAGTATGTAGGCTACAGCAGCGCAGGACCCGCTGCACTAGACCCAAGCAAGCCTGACTTTTGCTCGATTACGCACTTTGCCGGTTACTTCCCGAACGTTGATCCGGCATATACCAGCGATGGTGGAACGTCAGCGGCCACTCCCATCGCGGCCGGCGTCGTTGCGTTACTTAAGCAAAAAGGCCCCAATCTCACACAGGACCAGCTCAAGGATGCATTGAAAACGACGGCCAAGGATATTGGCCCCGCCGGCTGGGACCAGTACGCCGGCGCGGGGATCATTAATGCTCAAGCCGCCTGGGATAAACTCTTTGGCATCAAGCTGAAAATTCTCGATGACCATCAGACACATCCCATCCTCGATAATGTAACGCTGAAGTTCGGCGACGACCAAGTGAGTATCAAAATCCTGGATGACCAAGTTACCTTGAAGTTCAGCGATGACCATAAGACGTACAAAGGCCTTGATGATCAGGCCACTCTCAAATTCAGCGATGATCAGGGCACTCTCAAGGGGTTGGACGACCACCTAACCCTGAAGACAACCGATGATGTAGGGGCGCTTGGAGCACCAGGCCGTGAACCGGGGGCACTTTCAGAAGGCGCGGTGCCGTTCGCTTTGGCTACCCCCCACCATTCAATGGCTTGGGCCAGATTGACGACTGACCAGACACAGGCTCAAAGCTATGAGGCAGCCATCGACCAGTATGAACAGACCCTAGACGCGCTTGAGAAGACTATGCTCCAGTTGAATAGTCAGTTATTAACCCTTGACCAGGAGTACCGGCAGATTCTGGGACAATATGACGTTCTATGCGAGGAATACAAGCGAGCCTCCGCCGCCTCGTGAGCTCTAGTACACTGTGTTGCGTTTGCCAAGAGCGGCCGCGCCGCTCTTGGCTTGGCATATCGTGAAGGGAGGCTCAATGATCCTCGTGCTATCCGTTGAAGATGATAGCCATGCCCGGGCAGTGGTTACCTGTTTAGCGCGCATGGGGTGCCAGTTCCGCATCTTGGACCTATCGCACTTTCCCCAAACGCTGCAGATGTCGCTGAGGTATGAACAGACGCGGTCACGCGATTACCGGCTGACTGGCTCATCATCAGGCGAACTACCGCTAGATTCCTGTTGCGCCGTATGGTGGCGGCGTCCACAGAACTACGTGCTTCATTCCAGTATCACCGATCCGGTTTTCCAAGCCTTTGCTTTCGCCGAGTCGCATGAAGCGTTTAGTGGACTCTGGCTAGCGCTAGATACATTCTGGATCAATCAGCCAGCGCGTGACGCGGACGCGGCACGCAAAGTCTACCAGTTAAGGGTGGCCCAGGAAGTCGGACTTGACACTCCCGTGACTTTGATTACGAACAGTCCGGACAACGCACGCGCTTTTGTTGATCGGTACGGACCTGAGCGCACGATCTACAAGACCTTCACCGCCACTGCACAAGAGTGGCGTGAGACACGCCTACTTCGACCAGAAGAGATCCCGCTGCTAGACAACGTCCGTTACGCACCGGTGATCTTCCAGGAATTGATACCCGCCAAAGTCGACCTGCGGGTCACAGTGATTGGCGAAGAGATTTTTCCAGCGGCGATCTACTCACAGGAAACATCGTACAAGGTTGATTTTCGCATGGAGTTGGACCGCGTGCGTATCGAAGCCTGCAGGCTTCCTGACCAGGTGAACCGAGGCTTGCACGCCCTGATGGATCGATTGGGTCTGGTTTACGGTGCAATCGATATGCGCCTGACTCCAGACGGTCGCTATGTTTTTCTGGAGGTTAATCCTGCGGGGCAGTGGTTGTTTGTCGAGGAGAGGACGCAGCAGCCAATAGCGTCATGCCTGGCAACTGTGCTTGCGTCTCATGATGGGAGCTGACAAGGAGGCGCCTAACTAATCCCCGCAGTGCTGGAATTCGTATGGAGAAAAGAGATAGGTGTTCAGGCGATCAACCGGCACAACCGATACACTCGACGCTAGGAGGTTTTTCATGTCTCAACGATTTGTAATACCGTCCGAACGGGAGGAACTCTGGAAGTGGATTCAACGACCTCCTCCCCCCTGGGATCCCGCGCCTGATTGGGTCGTCAAGGTGATCGATGATCCCGCGATTCTCCTCAAGTATGCCGAAGACAGTATCGTCTTGAGGACGAAGACTCTTGAACTCGAGCTTGAGAAGTTGCAGGCCATGAAAGATCTGATTGCCTCACTTCCTGGGCCATTGCCATAACCTCTAGTAGTTGCAGACTCCGCCCTTTATCTGTGGCACGTGGTTGCGGCTCACCACCCGGCGCGCTTATTGCGACAACGGCATGGGCGTGCCGGGTCGGGCACCTAAGGACGGAGTTGATAGGGCTTGCGAAAGGAGGCGATCATGATTGGACGGCCGTGCGCTGGGACCGATGTGCTGCTCGTAGGCTATGAGGATCAAGAAAACCTCGGCTTGCGGTCCATCCTGGCCTATCTGCTTGCCTATGGCTACTCGGCGCAGTTAGCTCCGTTTTACCCTGGTCGCGAGGATGAGCTTGTGGCAGTTGCCGCACTGACTCGACCGCGCTTGATCGGTTTTTCGCTCATCTTCCAATACTCCCTTGGTGATTTTGCCCAGCTAATGCAGCAGATGCGGGAAGCGGGGATCGATTCGCACTTTACCGCCGGTGGGCACTTCCCAAGCATTAGGCCCAAAGATACGCTGGAGTTGCTACCCGAGCTGGATAGTGTCGTATGCTTCGAAGGCGAGGAAACGCTCGTCGAGTTCCTGGGATGTTTGTCACAAAGAGACCGTTGGAATCAGGTTCGGGGTCTGGCGTTTCGCGGGGCGAATGGGATTGTGCTCACCTCCCCTCGCCCGCTGGTCGCTGAACTCGATAACCTGCCGTGGGTTCATCGCGATAAATCGTGCATGCTATTGGCCGGTGTACCCGTTGCCTCGATGCTTGCCAGCCGTGGCTGTCTCTTCAACTGTTCCTTCTGCAGCATCCGGCGTTTTTACAGCGGCGCGCCGGGTCCGCTACGCCGCGTGCGCTCGCCGCAGTCAGTCGTGGATGAGATGGCGATGCTGTTCAGAGAGAGGAATGTGTGCGTCTTTTTGTTCCAAGACGATGACTTCGCAGCACGTACTAGTGGGCAACGCGATTGGCTGACCGCATTCCTGAGTGGACTGAGAATGGCAGGGCTGGCAGATCATATTCACTGGAAGATATCGTGTCGGGTAGACGATCTGTGCCCGGCGGTCCTTGACACCATGCTTGACCACGGCTTGATCGCTGTCTACCTGGGAGTTGAGTCAGGTAGCGAGCAAGGGCTACGTACCCTTAACAAACATACTACGGTGTCCAGGAATCTGTCCGCGATCGAACTGCTCAAGAGCCGCAACGTTGCGTTAGGCATCGGTTTCATGTTGTTCGACCCCGCTTCTACTGTCGAGACCGTGCAAGAAAATCTCGACTTTCTGCAGACTACTGGCAAGGACGGCTACTTTGCGATCAACTTCTGCAAATGCTTGCCCTATGCCGGAACTGCCGTCGAGGCCGAGCTTCGCGCTGCCGGACGTCTACGAGGCACCGAGGCGAGACCGGATTACGACTTCCTAGATCCCAGGCTGGATGCCTACGCATTCCTTGTGCAACGTATCTTTGCACGGCGTAACTTCTCGACTGATGGTCTTGTTTCGCGATTTACGCAGGCGGACTTCGAGCAGCATCTTGTCCGCGCATTTGGCTTCCAGAGCCCATTAGACACGCGTCATGCCAAACTGCGGACTTTGATGGGGCGCTCAAACACACTGGCGATCGGAACTCTGAAGGCTTTACTGGACATCGTATTGACCCATGGAATCAAGTCCTACCTTGATCAGCACCAAGCCATACTCAGTCTGGCCAAGCAGGAATGGCAGCATGAGGTAGAGACTGAGATGGAACTGAATCTGCTAAACGCCGAGGCGGTTCGCGTGCTCTCAGAGTGACACGCATAAGAGCTTATCCTTGGCCCTCACCTCCTGCTAACCTCAACATGTGTTGGTCCACCCTGGTGCCAAACCGAATGATCATGCCACCGATCGGCTTCTTTGGCAGCCTTCCTGTCCCAGGAAGCGCGGATTTGTCGTTTGTTATTGTCTCCTGTTGACGAGAGTGCAGGTTTGGAGTATCCTCTTCGCATCGAGCGTAATGCTAGGCGTAATGCTATCGGATATCATTATTGATGTTGACCAGAAGAGAAGGAGAAGGACGATGTCATTCAACAGGAGATCGCGACTGGATACGTCCCAAGTCGAGGACCGGCGCGGCCGGCGACCTGGGACCGCAATGGCCGTCGGCGGCGGCGGGCTGGGCATCATCGTGCTGTTGGCTGCGCTTCTGTTTGGCGTGAATCCTGCTGACCTGCAGGATATCATCGGGCAGACGGGCGTGCAGCAGCAAGTACCGGCGGGCGCGGGCGAGTCGAGCATTGAGACCGTGGAAGAAGTCTGCAAGACCGGCGAGGACGCCAATAACCGCCAGGATTGCCGGGTGGTGGCCTACGTCAATAGCATCCAGGCTTACTGGACCGAGGAATTCGAGCGCCGCGGCAGCCAGTACATCCCGGCAAAGACGGTGCTCTTCACCGGGTCCACCCAGGCTGCCTGCGGGGCTGCCTCAGCGGCGATGGGGCCGTTCTACTGCCCCGCCGACCAGTCCGTCTACCTGGACCTGGCCTTCTTCGAACAACTGCAGACCCAGTTCGGCGCGATGGGCGGCCCCTTTGCCGAAGCATATGTGCTGTCGCACGAATACGGCCATCACATCCAGAATATCGTCGGCGTGCTGGAGCAGAGCCGCCCTGGTGCGACGGGGCCGCGCAGCGTGGCCGTCCAGATCGAGCTGCAGGCGGACTGCCTCGCCGGCGTGTGGATCCACCACGCGACCAGCACCGGCTACCTGACGGAGATCACCGAGCAGGACATCGTCCAGGCCCTCGACGCCGCGGCCAATGTGGGCGATGACCAGATCCAGCGCGAGACGCAGGGTTATGTCTCGCCCGAGACCTGGACGCACGGTTCGTCCGCGCAGCGCCAGGAAGCGCTCAAGATCGGCATGACGACCGGCGACCTGTCGGCCTGCTCGCCGCAATAACAAACCCCTGAATCTGTTATCCACACCGCCGGCGTCGCGAGACATTCCGGCGGTGTGTTCGCGTTGACCCCCGGGCGCGGAGCACGATCGCTGATCGGCTCTGCGCCTTTTGTTGCCTCCCTCCGAAGCCCCAGGTGCACTGTCATGCCAGAGTTTGGAGGCGCGGATCTAGCCGGTTAGGGCGTTTACGCACGCAGCTGGCTAAACCGGCTGAAGCCTCAACTCCAATTCATGGCAGGGGACCACCTCTGAAATTTCAGGCCTTGACACCCCCATCGTTCCATGTTAATATCCTGATCAGCACTTACACGTGTAAGCTTATCCGTGTGAATCGTCGGAAGCGGTGGCTGAATGACAACCAACCGACCTACCCAGGCTGACGTGGCTCGACTGGCAGGCGTGTCGAGGGCAACGGTTTCGTACGTCCTCAACGACCTGGTCAACGAGCCTGTGCCCATTTCGGAAGAGACCCGCAAGCGCGTGCTGGCTGCGGTCGAGGAGCTGGGCTACGAGCCGGACGCCCGCGCCCAGGCCCTGCGGTCCGGCCAGACGAAGACCGTCGGCCTGATCATCCCCGACATGCGTAACCCGCACTTCTGGCAGACCGCGGACGGCGTCGCCCAGGAGCTGCGTGCGGCGGGATATCGCCTGCTGCTCTCCAGCGGGGATTTGGGCCCCGATTCCGGCGAAGACATCTTCAAGGAGTTGTCCGGCCGGCGCATCGACGGGCTGATCCTGATGAGCGCCCACGTTCTCCAGTCGGCAGGTGCACAGGCGATCCTGTCCCGGCTGCTCAAGCGGCGCTTCCCGATCGCCCGGATCGGCGAACATCCGGCCATCGACTGCATCGTCTCCAACTATGAGGCTGCGACCCGCGAGGCGATGGCCCACCTGCTGTCGCTGGGCCACCGGCGCATCGGCCTGATTTACGGCGTGCGGCCGGCCTGGGATAGCGGGGGGACCGTCAGCCTGCCCTTCGATGCTGCAGGTGGGCTGGACCGCCTGCACCCCTACCAGGAGGGCCTGGCCGCAGCCGGCCTGCCGGTCGACCCGGACCTGGTGCTCACGTGCGGCGCGGATATCGAGGACGGTTATCAGGCGGCGCTGCACCTTCTCAGGCGCCCCGACCGGCCGACCGCCCTGCTCGCGATCAACGACCTGCTGTGCATCGGCGCGCTGCGTGCAGCGGGCGACCTGGGATTGCGCGTCCCGGCCGACGTGTCGCTGGTCGGCTACGATGACATCCCCCTGGCCCATTACCTGGTCCCGCGCCTGACGACCAGCTCCAAGGACATGGTGCGGGTCGGCCGCGAGGCGGTCAACATCCTGCTGGCCCGCATCCGCGACCCGGACCTGCCCCACCAGAGAGTCGAGATTCAGGCCCGGCTGATTATCCGTGAGTCGACCGGCCCGGCCCCGGCCTGATGGAGGCTGCTGCGATCCAATGCTGCGTGTGACTGCTGATTGTCGATGCGAAAGGGTTTCCCGATGCGCGTGACTGCCGCTCTCGCGAGGTTTTTCAGGCGTAATGGCGCCGCCTATATGTTCCTCCTGCCGTGGCTGGTGGGGTTCCTCGTGCTGACGCTGTACCCGATGCTTTACTCGCTGTGGCTCGGGTTCACGGATTACGACTTCACCCAGCCCAACACGACGCAATGGATCGGGCTCGGCAATTACCTGAAGATGTTCGGGTCGGTGTTCGGGCAGAACCAGTTCATCGCACCCACGGGCGAGGTCCTGCGCGCCGATCCCTATTACATGAAGGCGCTGTCCGTCACGTTCACCTATGTGTTCGTGTCCGTGCCGCTGAAGCTGGTCTTCGCGCTTGCGGTCGCGATGCTGATGAACCAGCGGCTGCGGGGGGTGCCCTTCTATCGCTCGGTGTACTACATTCCCACGCTGCTCGGCGGCTCGGTGGCCATTGCCGTGCTGTGGCGGAAGCTCTTCGAGAAGGACGGGCTGGTCAACAGCCTGCTGGCCGGCATCGGGTTCACCGACCTGCCCGGCTGGATTACCAACCCCAGGTACGCGCTCTGGACGCTCGTCCTGCTGACGGTCTGGCAGTTCGGCTCGTCGATGATCATCTTCCTCGCCGGGCTGAAGCAGATTCCCGAGGAGTATTACGAGGCGGCCAGCGTGGACGGCGCCAACCGGGTGCGGCAGTTCTTTGCCATCACCATCCCACTGCTCTCGCCGGTGATCCTGTTCAACCTGGTCATGCAGATGATCGGCGCGTTCCAGGCGTTCACCCAGGCCTATATCATCGGCGGCGGCCGGGGCGGCGTCCTCAACTCCACGCTGTTCTACACCCTGCACCTGTACATCCAGGGCTGGACCTACCACGAGATGGGCTATGCGTCCGCCATGGCCTGGGTGCTGCTGCTGATCATCGGTGTGCTCACGGCGCTGGTCTTCCGCTCGTCGAGCTTTTGGGTATCCTATGGGACGGGTGAATAACATGAAAGCCGGCACGCTTGCACGCCTCACGCTGACCCACCTGTTCATCATCGTCCTCGGGGTGTCGATGCTCTACCCCGTCCTGTGGATGATTATCAGCTCGTTCAAGCCGAACAACATGATCTTCAGCGACCCCGGACTGATACCCAAGGTCGTGACGGTCGAGAACTACATCACCGGCTGGCGGGGCTATGCAGGCACGTCGTTCGGCCGCTTCTTCACCAACTCGCTGGTGATGTGCGCGGTCGCCATCGTGGGCAACCTGATGGCCTGCACGATGGCCGCATACGCCTTTGCGCGACTCAAGTTCGCGGGCCGGGGCTTCTGGTTCGCGGTGATGATGATCACGCTGATGCTCCCCGGCCACGTCACGATCGTGCCCCGCTATATCCTGTTCAATACCTTCGACTGGGTGGGCACCTACCTGCCGATCCTCGTGCCCAAGTTCCTGGCGACCGACGCCTTCTTCGTGTTCCTGCTCGTGCAGTTCATCCGCAGCCTGCCGAAGGAGCTCGATGAGGCGGCCATCATCGACGGGTGCGGGAAGTTCGGCGTGTTCTTCCGCATCATCGTCCCGCTCGCGGTCCCGGCGCTGGTGACGACCGCACTGTTCACGTTCCTGTGGACGTGGGACGACTTCTTCAACCATCTGCTGTACCTGACCCGGCCGGAGACCTTTACGGTCTCGCGGGCCCTGCGCACGTTCGTCGGCGACGCCGGCGCGGTCTCCAACTGGGGCGGCGCGCTGGCGATGTCCACGTTGTCCGTGGTTCCGCCCTTTATCCTGTTCTTCGCCCTCCAGAAGTACTTCGTGCAGGGCATCACGACGACGGGCATCAAGGGTTAGTGCATCGACAGGAGGCTATGCGCATGCCATGAGAGGAAGTGACACACTTCGCATCTATCCGTTACAAATACACAACGACAGGAGGATTCAGAGATGAAGGGTTTTCGCACGATCGCACTATGGGCCATCCTTGTAGTACTGCTTGCGGCCTGTATGCAGCCCGCACCGGCGGCTCAGCCGACTGCGGCTGCGCCCGAACCGGCCCAGGCAACCGCTGAGCCAGCGGCCGAGCCAACCGAGGCTGCCGCCGAGCCGGCGGAACCGGCTGCTGAGCCGACCGAGGCTGCCGCCGAGCCCGCCCCGGCTCCCGAAGGCCTGCCCGCGTACACGGGCGGCCCTGCCGAGCTTCGTCTCGGCTGGTGGGGCAACGATGACCGCGCGGCCCGCACCCAGCAGGTCATCGACCTCTTCATGGCCGCGTACCCGGATATCAAGGTCACCGGCGAGCCCAATGGCGGCACGGCCGACCACTTCCAGATCATCGACACGCAGCTTGCGGGCAACAACGCCCCCGACCTGATCCAGTTCGGCGGCAACTGGCCCGATTACCAGCAGTATCTGGAGCCGCTCAACGGTTACCTCGGCAAGCAGCTGCTCATCGATACGCCCGAGCGCTTCGACCAGACCGCGCTGATTCCGGCCACGGCCGCCGACGGCAATCTCTATGTCGTCAGCCTGGGCACGAACACGCTGGTCCTCGCCTACAACAAGACGATGATCGAGGCCGCGGGCGTCGAGCTGCCGCAGGACAACATGACCTGGGACGAGCTGCTGGCCTACGGCCGCGAGCTCAAGGAGAAGCTGCCCGAGGGCGTGTGGCCCTTCGTGGACAACAGCACCAACACGGCAAACTACATGAGTTACTACTTCCGCCAGGAGGGCACGCCCCTCTGGACTGCCGATGAGGGCGGGAAGTCCTACGCGACCGTGGAGACCGCACGGAAATGGCTGCAGATGTGGGCGGACATGCGCGCCGAGGGCCTGATCCCCGATGCGGACACCACGGCGACCTACGGCGAGAGCGGCCCGGATAACTCGGCGCTCGTCGCGGGCAAGGCAGCCATCGGCCTGATCTGGAGCAACCAGGGCGCCTCCTATCAGGCGGCCATGACCGACGTGCTCGGCATGACGACGCTCCCCGCGGGCGGCGAGAAGTCCTACGCCATCCAGATGAGCCAGTATCTGGGCATCTTCAAGGACAGCGAGTACAAGGAAGCCGCGGCCCTGTTCCTCAACTTCTTCGTGACCAGCCCGGAGGCGGGCGCAGTGCTCGAGACCAACCGCGGCATACCGTCCTCGCCTGTCGTGCGGCAGGCCATCGCCGGCGATGCCACCGAAGCCGACGCGGCAGTCTACCGCATCTACGACGCGGTCGCCGACCGCACCATCCCGCAGGACCCGAACCTCCCGAACGACCAGGAGTTCGTGAACGAGCTGCAGTTGCTCGGCCAGGCAGTTGGGTACGAGCAATCCACCGTCGACCAGGCCGCCGAGGACCTGATGGCGCTGATCGAGCGGCTGGCGGTCAAGTAACCGGCCGCTGGGTGTGAATGATGTGCGAGGCGCAGGAGCATCCGCCCCTGCGCCTCGCAGCCCTCTGGGTTCAGCCTGCCGGAGTGCTGGCAGGCTGAACCCTACAACACATCCCTCCGCCCGATATGCCACCCGCCCAGCAGCGCGACCAGCAGCCCCCCGCCGACCCCCACCGCGAGGAACACCGGCACGGACAGCGCCGGTTGGATCTCGTTTACAGTCGACAGCGCGAGCAGCCCGGGCATGCTCCACGGGAAGAAGCGGGCCCACTCCGACTCGAACACCAGCACGCCCGCCACCGCGGCCCCGATGCCCGCGGCGAACGGTACGACGTAGCCCGGCCATCGGCTGCTCACCCAGAGGTGAACGGAGATGATCGACATCGCAGCCAGGTACAGCAGGCCATACCCCTTCAGCATCACCGCCCACGGGATGGCGTCCGCGTACAACCTGTAGCCCGGCTCGATCACCTGCAGGCCGAGCCCGACCAGCACGACGAGGCCGAACATCGCCGCGTGGCTGAGCGCGACCAGCGCGAGGCTGATGACCTGCTTCGCCGCATAGAAGGCCCAGCGCGGCAGCGGCATCGTGTAGAGCAGCGTCCAGTTCTTGCGCTCGTACTCCAGTCCGCTGAGCAGCGCGGTCTCCAGCGTCACGAAGAGCGGCAGCATCAGCAGCGCCCAGAAGAGCAGGCCGTTCTGGTGCAGCGAGAGCCACGCGTTGCGGTCCGTCTGCGCCAGGTGGAAGGCGCGGCCCTGCAGGTACATGGCGAACAGGATGACCGCGATGATCGCGGGCGCGAGCACCGTCATCAGCAGGGCCAGCGTGCGCTTGGTCTTCAGAACCTCCGCGCTGAGTGCGCGTGCGAATGCGTTCATCGGTTTCCTCCGGCCGCAGGCGACGCGGTCAATTGCAGATAGATGTTCTCGAGCGACGGTTGCTCCAGCTCGACGTGATAGACGGTGTGGCCGCCGCGCACCAGTTGGGTCGTGAGCAGTCCGGCGTCGGCCTCGCCGTTCGCATCGACCCGCAGCGTGTGGTCGCCGTTGTGCGCCACGGGCCAGCCCGCTTGGCGCAGGGCCTCCTGGGCCGCCTCCGGCCGGTCCACCTTCAGGATCACGTGGTCCTGGCAGCGGCCCCGCAGCTCATCGGGCGCGCCCTGGAACACCAGCCGGCCCGCCTGGATGATGCCGATGTGCGTCGCCATCTGCTCGACCTCGCTGAGCAGGTGGCTGGAGACGAACACGGTCACCCCGTACTCGCGGGGCAGCCGGCGGATCAGCTCGCGTACCTCGTGGATGCCGGCCGGGTCCAACCCGTTGGTCGGCTCGTCCAGGATCAGCAGCGCGGGCAGTCCCATCAGCGCGGCCGCCAGCCCCAGGCGCTGGATCATGCCGAGCGAGTACGTGCCTGCCCGCCGGCCGGCCGCGTCCTCCAGCCCGACCACCGCCAGCGCGTGGCTCACCTCCTCCGCCGTCCCCCCGCGCAGCCGGCGGATGACCTCCAGGTTCTCGCGGCCGGTCAGGTGCGGGTAGACCGCGGGCGTCTCCACCAGCGAGCCGGTCCGCGCCAGCAGGGCAGTCGCGTTCCCCTCCAGCGGCTGGCCGAACAGCCGCACGCGCCCCGCAGTCGGCCGGATCAGCCCCAGCAGCATGCGGATGGTCGTCGTCTTGCCCGCGCCGTTCGGCCCGAGAAAGCCATAGATGCTGCCCAGCGGCACGGTCAGCTCCAGGTTGTCCACCGCAGTCGCGCGGCCAAACCGCCGCGTCAGTCCCTCGGTCTGGATCATGTACGCGGCCAGCGGCGTCTTGTGGAGCCGCTCTGCAGGCGGCCGCGATGTAAAGTTTTGCGACAGTGGTTTCGGCGATACCGATATCATTGGTCTTGCTCCTTTTGTTTCTTCTTGAGCCATCTGTCCCATACTCTACCGCCCCTCTGTCGCATGGGTATCGGCGGATTGTCGCAATCGTGTCGCAGGCTGCGCGAAAAAAAGGAGCGGGCGCAGCAGTGCCGCGTCCGCTCGCTCCAATGATGGTGTCCCCCCAGTCAGGGGTCAGGTGGCTCGCCCTCTGGTGCCTGCGCCGGCTGCAATCGCACCGTGAAGCAGCTTCCCTGCCCCCCAGCGTTCGGGAACGCCGTGCTATCCACCGTCACGTTCCCGCCCATGGCCTCGGTGAGCTCCTTGACCAGCGCGAGCCCCAGCCCCGCGCCGTCTCCCGCCCTCGACCGGTCGCTCCGCCCGCGGTAGAATCGTTCCCAGATGTGCGGCAGCTCGTCGGCCGGGATGCCCGCGCCGGTGTCCCGCACTTCGAGCACCACCGCATCCGGCTCGGTCCGCACCGCCACCGCGACGAGCCCGCCCGGCTCCGTGTGACGGATCGCGTTGCGCAGCAGGTTGGCCAGCACCTGCCCCAGCCGCTCCGCATGGGCATGGGCCAGCGGCCGCTCGCCCGCGGGGCCGTCGGGCAGGTCCGCGACCACCTCGACGCGGCCGCTCTGCCACGCGAGCGGCGCCAGTGCGTCGATCACGCGCTGCGCAGTCTCCCCCACGTCGGTCGGCCCGCACGCGAGCTCGAGCCGCCCTGCCTCCGCGCGCGCCAGCAGGAACAGGTCCTCGATCAGCCCCTGCAGCCGTGCCATCTCGCCGTCCATCACCCGGAGGTCATGGGCGAGCGCGGGCGCCAGCTCGTCCCCGCGCCGCGCCAGGTTCGATTCCAGCAGCGCGCGCACGGTCGCGACCGGCGTCCGCAGCTCGTGTGACACGCTCGCGATCATCTCCCGCCGCGCCTGCAACAGCTGCGTCACCGTGTCGCGCTGGACCTGCAGATCGGCCAGCGTGCCCGCCAGTTCGTCGGCCATCGCGTTGAAGTCGGCCTGCAGGTGCGCCACCTCGTCTTCGCCGGTGACCGCCACGCGCGCACCGTAGTCGCCCCGCCGCACGGCCTTGGCGGTCGCGGCCAGGGCATCGAGGCGCTGCGTCGTGCGCCGCGCAAACAGGTACGAGAAGAGCGCGGAAGGCGGCAGCAGGGCGGCCAGCGCCATCGCGAGCAGGATCACCGCCACGCCGGCCGCGGGCAGGAGGGCCACGAAACTCTCGATCGCGATGGCCACCGGGTCGCTGGAGCCCACAGCTCCCTGGAATACGCCGCGGTACGTGTTGGGATAGATGATGAAGAGGAAGAGGATGCCCAGCAGGGCCACCAGCACCACGACGACCAGGTGCGCGTGGGTGAGCGACCAGAGCAGCCGCCGCCGGCGCAGCACATCCCACGCCAGGGAGATGCGCAGCATGATGCGGGTGCCGAGGTAGCCGGCGCCCGTGGCTGCGAGCAGCAGCGGTGCGACGGCGGCGGGCCAGTTCGATGCGCTCCAGGCCGCCCCCAGCCCCAGCGTCTGCAGCGGCAGGAGCAGCGCCAGCATCGCGGCGCTCAGGGCCACGCCCGTCGCGGTTTCGTGCGCGGCCTGGCGCAGCGGGCTCCCGCCGGGCAGCCGCGTGCGCGCGACGGCCCACAGGCCGCTCAGGCTGCACAGCACCAGGATGCCGTTGTTCAGCGTGCTGGCCGCCAGCTCCCCGCCCAGCCGGGCCAGGGCGAGCAGCACGAGCAGCCCGATCCCCCACGCCTCCGCAATGGCCTGGATGGGTGCGGCGCTCAGGGTGAATCGCGTGCGCCTCATGGCCGGCCCTGCGCCTCGGACCGCAGCCGGTACCCCACGCCCCACACGGTCTCGATGGCCTCCTCCAGCGGGCCGAGCTTCTTGCGCAGCCTGAGGATGGCGTTGTCCACCGACCGGTCGCCGGTCACGTAGTCCGCACCCCAGACGGTGTCCAGCAGGTACGACCGGCTGAACGCGCGGCCCGGGTTGCGCAGCAGCAGCCGCAGCAGGTCGAACTCGGTGCGGGTCAGGTCGAGCGCCGCGCCGTCGAGCGTGGCCCGGTAGCCCGCGGGATCGAGGCGCAGCGGCCCGTAGGTGAGCGGGGTGTCATCGTCCGCGCGGTCCGCGGCCACGATCTCCTGCACGCGCTGGATGCGCCGGAGCAGCGCGTGGATGCGTGCAACCAGCTCGCGCACGCTGAACGGCTTCGTCAGGTAGTCGTCCGCGCCCAGCTCCAGCCCGACGACCCGGTCCGTCTCCTCCGCGCGTGCGGTCAGCATCAGCACGGGCACCGCGGAGGCCGCGCGCAGCCGGCGCAGCACCTCCAGCCCGTCCAGCTTCGGCAGCATCCAGTCGAGGATGACCAGGTCGGCCGGCCGCCGGTCGAACACCTGCAACGCCGTCACGCCGTCCGCCGCATGGAGCACCTCGTAGCCCTCGGCCTCCAGCTCGCGGCGGACCACCGCGGCCAGGTCCGGCGCGTCTTCGATGAGCAGGATCGTCGTCATAGGCCCTATTCTACCGGCCATCTGTCATCCGTCAATGGCAGAACTGTCGCACTTCTGTCGCAACGCGCGGATGGGGGGCGCGGCCATCCGCGAATAATCGAATCCCGCACGAATACGCGAATACAACCCCCCGCAGCGCGCGCCATTCGCTTATTCGTTGTGTTCATTCGGTTATTCGCGGATGGCCCGGCCTCCCTCACTTTCCCCGCGCCCTGATATACCCGCTCACGTCCGCGTTCAGCACTACAGTCTCCAGCGTCATCACCGCCCACGGCCGGCCCTGGTCCAGCCAGGTCGCGGAGCCGGTCGCGCTGAGCGGCAGCCCAACCAGCGTCGGGCCGGGCTCGTTGCGCGTGATCCAGAGGATCTTCGGCTTGCCCTCGCCCACGTCGCGGTACCGCATGGCCTCCATCAGGTCGATCAGGTTCGTCTCGGGATTGAACCGCACGACGAAGTTCTCCTCGCCCCCCTCATACGGCACGTAGAGCAGCGCGGTGACGTCGTCGACCGGCTCCCATCGCACGCGCGGGTCGGTCACGAGGAGCGCGGGGAACCAGCCCGCCTCGGCCCACAGCGCGAGGTTCGCGCCCTGGTTGGCATTTGGCTCATCGGTATACGACCCCATCGGGCTGGCGAAGAAGCTCGCGCCGTCCAGGTAGCCTTCGTTCACCTTCAGGAGCGGGATGCCGAACCAGGTCGCCTCGAAGTAGTGGCGGTAGTCGCGGCCCGCGTTGTGCACGAAGATGAAGCGCGCAGGCAGCGGGATGTTGAACACCGGCCGGATGGTCGCACGGCCGGTGATGACGACCGTCTCGATGACCGGCACGCGCTCGCCGTAGACCGTACGGTAGTACCGCTCGACCGGCGCGGGCAGCCCGCCGGGCAGGGGGACGGTCTGCAAGGGGGCCGCGGCCCCTGCATAGGCCGGGAACGGCTGGGGCCGGACCTGCAATCCCAGCCAGCCGAGCAAGACGAGGAGCGCCAGCGCTGCGACGACAATCATTAGAATCTTCATGAGCCTTCTACTTCCCTTTCACCCCCTATCTACGCACCCCTTCGCTGCAGGTTTCACATATCATGCTGCGCGTGTGCTATGGTACAATATCAACCGCGATAGAGGAGGATACCCCATGGCTAAGATCACCCCCGAAGATGCGCTTGAGTATCATCGCCTGGCCGGCCGGCCGGGCAAGCTGGCCGTCGTGCCCACCAAGCCGATGGCCACCCAGCACGACCTGGCGCTGGCCTACACCCCCGGCGTAGCCGTCCCCGTGCTCGAGATCGCCCGCCAGCCCGAGCTCGCCTACGAGTACACGGCCAAGGGCAACCTGGTCGCGGTGATCTCCAACGGCACGGCCATCCTCGGCCTGGGCGACCGCGGCGCGCTCGCCGGCAAGCCGGTGATGGAGGGCAAGGCCGTTCTCTTCAAGAAGTTCGCCGACGTGGACGTCTTCGACATCGAGCTGGATTCCCACGACCCCGAGGTCATCATCCAGACGGTGAAGGCCATCGCGCCCACCTTCGGCGGCATCAACCTGGAGGACATCAAGGCGCCGGAATGCTTCTACATCGAGCAGACGCTGCGCGCGGCGCTGGACATCCCGGTCTTTCACGATGACCAGCACGGCACGGCCATCATCACCGGCGCGGCGCTGTTGAATGCGCTGGAGCTGGTGGGCAAGCGCGCCGACGAGCTCCGCGTCTGCGTGTCCGGCGCCGGCGCCGCGGCCATCTCGTGCGCCGAGCTGATGGTGCAGCTTGGCGTGCGTCGCGAGCGCATCCTGCTGGTGGATTCGCGCGGGGTGATCTATCGCGGCCGCACGGAGAGCATGAACGAGTACAAGGCGCGCTTCGCCGCGGACACCGATGCGCGCACGCTGGCCGATGCAGTGCGTGGGGCCGATGTGTTCTACGGCCTCTCGGCCGCCGATGTCCTGAAGCCCGAGATGCTGGCGACCATGGCCGACCGGCCGCTCGTCTTCGCCATGGCGAACCCCGACCCGGAGATCAAGTACGAGCTGGCGCGCGCCACCCGGCCCGACGCCATCATCGCCACCGGCCGGTCGGATTATCCCAACCAGATCAACAACGTGCTGGGCTTCCCGTTCATCTTCCGCGGCGCGCTGGACGTACGGGCGCGCACTATCAACGAGGAGATGAAGGTCGCGGCGGCCCGCGCGCTGGCCGCGCTGGCCCGCGAGGACGTGCCCGACAGCGTCCTGCGCGCCTATGGGCTGGAGAGCCTGCGCTTCGGCGAAGACTACATCGTGCCCAAGCCGCTCGACCCGCGGCTCATCGAGTATGTGCCGGTCGCCGTGGCCGCCGCCGCGATGGCGAGCGGCGTGGCCCGGCTGCAGCTCGATCTGGACGAATATCGCGAACAGCTCTCGGTTCGCCTCGGCCAGGGCGAACAGGTCCGCCACTTCCTGATGCATTGCGCGCAGCGCTCGGGCGGGAATACGCGGATCGTCTTCGCGGAGGGCGAGCACCCGAAGATTCTGCGCGCGGCCGTGCGCCTGGTGCACGAGAAGATTGCGCTGCCGATCCTGCTGGGCCGGCCCGACGTGATCCACCGCGAGCTCGAACGCCTGGGACTGGAATGCTGCGCCGAGGTGGTGGACCCGGAGGCCTTCGAGCGCACCGAGCCATACGCCGAGGCGTATTACGAGCTGCGGCAGCGCTATGGGGTGACCCTGGCTGAAGCGCGGCGGCTGCTCCGGGATCCCAACGTGCTGGCCCCCATGATGGTCAAGATGGGCGACGCCGACGCCGCGCTCGCGGGCGTGGCGCACCACTATCCCGACGTCATTCGGCCCGCGCTGCAGATTCATCACACCGCGCCCGGCACGCGGCTGGTGGCCGGCGTCTACATCATGATCGTCAACAACCGCCCCTATCTCTTCACCGACGCCACGGTCAACATCGAGCCATCCGCCGAAGACCTGGCCGACATCACCTGCCTGGCCGCCGACTTCGCGCGGCGCCTGGGCATGGAGCCGCGCGTCGCGCTGCTCTCCTTCTCCAACTTCGGCAGCACGCGCCATCCCGCCGCGGAGAAAGTGCGCCGGGCAGTCGCGTTGGTGCAGGCGCGCTGCCCCGACCTGACGGTGGATGGCGAGATGCAGGCCGACACCGCGGTCGTGACGGAGATCGTCGACCAGCGGTTCCCGTTCAGCCGGGTGCGCGACGCCAACGTCCTCGTCTTCCCCTCGCTGGACGCCGCGAACGTGGCGTACAAGCTGCTGGCGCGGCTCGGCGGCGCCGAGAACATCGGCCCGATCCTGCTGGGCATGGGCGCGCCGGTGCACGTCCTCCAGGCCGGCGACGACGTCCGCGACATCGTGGACATCGCCGCGGTCGCGGTGATGGACGCTTGTGGGTGCTGAGTCGGGCGCTTTCTGTAGGACGGGTTGCCAACCCGTCCTACAGCGCTTTCGAAGGAAGAGCTTTGACCATCGGGATCCCCAGATGGTGAAGTGGCTGGGCAACAGGCAGCTTTGAGGTCTAGGTACAACCATGGTGATTCTGCAGGATGTCCGGCCATTCGCGCCCACTGAACTACACCATCTCCAGTCATTTTAGTGTGGTTGCACGTAGTGCCTCTTTGGTGGCCGTGTCGCCGCTTATTGCGATGCCCAGGCCTCCGTCGGCGCTCTGTAAATATCCTGCGACCGTCCAGTAGTACCCGTTCTTGTGGGTCCGCAACACGTCGAGGTATTGGAGTTCTGCCAGCGGTTGGAGCGGCTTCCGGCATTCTTCAATGGCCCGGATGTCGGCGCGACTGACCCCCGGCAGGTAGATGATCGGCACGACATCGGCCGACAGCACGTCATCGGGCAGCGTCCGCGCGATCACAGCGCAGCCCATAGGCCGGGCCGGTGCGATCCTTGGGCGCGTAGGGGCCGAGGATCAGTAGTGGCAGTCGCTCGCGCAGGGTCGGCAGCAGTGGCTCCCACTGGCGCTCCTTGTCGGGCCAGAGGATGGCTGCCGGTGGGCACTGGTTGTTCTTGGTGTATTGACGGGGTGCGTGCAATGGGTTGTGCTAGTGCCTCAAGGCAAGCGGTCGAATCGGTCATGTGCCCCCGCTGCGACAAGAAGAGCTATAGTCCGTTAGGCATTCAGGTACCTTGCCGTGTCTAGTGGCAGGTTGCCTCCACAAATCGCCTGTATTGATCCAGTACCAGTTCATACTCGCCGCAGGAAATGGTCCGATAGTGGGCGATAGTATTGCGAACGCGAGATGCCGGTGTGATAAGAGGCAGCCATCGTCGCTCTTGTTGCAGAGCGGAACATTCCCTGACCAGCCAGTCCAAATAGCTCCATTCACATGCCAGCGGATTCTCGCGGACTGCTGCTTCCTCTCTAGGATGCTCTGGTTGGAACCATTTTACCGGCCAGTCTCTGCCATACGAACGTGTCAGGTAACTGCATAGATCGAGACGGATGCCATCTAGTATGGGCAGCAGTAGCTCCGCCTGACCACGCCAGAGCCGGTGTTGAAGTTCACTCCTATGGTCGAGGACAGACAAGGCGGCTGAATGTAGCTCGATACCATACTCTTCGGTTGCATGGGCTGCGCCGTGTGCCCATAGCAGCCTGGCAGATCTGGGGGGTGCCTCAATGAGTCGACCGTTTCGATGTGCGCTGGCGTTCACAAACTCAGCCGCGCCCCACTCTCGTAGTTTCTCTCTTGTCCAGCCTCTTTCCTGTGCATGCTCCTGGATATATGATACTACCTGCTCGATACTCGCCGGACTTTCTGTCCAAAGCTTTGCTAGGAGAGTGACATCGCTGCCCGCCAGGGCAGGAAGAAGATGCTCTTGCCACTGAACATCCGACCTTCGGCTCGAGCTCTCTGCCCCCACAAGCCGACACAAAAGCATGAGCTCTAGGGTCGATGGAAAGCCCCACCACCAATGCAACGCAAGCCGGACGTCGCTTTCAATCATGTCGGACGGGACTCGTGCCGAACGGGCAATCAGGCACAATGCCGGCGGGGCTGACGATTGACTGGGAAGGTTCTGACTTAGCTGTGCCCATTGGCGCAGAAGGCGAAACCAGGGCCTCTGATTGGGTTCGTCCAGATTCTCGATGCCATCGAGCAAGATGACCTCAGGCAGATTCTTGCAGGCAAGCAGTGACGCGACGTCTCTGGGTGCAGATGCTGACGGCCACATGACCCCTAGGCTTTGGCCGAGAGCTTCAGCCGGACCGTCCTCCGTTGAGAGGCCTGTCAACTCGACCTGTTCCGCCGCAAAGTGCCGGCGCCACAGCTCCGCGTCCAAGAGCGACCAGAGCCAGTCCGGATCGACCGTCATCGGCAGGAGGACCACAACGCTACGCTGTTCGGCGATGTCCCCCACCGTGTTGCGGATGAACGTCTGGACGCTGGGAAGCTGTGCCATCAGATCAAGAAAGCGCGTGGTCATGCTTGCGTCATGAGTCGAGCGACAATCGGATCGGCGATCAGGATTTCACTGCGCAACCCTACGAGACCAAGCCGCAACAGAAACTCTTTGGCCTGGTTGCAGTGACCAACAGTGAGTCCTGGGGCGCCCCCTACCATCTCCGGAGTGAGCAGTTCCTCAGGAAGCTGCCCTTCTCCATCTTTCAGAACGAAATCGAGCACGCGTTGGGCTACCTCGCTCCTTGCGCTTCCCAATCGCGAAACAAAGGCCTGGGAGATTCGAGAATCTGCGGTATCCAGGTCTCGTTCGATTTCCTGCGCGGTTGGCTTGAGGTCAGTTTCTTTCCCACATCTCGTGAACAACTCATCAAGCAGATAGGGCCACCCCCCCGTAACCCGCAGGGCTTCCCGCGATCCGGCGTCGTCCGTGTCGAGTTTGTCATGTTGAGCCAGCCGACGTCTAACGGCGGACAATGTCCATGGTCGAGGCCACAGAACTGCATCCGCCGCTTCCTCGATCTCAACCCGCTCCGGCTCCGGCAAGCCGAGCCACTGCCACGTGCATTGGGGATCGAACAGGAACAGGACGCGCAACCAACGATCCTTGGCCTGGTGGCGCTGACAGAAGCGTTGCGCTTGGTTGATCAATTCGGATAGGGTTTGCGGAGCGGCATAGGGGACTTGTTGATAAACCAGCATCCGTTCCGTCTTGGCTTGCGATCTGAGGTATTCCCTTAACCACTCGTCCAGATCTTTGGCGTTGGTGATCCCTGGTATGGAAGTACAGTCACCCGTTCCAGCAGGCAGGCCGACCGGCAGAAAGCGACGGATCGTGCCGGGCAGCAGATTGAAACCTAAAGCCTCGGAGGCGAATACAAGGCCGATGCCGAATCGTGGCTGGGACAGACTGCGTTCCTCTGCGTAGGCCAACGGGCTATATCGCGTTGCTTCTTCGTCCAGGGGCGCATGATGGCTATCGGCCTCCATGACCGGCATCGGCGACTTTGTCATGAGTTCCTGAAGTCGGTCGTCTATGTCTGTCTCTTTGCCGAGAAGACGCACCATGTTGGGGCTGCGCAGCCGATAGTGGCCGCTGGAGTTGCGCACCAAGACGCCGAGGCCGCACAACTCATCGAGCCAGCCGCGCAACTGGTCGCTTCCTGTGTCTCCGAAGCCGGCTGGCCACCACTCACGGACAAGCTGCAATACGTCGCTGGGAGGATACGCACGCGCATATCCGTCTCGATCCTTGATTTGGTCTTCGATGAGCGTCCAGGCAATTGCCTGGTAGTGTGTGTCGAGGGCCAGGGTCCATTCGAAGCGCTCACGGATGCGGTCTCGCACTTGTTGAGCGCGGTAGACCGACTCGATATCCTCCTGCTGAATCTTGTACGGCGGCAAGGCTGCACCAGAACGATCCCGCAATTGCTTGAGCAGCTCCTGACAGAAATACTGTATCAACCCCGGGTGATAGTTGGTGTAGGATAGGATTCTGAGTACGGCGCCATCATCCGCAAATCGATACCCCAGCGCCTCAAGTGGATGACGCACTAGGAGCTGGGCCTCCCCAGGCTCCAAAGGACCGACGCAAAGCGGCGTGCCGAAGTGCGCGAGTGGCTGATCGGGGATGCCTTGGAAGCGTTGCACGCCCTGAAGACCGGCGAAGATCACCTTGAAACGTTGGCCCGAATCAAGCATCAGGTCGCGCAGGGCAATCACTGTGCGGAACCCGTCCTTCGCGTCAGCGTCCAGGAACCCATCGGCCTCGTCCAGCATCACGAGTACCCTTTGCCTGGGTTTCGCTCGCATGGCTTCCCGCACATACCGCGCTATCTCTTCGGGCTTGTCGGTCGAAATGCGAGAATCCAGCAGTTTCTGAGCCTTGAATCCCTCACGGAGGCTTCGCCACACGTGATCGGAGGTCCTGCCTGCCGACGGGTCGAAGACTAGCTTCATGTTCTCCACCCAGGCATACTGTTCTCGCTCTGGATGATGGAACTGTCGCTGCACATGGCGAAGCAGAGCGGATTTGCCGAGTTGACGACCGCCGTAGACCAGGCAACTCCCGCCCTGACGCTGTAACTCCCTGGCCATGGCACCGCGACCAAAGAACATCTCCGGGGGCACATCGCCCGCCTGGAAGGGCCGGTAGGGATTGAGCGCTGAGAAGGGCAAGGCACAACGCAGAAAAGTGGGCAGACGAACATCACGTTCCTGAGCGAGGAAAACCAACAGCGTTTCGTCGAGGACGGCGATGGCCAGTTCCTGATCGCGGTTGACTCGTACGAAAGCGCGCTTCTGACGAGCCGTAATCCGACCCAAGTAGAATACAATGACCGTGTGGATATCAAGGTTTAGCTTTTGCAGTCGCGCCGAGATAGTCTCGGCGCTCGGTCGCTCCCAGAGACAGATGACATCGTAGCGCTCTTGAGCCTGCGAGCCGAACTCCGGTATGGGTCTGGCCTGATCGTGCGCGGACATCGAGGCACGGGCATGCATCCAGTCTGCGCCAGCATTGAGGATCTCGACGGAAGCCGCATCGCCGGTCCGAAGGTCGAAACCCAGGTAGCGTAGAACAGCCGCGATCAGGGCGCCGCTATTGCTCTTGCTTGACGACTGTTTGAGAGCTCGCCAGGAAAGTAGGGCTTCGGCAGCCTCTTTGCGACGAGGCTCGCTAAGTCCGCCAAACTGGATTCCCGCAGAGGTGGTGCCCTCTTTGGCCGCAGTCACGAGTGCGCGCAGATCGTTACGGGGAACCTCCAACCAGCCTTCGATGCGTGGTGTGACGAAGCCGAATTCTTCCAGGCAGTCGCGACTCGAGGCTGGCGCGTACCAATCGTCAGGTAAGGCCGCTCCGGTATCGAGCACCTCCCTGAGGCGCGCAAGGGACTCGATCACGACCCGCACATCCATTCGTTCCAAGGCGGCAGTAACGAAGGTTAGCGCTTCGCGCTGAAGCTCAGGTGAGATGTGAGACGTCTTGAGACGATCTGCTATCACCTCTTGCTCTTCAAGCAGATGTTGCAGACGCCTCTGATACCCGCGTCGGATTTCGTGCTGTATCCGATCCAGCTGTGCGAACTTGGCCTTGAAGTTCTTGACCTCGTCCAGCGAAAGCGACGCGAACGCTGACGTATGTCTGGCTCGCTGTTCGTCGTCTATGACGTCATCCAGCAGGGCTTGATCGATCAAGTTGCTGGTCTCCCCGACTTTAGCGCGCAGAGCGGCCCGTGAGGCGCTTAATGCCTCGTTGAGGCGTTGCTGGAGACCGACAGCGGTCGACTCATCAGGCAAGGCTGCCACAAGCCGTTCGAAGAAACGATAGTCCTGCTGTGCTATCCAAAGCTCGATGGCTGACTGCAGTGTGCGACCTTCCAGTCGGGCGATGCGGAGGGAAGGTGCAACGAGGGGTAGCCCCGTTGTCGTGGGCAGGCCGGAGTCGCTGAGCGAGACCTCAGGCAAGCACAGTAGCCGGTCGGCCAGCACGGAATCCAGAGAATCGGATGTCGGGGCAAGTGCCCACGACGGAGGATTACCGAGGGCGGGCAGGTCCGGGGTCGGTGACAGGTCAAGCAATTCACGTATCTGCCTGATGCTGACCTGCAGGAGCTTCGCGCACGAGGAAAGGAAGTCGGGTAGCTCGCTGTCGGCCAACTCACCCACCGCCACTTCAATGTCCGGCAGGGCCTGCTCGACGGCATCCCGGAGTGTTGTAACCTGGTCGCGGAACCAGTCTCCTCGCGCTTTGATATCGCGCGCGCGTCTTACCAGGTTGCTCCAACGTTCGACTAACTCGGTTGCCTCCTCAACCTCGCGGTATAGATCCTGTTTTCCCGCGCCGGTAACGCGTTGAGGTTTGCCGGGACTGCCCGCCGCGTTGATTTCATCAAAGCGGTCATATATCGCGGGACGGTCCTGCCAGAATGCCAGCTGCGATAGAACCGAGTCCAATTCCCCTTGTTGGTTTTCAGACACGGGCAGGATGAACTCCTTGAGTGCCCCTCTGGGCCCAACAAGATTGCGCCAGACGCTGCTAACGCGTTTGCGTCGAGTCGGCGCTTCATCGAGCCAGCGGCGGGCGGCACGCGAGGCCGCGAGAATCGCCTCTGCGCGTTGTTCTTCACCGGCGACACCGAGGACATCCTCGCGTTGAAGACTGACATTGAAAGCGGCAAAGGATTCGAGGGCGAGAATCAGGGGGCGCAAGGCAGGACAGATGGTCGGAGTCTTCAGCCAGGCGACCATGCCGCTGGATGGCGCCACAAGTGCTGGACGCAAGGCCGCAGCCAGCCCTAAGACCCCGTGTGCCGGCGTGTCTTCGGATGGAATGTGACTGCGCGCAAGTCGCGTGCCAGGATGGGCGTGTCGGCAGTGACGCAGCGAGCCCCCAGCGCAGCAGCCAGCAGCCAATCGGGTGCGGGCATCGCGCGTCCCACCGCATCGAGCGATCTGGTCAGCCAGTAGGCGCCCATCAGGTCATCTTCGGCCAACATCTGGCACAGCATGGTCTGCCAGGCCTCGTCAGTGTCATGCTCTACTGTGGTGGGCGGCACGTCGGGCTTTTCGTCTGAGACGGCGCCGAGGAGGGCGGCCACGTCGACTGCCGGTGTTAGCTGAAGCGCATGCCTGTCAGTCATGGCATCAGCCTCGAATGCCTTCTCCTCTCCATCGGACCACTTAATACCGGGCGCAGTTCCCACTTGTGGGAGGTCCTCACTCAGGGTGTCAGTCGCTGCAGGAAAGATTGGCTCCTCGGCGATGAGAGGCTCGGGAGCCAGCTCTTCAGCATCCCTGTCGCTCGTGATGTCCAGGATCTCGGCCTCATCTGTCAACATTTGCTCAGGCGCGTCAGTTTCGCCGGCGGCCTCCTCTGATGCCACGGTGAGATATGTCTCAGCCGGGGAAGTGATCTGGTCCAGCAGATCGGCAGCTTCCGTCATATTCGAATCAGTTAGGTCGGCGATCGGTGAGCTCTCAGCCTCGATCACCTCTGCATCAGCAGTCTGCCGGGAGGGTACCAAGGGGACTGTGGCGCCGGCATCAGATGGAGGGATGGGCTCCGGGCCGTCTGGCCCAAGCAAAATCGAAAGCTCGGAGTAGGCGCGTTCGATCTCAACCTCCAAGCTTTCTCTAGCAGGACGCCGGGCCAAGTCTTCCGCGCGGGAGCTTGGCTGTCGAAGTTTTTCATGGCGCAGTAGCGCTGCCTGCCATTCCAGGACCTCCTGAGCCAAGACGCCTGCTTGAGTCCATGCGCAGTGATCGGCTGACCAGTTCGTCACTTCATATCCCCACCAGGCCAGCGACGACGTGACTTCACAGGGCAAGGTGGCGAGCGCTTCGCGTAACTGGATGCGTCCGTGTTCGCGCTGCAAAAGTTTGCTGTCTTTCAGAGCCTCAAGTGAGGCAGCAAAAGACGACACCTGCTCCCATTCGAGGGCATCGGGTGGCAAGGCCTGAAGTTGCGCGAGCATGTCTTGCAAGAGAGTGGCTGTTATTGGCACGGTGAAGCCGTCCGGCGACGTAGTGATTCCAGAGGCCTGAGGCGACTCATTCGGTTGCATGTCTTGTGCTCCATCGGACTGCGGATCTTCAGATCCGACGGCCAGGCCGTAGCTGGACAGGAGTTCATCGGGAATCGGCGCCCGGCCATACACATAGCACATCATCAGTGCCGCATCATCTCGATCGAAAGTGGGTTGTGCTTGCACGAAGTCAGCGGCAACGGACAGCATGTGTGCTTGCGACCAGATCCGTGGGAACTCGGCGCCTACGGTCGCCGGTTCGTCTACCGGATCTTCCGAACTCTGCAGAAAGGTGAGAACTGCCTGTTGCAGTTCTGGATGGGATTCTTTCCAGACCCGCAACAGGGCCCCCATGAGCGCGTCTGAACGATGAGATGCGCTGATCACCTCGGATAAGAGCAGGGAACGCTTGGGGCTTTTGAGCGCTTGATTTGGGTCGGAGAACCCCGGAAGCTTGATATGCTTGCGCAGCGCAACTTGCAGACATCGGCGTGCTGGAGGGCTGACCTGGCCCAGATGTTCCAGGCAGCGCTTTACTACAACGCTGCGATACTCTTCAGTCATCCCGATGTTGAAGATGGACAATGGTGTAGATCTCTCAAGGTGGTTAGTCATACCTATCCTGCCGTTCATTGGTGATCGCGAGAAATTCGGGGTGCCTTATTCGTGTGACTTCTGGCGCTGAGCTTCTCGGCGCCAGACTAACGCTCGGTCCAGGACAGACCAACCAGGCGTTCATACTGCTGTAATAGGAGATCGATCTCACTCAACGGCCGTCTCCTGCCTGAGCAAACAGGAGAAACCCACGTCTATCACGTTTCCTGCATGCCGGTATTCCACCCAACCCAGGGGGTGCTGCGAAGGCCAGCTCGTGCAATCGCAAGCCCGTCTTATCCAGGATCCTGGTCCAGAGGGTCCTGAACAAGCTTTCACCGCGCGAATCACATTGATATCCTAGCAGCAGGGCATAGGCAGTGGCTACCGGACCGGGCGCGACCAGGGTGCGCACTTTGCCGCCGCGACCGGTATGGTGTCCAGATTGCGTCCATGAGGATGCAGTGTTCCGCCCGATCTTTGGGCGGATTGATGGGTTGTAGTGAGGACGGAAGGCAGCGCAAATCGCCTCGCTTAGGTCAACAGCAGTCACCGACTCGCCAGGCACGACCGCCAGAACACGTCCCGCAGAACTGCGCAGCAAGGGGTGACGCGCACGGGCGCAGAGGCATGCCAGCAGCGGCTGCGCTCTTTCGTCGAAATCCCAGAGATCGCGCGGCGCGCAGAACAAGAGCACATGCGGATCCAGGCCGTAGAGTTCGCGCAGTGCACGCAATGAGCGTAGCCGAGTGCTGGCAGTCTGCTTTAGGAGACAGTTATCATCCAGGACCGCTGTCCGGTAGTCTGCATATGTCGCTGACGTGGGGCATGCAGCCAGCAAGAGCCGCAGCTCGGACAACATCATAGCGCGGCTGGTGTGCGTACCGCCAGCGCTGCTATCGAAACGGAGGCGAAGGGCGGATTCTGGGATCGTGATCATGGTGTGGTACGCAGCATTGATGTGGGTTTCTCCGTGAATGCTATTGGCTGGCGCAATACCAGGGCGCGTCTAGCTCTAACTCAAGCGTCAAAGAACTGCATAGAGTGAAAAGGCCGTCGCCTCACTGGACGGGTTGACTTGCCATGCCATACTGCGGGGCAGTATTTCTTGCATAGCACTTCGTCTTGATGAATGCAACGCCCGTTTCCTGGGGACATGCCGGAGTCGGGTTCAAAGGCGGCCAGCGCCACTTGACCGGCTCTGCTGATTATCTGCACAGATTATACTTTGACTGGGGTCAATACGCAATTGTGTTGAGTCAGGGTATAGGTTACCGAATTGGTTGAAAATGCGTGCGGTGCCCGACGAAGTTGCGCATATTGACGAACCGCCCACAAGCTGTTAGAGTATATTTGCCCGCAGGCGCGCGGGCAACAAGTTTCACCGTACGTAACCTCTGGTCACAAACACGCGCCATTCCTGACCTCGGGCAACCCAAATCTCAGGAGAGACAATGACCCGTCTCGTCGACGAGTTCGACGCCCAGAGCGGCGCTGGCCTGGTGGGGCCGCAGACCCTGCGTCCGCAGACGCTGCGGCAGCAGACCCTTCTCGCCCGGATCGTGCGCTCCATCCGCAAGAACGGCGTCCTCTTCCTCATGGCGCTGCCGGGGCTGGCGCTGCTGTTCGTGTTCCAGTACATGCCGCTGCCGGGCATCATCATCGCGTTCAAGAACTACCGGACGAGCCAGGGCATTTGGGGCAGCGAGTTTATCGGGCTGAAGAACTTCGAGTACCTCTTCACCACTGATGCCGCGATCCGCATTACTACCAACACGCTCTTCCTCAACACGGTCTTCATCGTCACCGGGCTGCTCACGTCGCTTACCGTTGCGCTGCTGCTCAACGAGGTGCGCTCGCGGCACCTGGCGCGCTTCTACCAGTCGAGCGTCTTCTTCCCCTACTTCGTCTCGTGGGTCATCGTCGGCTATTTCGGGTTCGCCATCCTCAACGGCGACAGCGGGATGCTCAACAAGTGGCTGGAGAAGATGGGGCTGGAGACGGTGGCGTGGTACAGCTCGCCCAAGTACTGGCCCTACATCCTCACCGCCGCGCATATCTGGAAGGCTGCAGGCTACTGGAGCATCATCTACCTCGCCGCGATGATGGGCATCAACACCGAGTACTACGAGGCCGCGCAGATCGACGGCGCGAGCCGGTGGCAGCAGATCAAGGGGATCACGCTGCCGCTGCTGATGCCGATCATCATCATCAACATTCTGCTGTCGATCGGCCGCATCTTTTACGCGGACTTCGGCCTGTTCTACTACGTGACGCGCGACAGCAGCCTGCTCTACAAGACGACCGATGTGATCGATACCTTTGTGTTCCGCGGGCTGCGCTCGATGGGCGACTTCGGGATGGCCGCCGCCGCCGGGTTCTACCAGTCGATCGTGGGGTTTGTGCTGATCTTCGTCGCCAACTGGGTCGTCAAGCGGATCGACCCTGACAAGAGTGTCTTCTGAGCCGGGAGAGCTGATGGCTACAGTCCGGAGCACGCTTTCGTCCTCCTACCGCCGCAAGGGTGTGGCCTCGCAGGTGATCATAAACCTGATCCTGCTCGTGATCAGCTTGATCTTCCTGCTCCCGCTCCTGCTGGTGATCTCGTCGTCGCTCACCGATGAAGTGACGCTGTCGCGTGCGGGATTCAACCTGATCCCGCCGAAGATCAGCTTTGACGCGTATAACTTCATCCGCATGGACCCCGGACGCATCCTGCGCGCCTACTCGGTGACCCTCACGACGACGACGGTTGGGACGGTCTTCGGCCTGCTCATCATGTCGATGCTGGCCTACGCCCTCTCGAGACAGGATTTTGCGTGGCGCAAGCCGCTCTCCTTCTTCGTGATCTTCACCATGCTCTTCCAGGGCGGCCTGATCCCCACATATATCCTCGTCACGCAAACACTGCACCTGAAGGACTCGCTCCTCGCGCTGATCATGCCGTATCTCGTCATACCCTGGTATGTGTTCCTGCTGCGCACCTACTTCATCACCCTGCCCAAAGAGCTGATCGAGTCGGCCAAGATCGACGGCGCAAGCGAGTGGCGCGTTTTCTTCCAGATCGTGGTCCCGCTGTCCACCCCCGCGCTCGCGACGGTGGGCCTGTTCTGTATTCTCATGTACTGGAACGACTGGTGGCTGCCGCTGCTCTACATCGACAGCCCCGATAAGTTCCCCCTGCAATACCTGCTCTATTCGATTCAGAAGAGCGCAGAGTTTCTCACGACGGGTGAGGCCAGCGCGCTGATACAGACCATCGACCTGCCCGTTCAGAGCATGCGGATGGCGATGGCAGTCGTTGCCATGGGCCCGATCGCGATCGCGTTCCTGCTGCTCCAGCGCTACTTCGTGCGCGGCATGCTCGTGGGCAGCTTGAAAGGAGAGTGAGATCGCCCCGCCGGCGCCGGCCGGCCCATTTTGCCAACCCTGATCGCTTTCCATAAGTATCCAAAGGAGGATCACATGAACCGCAGTTCCCTGTTCAGGCTTGTCAGCATTTTCGTGCTGCTGAGCATGCTGCTGGCCGCATGCGCGCCCGTGGCCCCCGCGCCCGCAGCGCCTGCACCCGCGGCGCCTGCCGCCGAGGGCGAGGAGCCCGAAGCGCCGGTGGCGGAAGCCCCTCAGGCTGAGGCCCCTCAGGCTGAGGCCGGAGAGCCGGTCGAAGTCAAGTACACCATGATGTTCGAGGTCCAGAAGGACGCCCAGGCGGTCGAGGACGCGATCAACGCGGTCCTGGCCCAGCGCGGGATCAATATCGCGGTCAGGCTGAACTTCCTGGAGAGCGCCAACTTCACCGAGAAGATGAATCTGACCATGGCCGCAGGCGAAGAGTGCGACATCGTTTGGGTCGCGCCCTGGATCAGCCCGACGTTCAGCCAGCTCGTCATCAACGACAGCCTGCTGCCGATGGACGACCTGCTGCAAGCGAATGCGCCTGAGCTCATGAAGGACATGCCGCCTGCGGCGTGGGACGTGACCAAGATCAACGGCAAGATCTACGCGATCCCGAACCAGCAGATCTGGGTCAAGCCGTTCGGCTTTGCCTTCCGCAAGGACATCGCAGACAAGTACGGTCTCGACCTGGCCCAGATCAACAAGTACGAAGACCTCGAGCCCTTCCTGGCTGCGGTCAAAGCGGGCGAGCCGGACATGATCCCGATTATCCATGCCGACGGCACGCCGGCCAGCATCTACATGGGCGAGACGTTCGGGTTCGACCCGGTCGTCACCCAGGATGTGCAGGCAGTTGTCCGCTACGACGACCCGGATCTGAAGGTCATCAACGCGTTCGAGACCCCAGAGTTCAAGTCCGCGGTCGAGCTGGCCTACAAGTGGTATCAGGCCGGCTATTTCCCCAAGGACCTGATCGCGCGTTCCGAGGTGCCGGCTGCGATGAAGGCCGGCAGGTTTGCGGGGAGCATCGGCGGCGTGATCAAGCCGGGTGGCGATCTCGAGGCGCAGAAGAATTACGGCCTGGAGGTTCCGCTGGTACAGAAGTCCGTGACGACGCCCTTCATGACGACCGCAGCCGCCAGCGCGACCAGCACTGCCATCTGCAGGACCTCGAAGAACCCCGATGCAGCGATGAAGTTGCTCAACCTGTTCAACACCGACCCCGAGCTGTACAACCTGCTCGCCAAGGGCGTCGAGGGCAAGCACTGGGTCTGGGTGGACCAGGACAAGCAGGTGATCGGCCCCGGCCCGGACGCGGGGAACTACAACCCCGGCCGCGACTGGATGGTCGGCAGCATCTTCAACGCGTACTATGTGGATGCCGAGCAGGCCGCGGGCGACATGATCGGTGAGACCAAGAAGCTCAACGCAGAATCCGCGGCGTCAGCTGCGCTTGGCTTTGCCTTCGACCCGACCCCGGTCAAAACCGAGATGGCGAACGTCACCAATGTCGTCAAGGAGTTGGGCTATCCTCTGATCAACGGCATGATCGATCCTGCGACCACTCTGCCTGATTTCCTGCAGCGGCTGAAGGACGCGGGCATGGACAAGATCGTGGCCGAGGCCCAGACGCAGATCGACGCCTGGAAGGCGAACAAGTAGCAGACTGGCAGGGGAGCATGGTGGGCTGCGGCGAAGCCACAGCCGGCGCCGGCCCCCCGCAACGCTGACAGCCGGCCAGGATCCGAAACCGAGTGCTCGAGCCGCCCGCAAGGGCGGCTCCTGCGTTAACGGCTCGATGCCGTTCGCCCGAAACCCGCGAAATCCAGTATTGCCATGCCAGCACGAATGTGCTATATTGGGGTCAGCCGGCGGCAGAGGTCCCGACGCCGCGCCGCCGACGTGAACCCGCATCCAACCCTGGGACGCTCCGAATACTGTTGCAACGTTGCAAATTGCAACGCTCCCGACGCCTGGCCAGCTGTGCTACCCGTTGCAACGCCCCAAACCGTAGCTCCGAGCGGACCCGGCGCCTCGTGGACGAGCCCGCCCCACACCAAATTGTCTGCTGCAGGAAATTATGGTATTAGCATGGTGTAGAGGTCTATCTCAGCAACTCCCCATCCGGTGGGCAGGAGGCCGCCCCACATGCCACCCATTCTCCAGGTTGACGGACTGGTCAAGCAATACGGCGACTTCGTCGCGGTGAAGGGCATTTCCTTCGCCGTGGAGGAGGGCGAGATCTTCAGCCTGCTCGGCCCCAACGGCGCGGGCAAGACGACCACCATCTCGGTGCTCTCGACCCTCTACGCGCCGACGCGTGGGGATGCTGCCATCGCCGGCCACTCCGTCACCCGCGACGCGATGGCCGTGCGCCGGGTCATCGGCGTCGTGCCGCAGGAGCTGGCCCTCTACGACGACCTGACCGCGCGCGAGAACCTGGTCTTCTGGGGCCAGATGTACGGTCTCGCGGGCAAGGCGTTGGCCGGTCGCGTGGATGAGGTGCTGGCGCAGATCGGGCTGAAGGAGCGCGCGGGGGAGCGCGTCAAGACCTACTCCGGCGGGATGAAGCGCCGCGTCAACATCGGCATCGGCCTGCTCCACAAGCCCCGGCTGCTCTTCATGGACGAGCCCACCGTCGGCATCGACCCCCAGTCGCGCCGCGCCATCCTCGACTCGGTCAAGGAGCTGAACCGCCAGGGCATGACCATCCTCTATACCACCCACTACATGGAGGAAGCCCAGGAACTCTCCCACCGGGTCGGCATCATGGACGGCGGCGAGCTGATCGCCCTCGGCACGCAGGCGGAGCTCACCCGCCAGGTCGGCGAGACCGAGACCCTGGTCCTGCACATCGGCGAGGATGAGGATGCGGAGGCGCTGGCGGGCTCGCTGCGTGCCATCCCCGATGTCCTGCAGGCCACTGCGACCGACCACGACATTGCGCTGGTCACGCGCGAGGCGGAGGAGATCCTGGCGCCGGTAGTGGTCCACGCCAACGAGCGTGGCATCAGGATTCACTCCATCGACATCCGCGAGCCGAACCTGGAAGCAGTCTTCCTGCATCTGACGGGCCGCGCGCTGCGCGACTGACCGCGGGGTGAAGCCATGAACAAGGTCTTTCTCATCGGCCTCAAGGATGTCAAACTCATCTTCCGTGACCGGGCCGCGCTGACCTTCATGCTCCTCGCGCCTTTCCTGCTGATCCTCGGCCTGGGCTTCATCACGGGCCAGGCCGGTGGGGCCGGCAGCAGCGGGCTGGAGGCCATCCCCGTGCTCATCGCCAACGAGGACGCCGGCCAGCTCGGCCAGGCGCTGGTCGACCTGTTCGAGTCCGGCGACCTGGCCGGCCTCATGGTGCCCGCGGTCGCCTCCGACCCGGCCGCGGCCCGCCGGGGGGTGGACGCGGACGAGGTCGCTGCGGCAGTCATCGTGCCGGCAGGCTTCACGGATAGCATCATCCCGCGACAAGGGCAGATGCCGGCCGGGGAGGTCGTCCGGATCGAGGTCTACAAGAATCCGAGCCGGCCGGTCGGCGCAGGCGTCGTCCAGGCGGTCGTCGAGGGGTTCCTCAGCCGGGTCGAGACGGGCCGCGTGGGCGGGCAGGTCGTCGTCACGCAGGCGATGGCCGCCGGCCTCGTCGCGCCGGCCGAGGCGGAGGCGTTCGGCGTCGCGGCGGGCGAACGGCAGGCTGCCGCCGCCGGGCCAGGCGCCCTCATCCGGCTGCAGACCTCTGCGAGCGGCGAAGAGGAGCCGCCCTTCAACCCGATGGCCTTCATGGCGCCCAGCATGGCGCTCCTGTTCCTCATGTTTACCGTCAGCAACGGCGGCCGTTCCCTGTTGGCCGAGAAGGCGCAGGGCACGCTCGCGCGTCTGCTCGTCTCGCCGACCACCGCGGCCCAGACGCTGGCCGGCAAGCTCTTCGGCACCTATCTGACCGGCGTCCTGCAGATGCTCATCCTGGTCGGCGCGGGCTCGCTGCTGTTCGGCCTGCGCTGGGGTGACCCGCTGGCGCTGCTCGCGCTCATCCTGGCGGCCGTGTTCGGCGCGCTGGGCTGGGGCATGCTCATCACCGCGGTCGCTCGCTCGCCGGGCCAGGTCTCGGCCATCGGCTCCGCGGTCATGCTGACCTTCGGCATCCTGGGCGGCAACTTCGTGCAGGCCAGCGTGATGCCACAGTGGTTCCAGTGGCTGGGCCGGATCACGCCCAACGCCTGGGGCCTGGACGGCTTCACCATCCTGGGCCTGGGCGGGTCGCTGGCCGATCTCGGCCGGCCCCTGCTGGGTCTGGCGGTGATGGGCGTGGTCCTGGCCGCGGCGTCAATCGCCCTGTTCGGCCGCCGGTCCTTCCTGCAGGCCGGGTGAGAGGAGGAGGCGTCGTGAAGATCCTGAGCATCATCCTGAAGGACACCCGCCTGCGCTTTTCGAGCAGATCCGAGCTGCTCTTCTTCCTCATCCTGCCGGTCATCTTCACCTTCGTGCTGGCCGGCGGCACGGGCGCGCCGGACGACAGCCGCATCCGCCTCCTGGTAGCGGACGAGGCAGGCTCACCCCTCTCGGGGCAGGTGATTGCGGAGCTGGAGAAGTCCGAGTCGGTGCGGCCGGAGGTCGTGACCCTGGCGGACGGCGAGGCCGCGCTGTCCGATCGCGGCGCGTCTGCCTTGCTGGTCATCCCGGCCGGCAGCGACTTCGCGGCGCTGGAGACCGGGGAGGTCGTCCTCGACCTGCGCCAGCTCCCGAACAATCTCAATGCACAGGCCGCGGCCCGTTCGGTGCAGGCCGTGCTCTATCGCCTCGGCAGCGCGGTCAGCATCGCGCGGCAGGCTGTGGCCGAAGCCGAGCGGCTGCAGCCGTTTGCGGACGCCGGGGCACGCCAGGCCTACTTCGACGCGGCGCTGGCCTCGGCCCAGGGCCTGCTCGCGGACGCGCCGTCCCGGCTCGAACCGGTCCTGGGGAGCACCGCCGACCCGGTCCAGTACGACCCGGCGGCCAACTCCTCGGCCGGGCAGCTCATCACCTGGGTCTTCATCCCGTTGATCGGCATCTCGGCCGCATTCGCCTTCGAGCGCGAGGCGGGGACGCTGCGCCGCCTGCTGACCACGCCGACCGGCAAGGGGCTCTTCCTGCTCGGCTCCATCCTGGGCAACGTGCTGTGGGCGCTGGTCCAGATGACGCTGCTGATCGCGTTCGGTGTGATCGTGTTGCGCGTGCCGTGGGCGGACCGGCCGGCCGCGCTCGCGCTGATGATGCTCGCGTCCGCGCTGGCCGCGGCCGCGCTGGGCGCGATGCTCGGGACGTTCGTGAAGACGTCCGGCCAGGCCAACGGCCTCAGCATCATGCTGGGCATGGTCATGGCCCTGCTCGGCGGGTGCTGGTATCCCATCGAGCTGTTTCCGGAGGCGGTGCGCACTGCGGTCAAGGTCCTGCCCACGACATGGGCCATGCAGGGCATGACCGACATGCTGGTGCGCGGGCAGGGCCTCGCGGGCGTGCTCCCCGAGGCCGCCGTGCTGCTCGGCTTTGCGGCCCTCTTCTTCGCCGTCGGGATCGCCCGCTTCCGGTACGAGTGAGGCGAGCCTCGACTCCGAATACATCTCGAAATCCCGGTCCTCCCGGCGCAACCCGCATGAAGGCCAACACGTATCTATCAACGTGCTGTTTATCTTCATCCGAGCTGCAGGAGGAATCACGCCGTGCTGACCCCCGCCATCCCTACCTCCGATCCAACCACGCTATCCCTGGACGACATCGTCCGCATGACGGGCGAACAGGGTGAGGGTTGGGCCGTAGCGCACGCCCGGCGGCTGCTGGCCCTCATAGAGATAATCGGCGAGGGCCTAAAGTATGACGCGCCGGCCCTCACACTCGCGACCTACCTGCATGACTGGGGCGCGTTCCCGCAATACGCCCAGGCCGGCGTGGACCACGCCCTGCGCTCACGCCAGGTTGCCGAGACCCAGATCCTGCCGCACCTGGACCTGTCCCCCACTGCACAGCAGGTCGTGCTGGAGGGCATCGAGCTCCACGACTATCGTGACCCGCGCCCCGCGTCGTCCGTCGAGGCCCTGTTGCTGCGGGAGGCGGACAAGCTCGAATTCCTGGGCATGATGGGCATGGCGCGCGAGTTTGCCCGGGGCCCCAAGGATGTGGCGGCCTGCCGGCGCCGGATCCTGAGCCGCCGCGCGGGCATCGAGGGGCGCTTCACCCTGCCACGCGCCCGTGAGCTCGCACAGGTCCGGCTGGCGCGCATGGCACAGTGTCTGCAGTGGCTGGAAGAGGAAAGCTTCGGATATTTCTAGGGTCCTGTCCGAAGTCAGTCACACGAGCGGTCCCGTAAGGGGCCGCTTTTTGGTTGCTCAGCGGCTCCGTGAGGGGCCGTTTTTGGTTGGCTGAAAGGACGGGCGTTACATGGCGGACGCGGGGCCGTGTTCGTCGTGGGCTGGGGGAAAGGATGGGTTACAATAGTTCAGCGCGACCGGCCTTTTGCATGGGCCGGCGCGGGAGAGGGTAAAGCAACGATGAACGAGTCGAAGCGCAACGGTAAGCCTTCCGAACTGGCAAGTTTCGCCTGCACCTTTTTCGAGCACCTCCTGGACGCAGAGGGGCGGGGGTGGGAAGTTGACTGCCGGGCGGACGCGGGGCAAACGGAAAGATGGACTGTCACCATCGGCTATCGCGAAGAGCAGCGGGATGTTCCTGGCTCGTTGTTGTTGGCGTTGGGGCAGTGGCGCCCGCTGCTTACCATGCGGTTCTCCGTGCTGCCCGCCGGTGCGTCTCTCTTGCAAGTGAGCTACTGCGAGGACGAAAAGTGGTGGCGCTATTGGGATGCACTACGGGCAGAGATGGAGCGGTTAGGAATCCCTGAACTGCTCGCGCCGCGCGCGCGCGAGCGGCAGAAACCCCTGCAGCTCGCGGCAGGCCGCGCGGCCGTGGCGCGGCTCATCATGGAGGAACCGTGGGCACAGCGTAGGGTGTGGGGCACAGAGGCGGATGTCGTCATCACTGTTCGCCAGTTGGGGCGGGCGCGAGACACCTTCGCGGTTGACGCGCGGGCAACTTCGCGATACCTCACCCTTTGGGGTGACGCGGTGGGCGTCATCACGTTGACGGAGACCGCGCCGGGGCGAACGACCGCAGTGTGTGAAATCGGGATGACGGCGGATTGGTGGGTGCCGCTGGGTGACTGGCACGGGGCCAACCCTAAGGGCCTTGTGCTGGGAAGCAGCCAAGTGCTTTACCTGTGGTGGCGCGAGCGCGCGGACGAGTGGCGCTTCATGCTGGGGGATGCCGCCGCGACGGAGCGGGCGACGGAGCGGGCGGCGGAGGCCGGTGCGGTCGACCAGGGGGCGACAGCGGGAGAAAGCGCGCGGCGGGGTGCATCGTTGATCGAAGATCGTCCAGACTGGCCGGATAAGCTCAAGGCTTTGCAGGCATGGGAGAAGGCCATCGCGCGCGGTACTCCGCAAGACGTGGCGGCACAGTTGACGCCTTACTCGCTGTCGTCGCTTAAGGCGTATCGCAAGAGGCGGGACGAATTGGCGCGCAAGTCAGACAAGTCAGGTAAAGACAAGGATACCTTTTCCTGACTGACACAGGATCTATGCTATGAGCATCTCGGAGGGTGCTATGGCAACGACAGATCCATACCGTGATTGCTAATTTGGCGTCCGGCGGCTTCTCGGGAAACATTAGGTTGC
>CAYLZG010000014.1:30396-53018 GCA_964387985.1 uncultured Anaerolineales bacterium | reverse complement strand
GTTGATCACAACTACTCGACCGGGCCGAATATGATCTTCATCGATGCGGTCGGACTCTATCAGGACGCCGCACCCGTGGTTGCCCTGCCGACTGACATCCCACCCACTTCGGCGCCGGTTCAGGTGGTCGCGCCGGCAGCTACGTCGACGCCTTTGTCTCCGACCGCGACACTGGCGCCAACAGCAACGCCGACGCTGGAGCCGACCGCCACAGAGACGTCTACGCCCACGAACACGCCGACGCCCACCGTAACGCCGGCACCCACGGTGACGCCGACACCGCAGGATACCCCGACGCCGAGCGTCACTCCGTCATCAACGCTCCCCCCGCGTCCGCGCGCCACGGCTGCGCCGGAGGGCGCTACGCAGGATGCTTCGGCTTCGACGCCGCCTCAGGGCTTGCTTGCCGGTGGACTGGGTGCACTGCTGGGTGCAGGGGTGCTGGGTGCGCGGATGTTCAGGCGTCAGGCAGGATCCTCGACCGGCCTCAGCAAGTAGCCGGTCGGTCGCCACATCACAGGCGGGACTGCTCGTCCCGTCCGTCATTCGGTGCATCGGGCGATGCTTTTGAGAGTGCGTCCTCGCCGGAAGCGCCGCTCTGCTGTGCTTTCATGGCCTCCTGTCTCTCTCGTTCCGCCATCGCCAGCTTGCCCTTATACGCACGACGCCTCTTGTCCGGCATCCACGTGAGTGACTCGTCTCCCGCCTCGATCTTGCGCGCAAATACCAGGAAGGCGCTGTGTGCGATCATCCGGTCCTCTGGCCGCAGGCGCCCGGGAACCGTCTTCCACGGACGCTGGTAGATCTCTTCCATCGAGATGTCGCCAAATGGTCGCGCCTGCAGCCCCTCGATGAGGGCCACGGCCTGATTGACGGTCGGGACCAACGCGCCGAAGAAACCGCTTCCCTTGAGGCAGTCCCACGCGTGATCCAGGAAGAGCTGTGGCTCGCGGAGATCCAGAAACACCGCATCGACCTCGCGCTCGTGAAAACCGCCGGAAATGTCCTCATTGTACAGAGTCACGTAGGGGAGCAGCCCCAACTCGTCCAGGTTGTCTTGCGCCATGTCGAATGATTCTGCGCGCGTTTCGTAGCTGTACACGTGCCCGGCCGGCATGACCGCTCGTGCCAGGACCAAAGTGAGACCCGCGCTGCCCGTTCCTGCCTCGACGATCGTGCGGCCCGGGTAGAGGCTGAGGCGCAGAGCGATCTGGGCAGCATCCTTGCTGTAGATGATCTGGGTCGTCCTGGGCAGCTCGTGAATCAGGTCGTGGGTCGACGGCTCCAATGCCAGGTACCCCGCTCCGCTGTGTGTATAGAGAGTGCGGCCCAGCGGCTTGCCGATAATGTCCTCGTGGTGGATGTTCCCCTTGTGGGAGGACCACATGTCGCCCGGCTTGAGCCGGATGAGGTAGTGCTTGCCGTCAGGGCTGACCAGAAGGACGATGTCGCCTTCGTGCGCTACAGACATGATTGATACCGCCTGATCGAGATTTGGTAGATGATTATATATCGGACGCCTCTCTGCAGCGCAATTGTGCCGTAGCTCTGCCGGTGCCGGGCGCGTTGACAAGGCCGCATTCGGCTGCTATAGTCCTTCCTGTGACCGTCCATCATCGCACAAGGAGAGAGCAATGAGACCCTGGTTGAAGGCTGGCCTGATCGGTGCTGCTATCATGATCGTGCTGAGCTTGCTGAGTATGGTCCCATTCCTGAGCTGTCTGACACTTCCGCTGCAGTTCCTGGCATATCTGGGCGTGGGTGGGCTGGCTGCTGCTTATATGCTGCCCCGCCGCGAGACAGGGCCAGCTGCCGGTCAGGGCGCACTCGCAGGCCTCGTTGCAGGTCTTGCCAGCGGGCTTCTGAGCTTGATCGTGACTCCGCTCTCTCTCGCAATGACGGGTGGCACTGCGGCGATCATTCAGCAACTGCCGCCCGACATGTTGCAGCAGTTCGAACAGGCCGGAGTGGATCCCAGCCAGATCTTCAACACGGGGACGGTCACGGGCATGACCGCGCTGTGTTGTCTGCCTACGGGCCTGATCGTGGGCGCGATTCTTGGCGCTCTCGGTGGGCTGATCTACGCTTCGATCAAGCCTGAGTAGCTTCGCTGCGCCCGAGGGTGTCACGGAGCCAACTCTCGGGTAGGACTCAGATGTCGCAACGCGCGATTATCCACATAGACCTCGACGCGTTTTTCGTCGCGGTCGAGTGCCTGGACGACCCATCGCTGGCCGGCAAACCGGTGGTGGTTGGCGGACGGCCAGAGGTGCGCGGGGTTGTTGCATCGGCCTCCTACGAGGCGCGCCGGTTCGGCGTTCACTCCGCCATGCCCACGGCAGAGGCATTGCGCCGGTGCCCGCGGCTCATCGTCATCTCGGGCCACCGCGCTCGATACGAAGAGATGTCTGACCGGGTGATGGCCATCCTGGGTGACTACACGCCGCTGTTGGAGCCGATTTCCATCGATGAGGCGTTCCTCGACGTCACTGGCACCGAGGCTCACTACGGGCCTACGGCTCAGCTCGCCCGGACTCTCCAGGATCGAATCGATGCAGAACTGAAACTTTCGGCATCACTGGGCGTGGCGACGAACAAGCTGCTGGCCAAGGTCGCCAGCGACTTCCGTAAGCCACATGGCATCACAGTGGTTCCTCCGGGCACAGAGGCGGCTTTTCTGGCGCCGCTGCCCATTCGGAAGCTTTGGGGCGTAGGCGAGGTGATGGCCCGCGACCTTGCGGGCCTGAACGTCACCACCGTGGGCGATCTGGCGCAGGTCCCGCGCGAGGAACTGATCGCTCGCTTCGGCGCGGCCGCGGGCGATGGCCTGTTCCGCAGCAGTCACGGGGTTGACGATAGTCCGGTCACACCCGAGCATGAGGCAAAGTCGATCAGCCGCGAGGAAACCTTTGCGCACGACATCCGGGACGCTGATGCATTGCGCCGCGAGCTTCTTCGCCTAAGCGACGAGGTGGCGTGGCGCCTGCGAAAACACAATCTTCAAGCCCGAACCGTCAATCTCAAGCTGCGCTACGGCGATTTTTCGACGCTGACTCGCCAGGCGACGCCGGCCGATCCCGTCGACAGCGGACCGGTCATCTACTCACATGTGCTTGCGCTCTTTGAAAAGACCTGGGATCGGCGACCTCTGCGCCTGGTGGGCGTCGGCGCCTCGAACCTGGTGCAGCCCGGCCGGCAACTTCGTCTTTTCGAGCAGGAGGATCGTCGCCAGGCTCAGCTTGATGCCGCCCTGGATCACATTCGCGCCAGGTACGGGGCCAGGGCCATCCGTCGCGCGTCTCTGCTGATCGATCCAGAAGAACCGTGGGTGTCGCGAAAACGTGAGAAGTCGTGAGAATCGGGCGAGCCTGGCGGCTACAAGTTGAGCGCAGCATCCAGGTCCGTCACATCGTTGAAGCGTGCAGCGACCCGGACGAAATCGGGCAAGCTTCCTTCACGCAGCCGCAGCGCGCGCAACTTGCCGCCGATCGGATCTGTGGCGCTCGTGCCCACCGCGTACGACCCGTGGAAGGCGAAATAGGCCTGGTTCAGCTTGCGTATCCCGTATCCTTGTTCCAGCAGTTCCAGCCGCCGCATCTCCATGAACTGCTCTGCCTCCGGGACTGCGCCTTGCGCAAGAAGCTCGTCGGTCCTGAGCCGGGTTTCCCGCATGAATGCGCCAAACTCAAAGTCGGGTGCCATCGGGACGGGACTCAGCCAGTTTGGATCCATCGATAGAGGTCGCGGCCAGGGGGCCGGACCCGACAGATCCCCATAGTACTCATCCATCACCATCCGGCTGACTTCGTCACCGAAGATAGACGCTACTGTCTCGTTGATCGTGCGCATTCCACCGCTGCTGCTGTAATTCCATCCCAGGGGGCGCAGTGCGAGGTATGTGTGCGCCCACTCGTGTGCCACCGTCTCGATGACCCACCTCAACGACGAAGATTGCAGCACCATCGTCGGGTACGATGAAAAGCCGCCGGTGCCCTCGATGAGAGTGCTGCGATCCATCCTGGCCGCCACCTCTTCTTCGATCTTCTCGATCTCAATCAAGGGAGTGGTCGGGTCGAGATGTACGCTCCTCTCCATCCGGATGGCGTCTCTCGGAGAGACAATCATCAGGTTGGGGCTTTCGGTGAACTGAAAGCGGACCGGCGGAAACACTGCACCTGCGGTCGTGAAGCCGAGCTTCCTAAGGATGTCTGCCACCTGTCGTTCCAGGATGCGCTCGACGGTGGGCCTCCGCTCCTCCTGGACCGCTCGCAATTGGTCCAGCTCGCGCTGCAATTCCACCTGCTGCTCCGCCAGGTCACCTTCGCCCATGCCCGCAGCCGCATCCTCGATCGCTCGGGACAGTTCGCTGACCCTTCGCACGTCCTTCAGGTACTCAAGGACCAGGTCGTGCTCCTCCAGGGGCGAGAGCGATGCCCCAGGCGGCCTGACCTGGTCATGCACCTTCTGGCCGATCGCCTGCATTTCCCATGCCACCAGATCGAAGCGCTCCCCCGAGACCGCGCTCAGGATCGCCCAATCCAACGCATCCTCGCCGACATAGCTGTCGCTCGGGATCAGAAGAATGGTGATAATGAGCCATAGGCCAAGCCAGGCTTGACGCCTGAGCAGGATGCTCCAGCCTGTCTTGCTCTTGATTCCCGCGACGCGCGGCGCAACCGATGTCTCCATAGCGGGCAAATTATAAACGCCAGTACGTGTGCAGACAATGAGCCGGACTACAGACCGTCATGATATAATTGGCCCATGTCTTCGATCAAACTACATCCTGCCAGTCGCGCTTCCCTCGAGGCGCGCGCGGATTGCATGAATGCCGCGTATGCGGATTACCTGATACCTCTTCACGTAGACGCAGATCAGATCGCCCTCATGGACCGGCTCTATGATGTTGATGTCGACGCGTCAGTGGTGGCTGAGGACCGAGGACGCCTTGTTGGTATGGCGCTGTTGTCGCGCCGAGGTGAGCGGGGTTGGATCAGTGGGGTGGGCACGGCGCCGGCATTTCGGCGGATGGGGATTGCGCGCCGCATGATGGCAGCGCTCATCAGTAACGCACGCTCCCTGCGGCTCAGCAACATCACACTGGAAGTGATCAACGATAACACGAGGGCGCACTGTCTCTACCTGAGTGTGGGTTTTGCCGACACTCGCGAGTTGTTGACGTGGTCCCTGCCGGCTGACGCGGATCCACTGCCCGTGCCCCAGGAGTTGCTTGACGAGGTGAAGCCCGAAGCGTCGTTGGCGAACTTCGAGGCCTGGCATAGAGAGCCGCCCAGCTGGCAGCGCGAGCCAGAGACCCTGCGCAGGCTGCTGGCGCACGCACGTGCGTATGCACTCGAACTGGACGGCAGCCCGGCAGCTTACGCCATCGTATCTTCCCGCTCGGATAACATGGCCATCCTTGATGTGGGCATCAACCCCGAGATAGGTTCGGTGAGGGCGGGCCGCCCATTATTGCAGGCTCTTTCACGCCTGTATCCCGGCCAGACCATGCGCATCCTGAATGTCCCTGCGGATGATCCTCTTAGCCGCGTGCTCGCTGCCCTCCGCTTTCACGTGACTGTCCGGCAATGGGAGATGTTGTTTCAACTGTAACTGACGCGGCAAATGTTTGTTCTTGTCTCTGTCTGGAGTATAATGTTTGTTTTGGCGGTACGGAACGAGCTGGCAAGCCGCTGATGGAGGCGCGATGGCGGAGGCAATTGCGGGACGGATAGATGCGCTTCGGCGCGCGATCAGCACGCATGCGCATCGCTACTATGTCCTGGACGATCCCATCATCAGCGACGCAGAGTACGATGCGCTTTGGCGGGAGTTGGTCTCGCTGGAGGTCGAGCATCCGGAGCTGCTGACGCCAGATTCGCCGACACAACGAGTGCCGGGGGCTTCCGCAGTGGGATTCACGAAGGTTCGCCACCCCGCTCCCATTCTCAGCTTGAGCAATGCGTTTACGCCGGAAGAACTGGTGGCCTGGCGCGATCGCTTTATGAAGCTGTTGCCCCAGGAAGAGCGCTCCAAGGTCGCGTACGTCGTCGAGCCGAAGATCGATGGCCTGAGCGTTGTGTTGACCTATGACGTTGGCCGCCTGGTGCTCGGCGCAACGCGGGGTGACGGCGAGGTTGGTGAGGACATCACAGCCAATCTTCGCACCGTGCGGGCAGCCCCGCTGCGCATCCCGGTGCACGGCGAGCAGCAAGGCCAGCCTGTGCCGGCCCACATCGTCGTTCGCGGAGAGGCCTACACGCCCATCGCCGATTTTGAGAAGTTCAATACGCTGCAGCAAGAGAGCGGCGAGCGCAGTTATGCGAACCCGCGTAATTTTGCAGCGGGATCCCTGCGCCAGATCGACCCGCGTATCACGGCTGCACGGCCGATCCGGCTCTGGTTGTATCAAATCGTAGAATACCGTGATGGCGACGCACCGGCTTCTCAGTGGGAGGCGCTCGACACCCTGCGCAGGTTGGGATTCCCGGTGGAGCAGCGCATTCGGCGCTTTACTGATTTCGATGAATTGGTTGCGTACGTTATCGAATGGGGTGAGACAGAGCGTCGCAAGCTCCCCTATGAGGCTGACGGGCTGGTCATCAAGATCGATGACTTCGCGACGCAAGCGCGTTTGGGCTTCGTCGGCAAAGACCCACGATGGGCGGTTGCCTATAAGTACCCTGCCGAAGAGGCTGTCACGCGGTTGCTCGACATTCGGGTCAACGTAGGCCGCACCGGGTCGCTCAATCCCTACGCCGTACTTGAACCGGTCCAGGTGGGCGGCGTAACGGTTTCGCAAGCGACTCTACATAACGAGGATTACGTTCGGGAACTGGACATTCGCATAGGGGATACGGTCGCGGTTAAGCGCGCTGGAGAGGTAATCCCCCAAGTCCTGCGTTCCATGCCCGAGCTTCGCACCGGCGAGGAGCAGCGTTGGGAAATGCCGAAGGTCTGTCCCATCTGTGGGCAGCCTGCGGAGCGCGCAGCGGGCGAGGCCGCAACGTACTGCGTCAACAGCGCATGTCCGGCACAGCTTGTGCGTGGCATCGAGCATTTCGTCAGCCGCGGCGCCATGGATATCGAGGGTTTTGGAATACGGCAGGCCGAGCTGTTTGTCGAGCAGGGCTTCATTCGGGAACTGGCCGATGTATATTACATCGATCCTGACAAGCTATTGGCCCTGGAAGGATATGGGGAGCGCCGGGTTCAGAATCTCATGCGCGCCATTGAAGAGTCGAAGGATCGCGGACCGTCCAGGCTTCTGAATGCGGTGGGAATCCGCGGCGTAGGCGAAGTCGTGGCGGAGTCGTTGATCGATCACTTCGGATCGATCGACGCGCTGGCAGCGGCCCCGCTCTCAGAACTGCAGGCGCTGCCTGGGATCGGACCTGTTTTGGCGCAGAATATCGCTGATTGGTTCGGCAAGGCGCCGAACCGGCAGTTAATCGAGCGCTTGAAGGCCGCCGGTGTCAAGACGATGGTGGAAGCGCCGGAAAGCGTTCCGACAGCGCAGCCCCTGGCCGCGCTGACGTTCGTCATTACCGGTACGCTGCCTGGGTTGAGCCGCGATCAGGCCAGAGAATTGATCAAGGCCAATGGGGGTAAGGTGACCGACTCCGTAAGCAAGAACACGAATTATCTCCTGGCCGGTGAATCAGCGGGATCGAAGCTCGATAAAGCCCGCCAACTGGGCGTGACCATCATCGATGAGGCACGTTTGAGACAACTCATTACGGGCGAGTAGAAAGCGCTCGGGTAACGTTTTTCCGAAAGGATGCTCTTTCAGCATGACCCAACCCAATCAGACGCCTCAACGGAACGAGGTCCCTATCCAATGTCCGCAGTGTGGCAATGCGTATTCGTCGCCCGTCGTCACCATGATCGACGTCGGTGCAGCCCCCGAACTTCGCAGTTACTTCCTTTCTGGTCAACTCAACATGGCCGTATGCCCCAAGTGCAACACGCCGATCATGCTTGAGGTGCCGCTTGTCTATCATGATCCGAAGGCGGAGTTCCTGGCGGTCTATTTCCCGCAGCAGCTCAACATACCTGAGCTCGAGAAACAGAAGATGATCGGCGAGTTGACGCAAGCACTGATGCGCTCGCTCCCGCCGGACCAGCGCAAGGGTTATTTCTTCAACCCGCGCCAGTTCGTGAACCGCCAGAACCTCACCGATGCAGTCTATGGCACGCTGGGCATCAGCCAGGAAGAACTTGACCGGCAGCGTAAGAAGGCCAAGATGGTCGAGCAGTTGATGGTCTTTGCAGACGACCCTAAAGGCCTCCAGATGATGATCAAGGGCAAGGATGCCGAATTCGACGGCGAGTTCTTTGCCATCCTGAGCAGTATGCTCGAACAGGCGAGCGCGAGCGGCGATGAGAAGGGTCAGGGCCGGCTGGAGATGTTGCGGGAAAATCTGCTCCCAGTGACTACCTGGGGCAAGCGCGCACAGAAGCAGCGAGCCGCAATCGAGTCGCTCAAGGACGTGAAGGACCCGCAGGAACTCCTCGATAAGGTCGTCTCTGGCGATGACGATGAGGTCGCGGCCATTGCACTTGCTGCGCGCCCTGCATTGGACTACAAGTTCTTCGAGTCTCTGACCGCGCGCGTGGATGCGGCGCAGGGCGCCGAGAAGGAGCGTCTCGCCAGAGTACGCGAGCGACTTCTTGACCTCACGCAGCAGCTGGATGCGGCCGCCCGCGAAGGCATTGAGGACAGCGTCAACCTGCTCCAAGAAATCATAAATTCGCCCAGCCCGCGTTCGGCAGTGCGCGAGCACCTCGAGGAAATCGATGACGTGTTCATGAATGTCCTGAGTCGCAACATGGAGGCGGCATCGCAGAAGGGCGACAAGGCGCTGATGAGCCGTTTGGGAATGGTCTATGAGGAGATCATGGGCCTCATGCAGGCGAGTGCTCCGCCTGAGGTCCAGTTCATCAATGAGCTGGTCATGGCGCCGTATCCGGACGGCACCAGACAGATTCTTAGCGAGAATCGCGAGGCCGTCACGCCCGAGCTTCTCGATCTGATCGGGCAGATGGCCGATGAGATGGCCCAGGGTGAGGAAGAGGGCACCGCGGAGATGGCAAAGCGGCTGCGCGATATCCGTAGCCAGGCGATGCTAATGATCTGATGGGGAACTGCCTGGCGCCAGAAGACGTCCCAGGCATGCGGGCATGCGTCTTGCTCCGCATCCCCGATACGAAACCAGGAGAGCAGGCAATCCTATGACTGACATTCCTTTCCAACTCAAGCTGGTACAGATCGAAAACCCTGAGGAACTGAATTTCATCCTCGGGCAGAGCCATTTCATCAAGACCGTTGAGGACATTCACGAAGCAGTCGTCACAGCTGTCCCCAATGCGAAATTCGGCCTGGCCTTCTGCGAGTCCTCCGGCGTTGCTTTGGTGCGCTCGACCGGCACGGACGCCGGCCTCCAGGCCTTGGCAGAGCGCAATGCGCTTGCGTTGGGTGCGGGGCATTGCTTCATCCTGTTCCTGCGTGAGGCATTTCCGATCAACGTTCTCAATGCGATCAAGGCCGTGCCTGAGGTGGCCAACATCTTCTGTGCTACCGCTAATCCGGTGCAGGTGATCCTGGCAGACAGCGAGCAGGGTCGCGGCATCCTGGGTGTAATCGATGGCCTGCATACGCAGGGTGTCGAGGATGCCGATGGTGTTGCATGGCGGAAGGGCTTCCTCCGCAAAATCGGTTACAAGGTAGGTTGACAGGTTCATGAGACGACATATTCCCCGGATCGGCCCGGGCGCTCGCCCGTGGCCGGCGTTGTTCCTTGCCATCGTCCTGACCTTCACGGCATGCCAGCCTGTGCCTGAGGCCGTTGATCCGGTGTCGGTGACGGCTGCTCCTGCGCAGACCACTAGCGCTGCGGCGACGCTTGCGCCCACGGCGACGTTCACAGCGACTGAGGTGCCGCCTACGCCCACTCCTCAGACACCAACTTCGACGCCCACGGCAACACTTACTCCCACCCCCAGCGCGACGCCGGCGCCGAAGACAATCCAGGAAACGGACAACTACCTGATCCTTGGCATCGATCCGCGTCCCGGAGACCTAGCGTGGCGCACCGACACGATCATGATCGCGGCGGTGGATCACGGGACCAACCAGGTCGGCATCGTCTCGATCCCGCGGGACCTCTGGGTGGACATCCCTGGCTACGGCATGGGCCGCATCAACCAGGCCGATTTCCTCGGCGAGTCGAACAAATACCCTGGAGGCGGACCCGCTCTTGTCGGCCAAATCATTGAGGATGTCCTGGGCGTTCCGATGCAGCATTGGGTGAGGATCAAGCAGGAAGGGTTGGTGGAGCTTGTGGACGCGCTGGATGGTGTAGACATAACGTTGAACTGTCCGCTGTACGAGCTTACGCCTCATCCTACCAAGCCTGGCCAGTATGAGACTTTTGAGCTGCCTGCCGGTGTCAATCATCTGGACGGTGCGGCTGCGAAGAAGTTCGCGACTTTTCGTTATAACTCGAACGATTTCTATCGCGGGCAACGTCAACAGCAGCTCATCTGGGCTATCAAGGAGCGCGCACTGCAAGTGGACGCTATCACCCGGCTGCCGCAGTTGTGGCGCGCTCTCCAACATACCTTCCAGACCGACCTGGGCTTGCTCGACGTGATCCGGCTGGCCCGCGTGGGCGCTGCGCTGGACGCTGAGGCGATCCACGGTTTGACGTTCAGCAATCAGGCCATCGTCTATGCTGAGGTGGGTGAGGCGCAGGTGCTGCGGGTCGGCGATCAGGCCGTGCTGGAAGGGGAGTTGAACAGCCTGTTCACGCAGAAGTCGATCGCGGAGCAGGGCAAGATTGGGTCGAATGCTAACTGTCCTCCGCCGACAACGCCCACCCCTGCATCAACAGACGCGGCCCCGTCGGCTGCACCAATGGACGTCACTGACGCCACAGAGGCCCCGACGGAGGCGGCCCCGGTCGATGGCGCGGAAACGGCAACTCCGGCGGAGACTGCCCCTGTCGAAATTTCAGCGGCAACCGCAACGCCTTAGCTTCATCTTGTGGTGTGACGAGAAAAGGGGAGATACGGAGTTTTTGTGTCTCCCCTTTTCAGTGAGTCGATTTTCTCCCCCGGGGTTGTGCCACGATAATCATGCGCTCGCTGTCGCTGGAATATGGGCTCATGTCCCAGTCACCGAAGACGCTCTCGACCCCGAACCCTGCTTTGTCAAGTAGAAGCTCGGCTTCGAACCGCCAGATGTAACGGAGGTTGAAGCTCCCAACGGTTCGGTGTACGGTGCCATCAGTCGTAATGACCTCATAGACGTGATTCACCGTCATCACCTGGGCGGCCGGATCCACGACGCGAGTGAGGAACTTCATCACCTGCTCCCCAGTGTTGCCGTTGGTCCATGTCTGCTCCCACTCAAGCCGGCCGTCCATAGCGGCCAACTGACCCATATCCGGGTTGAACACTTCAATCAGAAGCAACCCTTTTGGCGCCAGCGCCTCTCGCCACCGCCTCAGCGCAACGATTTGGGCTTCAAGATCTGGTAGGTGGAGGAAGGTGTTCATGAGCGTGAACGCAAACCGGTAGGGGCCGCCCAGGTCAACACGGGAGAAGTCGCCTTCGATCAGCCTGATCTGCCGGGATACGCCAGCAGCCTCGGCCTTCGCCCGCGCCAGCTTGAGCATTGATGGGCTGCTGTCCACGCCCGTGACCTGGTATCCAGCTTCGGCAAGGGGGATCAACGCCCGTCCGGTTCCACAACCGAGTTCAAGCAGCGGACCACCTGTCCGGTCTGCATATGCCTCCAAGACAGGCAGATCATCGATATGGTCCAGGTACTCAGCGTCGAAAAATTGCGCGATCCTATCCATGCTCGAAGCGCACTGACTGTCATCCCCGGCGGGCGGCTGCGGTCCAGGTGTTGGTTCATGCTTTTCGCTCATAGACTTTACCTCCGGGCGTCAGTCTAGCACACTCGATCAACCTGCTCCAGTATGGAAGCCCGGTCGCATGTGTACGCAGACCGCCGTGATATGATATCGCTCGTTGTGGGTGTAAGCTCAGCACCATCAACGCACAAATCACCGCGGCTTTGACACTGATCCCCACGTGGGTTAGAATGCAAGGCCAGCGAGGCGCCGCATACATGCGTTGTTCTGACGGCTATGTGTGGCCCTGACATGAGGATGTGAGATTGGCCAAATTCAATTATGGCGGACAGGCAGTCATAGAAGGTGTCATGATGCGCGGGCGCAAGCAGATGGCGGTGGCTGTCCGTGCGCCAGACGGTCAGATTGTCGTTCATGAAGAGCCACTCACCGCGGCTATCTATACCAGCAAGTGGGGGCAGTGGCCCTTTGTCCGCGGATTGAGAATGCTTTGGGACGCCCTTGGACTCGGCATGCGCGCGCTCATTTGGTCTGCAGATGTCGCGGTCAAAGAAGAAGGGCAGGAAGATGTCAAGTTCGCCGGTCCGGTCGCCTGGACCACGATCGCCGTGTCGTTGGCTTTCTCCGTGGCGCTCTTTTTCATGTTGCCGACCGCCGCTGCCAAGTGGCTGTCACCTGTTGGCGCCGGTGGGCTACTGACGAGCATTGTAGAGGGTGTGATCCGGCTCGGCATCTTCCTCCTCTACCTCTGGGCCATTGGTTTCATGCCAGATATCCGTCGCGTTTTTGCGTACCATGGAGCGGAGCACAAGACGATCAATGCCTACGAATCCGGTGCGCCCCTCAGCCCTGAGTCGGTAGCCACCTTCAGCACCGCGCACACCCGCTGCGGCACCAGTTTTCTGCTCTCTGTGATGCTTATCTCGATCCTGGTATTTGCACCGTTCCATTTCGACAACCTCCTCCTGCGGTTGGCTTCACGGCTGCTTCTGATACCGGTCGTTGCGGGGATAGCTTACGAGCTGATGCGCTTCACTGCCAGTCATATCGAGTGGCCGTGGGTCCGTGCATTGATTACCCCTGGCTTGCTCCTGCAGCGCCTGACCACGCGCGAGCCGGATTTACTCATGGTCGAAGCTGCCATCGCTGCACTTAAACCTGTCCTGGCAGCAGATGGCATCGAGCTGACCGCCGCACAGGCCAGCCTGTGGGAACATTCCCAATCAGGGGACCAGCCCGTGGCTGCACCCGCTGCTTAAGCGCGTATTGCCGGCCCTTAGGCCGTCCCGCAAGGGCCGTATCAACGTGGAGAAGTTCGCCATCCAGGGACACGCAAGTCGCACCTTCTGCGCCTGCGTGTTTGCGCGTGTCTCTTTTGAAGGAGCAAATTCATGAGCAAGGTGAGCATTATCGGTGCCGGATACGTAGGCAGCACTGTAGCCCACTGGGCGATGATCTCGGGGGGATGCCAGATTGTTCTACTGGACGTGGTGGACGGGCTGGCCAAGGGCAAAGTCCTGGACCTCATTCAGTCTGGCCCCATTGCCGGTCATGCCATCGATGCAGTCGGCACGACGGATTACGCAGATACCGCCAATTCAGATATCGTCATCATCACTGCTGGCGTTGCGCGTAAGCCAGGGATGACGCGCGAGGATCTCGTACACATAAACGCCGGAATTGTGACCGACGTTGTCCGCCAGGTGGTTGAGCACTCGCCGAACGCCATTCTCCTCATGATGACGAATCCGCTGGACACGATGACCTACCTGGCGTACAAGGTCAGCGGTTTTCCGCGCGAGCGGGTCATCGGTCAGGCGGGCGTTCTCGATGGTGGCCGCATGCGCACCTTCATTGCCATGGAGACGGGCATCAGTCCTGAAAACATCCACACGACCGTGCTCGGCGGACATGGCGACGAGATGGTGCCCTTGGTGCGTTTCTCGACCATTGCAGGTATGCCTTTGACAAACTTCCTGAGCCAGGCCCAGATCGACCACATCGTGGCGCGTACGCGTGATGGCGGCGCCGAAATCGTGCGCTACCTGAAGACAGGCAGCGCTTATTACGCACCCGGAGCATCGGCCTGCAGGATGGCGCAGGCTGTCCTGCGCGGCCAGCATCACATCTATCCCGCATCTGTGTACCTAGAGGGAGAGTATGGATTGACCGATATTTGTTTCGGCGTGCCGGTCATCCTGGGCAAGAACGGTATCGAGCGCATCATCGAGTTGGATCTCAACGATGGGGAGATGAGCATGCTGAAGAAATCAGCCGACCTGATTCGTGCCACCATGGCGCATCTCAGGCCGTAGATGTCATCCGAATCAATCTCTGGTTTTCTATCTGCGATCTGCAATTGAGAAAGGTTAAGCCCAGTGGGTTACGAGGTAAAGAATCAGAAGCTTCGCGCCTGGGTGGATGAAGTAGCCGCCCTGTGCCGGCCCGAAGCGGTCTATTGGTGTGACGGCAGTACTGCCGAATACGATCGCCTGATGGGGCAGATGGTTGCCTCGGGTGCAACTGAGCCACTCGACCGGAGAACCAACAGCTTCCTGTTCCGGTCGGATCCGTCCGACGTCGCCCGCGTCGAGGCGCGCACCTATATAAGCACCCCCGAAAAGGATGACGCCGGCCCCACGAATAACTGGATTGATCCTGAAGAGCTGAAGCAAACCATGCTCGGCCTGTACGATGGCTGCATGACCGGCCGGTCGATGTACGTAATACCGTTCTCAATGGGACCCTTCGGCTCCCCCATGTCCAAAATCGGCGTTGAGATCACCGACAGCCCCTACGTAGTCTGTAACATGCACATCATGACGCGGGTAGGTGTCCGGGCGTGCGATGCATTGGGCGAGGTCGGCGACTTTGTCCCGTGCCTCCATTCCATCGGAGCGCCGCTCGAACCAGGCGCGATTGACGTTCCATGGCCATGCGCGCCCATGGAGCACAAGTACATCAGCCACTTCCCGGACGAGAATCTTATCTGGTCTTACGGCTCAGGCTACGGTGGCAACGCGTTATTGGGCAAGAAGTGCTTGGCGCTCCGCATCGCTTCCGCAATGGCTCACCGTGAGGGCTGGATGGCCGAGCATATGCTCATCTTGCGGCTGATCAGCCCTGAGGGCCGGCGCTATCATATTGCCGCGGCTTTTCCTTCAGCGTGCGGCAAGACAAATCTGGCCATGATCCAGCCGACGCTGCCTGGGTGGCGAGCGGAGACACTGGGAGATGACATCGCCTGGATGAAGATCGGCCCGGATGGCCGGCTCTACGCGATCAACCCGGAGGCCGGGTTTTTTGGTGTAGCACCCGGTACTTCTTACCAGTCGAACCCCGTTGCCATGGACACGGTGCATGAGAACGTGATCTTCACGAACTGCGCCTTGACCGACGAGGGCGATATCTGGTGGGAGGGCATGGGCGTGCCTGCACCTGAACATGCCATCGACTGGAAGGGTCGGGACTGGTCGCCGGACCGCGGTGAGCCCGCTGCCCATCCGAACGCACGCTTCACCGCGCCAGCGCGGCAGTGCCCGTCCATCAGCCCTGACTGGGAGAGCCCGGAAGGCGTGCCTATTGACATATTCCTCTTCGGTGGGCGCAGGGCAGGCGTGGTGCCGCTGGTCACGGAGGCTTACGACTGGGACCATGGCGTGTTCTTGGGCGCCACGGCATCCTCCGAAACGACAGCCGCCAACATCGGCGCGGTAGGCAATCTGCGCCGTGACCCGTTTGCGATGCAGCCGTTCTGCGGTTACAACATGGGCGATTACTTTGGCCACTGGCTGACGCTGGGTGACAGGTTAGTGGCTGTGGCCCGGCTACGGCGACAACAGTCGGGTGCTGAAGTGGATGTGCGACCGGATCGAAGGCAAGGTTGGCGCCCGAGAGACGCCCATCGGCTTGCTGCCTTGTAACGATGATATGGACCTGCAAGGTCTCGCCATTCCACCGGAAGATCTGGCGGAATTGCTGCACGTTGACATAGACGCCTGGCGCGCCGAGGTTCCCGACATCCAACGCCGCTTCGCCCAGTTCGGCGAGCGCCTGCCCCAGCGCATGTCCCATCAAGTCGATGCGCTGGCAGAGCGGCTGGCCCGCTAGATTGTCGTCTTGGCCGGTAGTCCGGTCGACCTGGCGATCGCGGAGCATCTAGGCACGAGGTATGCGTCGGAGCTCCTATCGTTACTTTGATCTGATCATGGCCGCGTTCGTTGCGGTTCTGTTGATCAGCAATATCGCCAGTTCGGCGAAAATTATCGACTGGGGCGTGTCGGTAGGTGGTCTCAGACTGGCTTTTGACGCGGGCACGCTGTTGTTCCCTATCAGCTACATATTCGGGGATGTGCTGACCGAGGTCTACGGGTATGCCTATGGACGGCGCGTCATTTGGGTCGGATTTGCCTTATCTGCCCTGATGGGCCTTACATTGTGGCTGGTTGCACGCCTGCCAGGCGAGGCCAACTGGCAAGCCGCGGCAGGACAGGATGCCTATGATGCCATCCTTGGGGGCGTTAGCAGCGGCGGGATCATTGTTGCCAGCCTGATCGCCTACCTTGCCGGTGAGTTTGGTAACTCGTTCGTCCTGGCGAAGCTGAAAGTCGCCACGCAAGGCCGGTTTTTGTGGATACGCACGATTGGATCCACTCTGGTGGGGCAGGTCATCGACACAACCATCTTCGTACTGATTGCTGCTGCTCTGGGGGTCTTCCCCTGGGCAGCGGCCTTGAGCATCGTTGTCGCGAACTATGTTTTCAAGGTGCTGGTCGAGGCGCTGTTCACTCCCGTAACCTACCGCGTGGTTGCTCGTCTCAAGCACACTGAAGGTGTCGATCACTACGATGTGAACACCGACTTCAATCCGTTCAGGCTGCATGCATGACCGAACCGGGGCGCGAAGAGAACACGCTGATCGATGAGTTCTTCGGTGAAGCGGAGAGAACCGTATATCCCGAGGACTTTCGCGCGGGATTTGTGGCCGTGATCGGTCGCCCCAATGTCGGCAAGTCCACCCTGATCAACGCTCTCCTGGGGCAGAAGATCAGCATCGTCTCCCCAAAACCACAGACCACGCGCAACCGCCTGCTCGGGATTCTGACGCGGAGCGACGCTCAGATCGTCTTCCTAGACACTCCTGGCATTCACGCGCCTTTACATAAGCTTGGCCAGGTCATGGTTGAAACTGCGGCCGCGACGCTGCCCGATGCGGACGCCTTGCTTTGGGTGGTCGATGTGAGTTCGCTCCCGAGTGATGAGGATCGTAAAGTCGCAGAAGTCATCGCGACCAGCCGCAAGCGTGAACGGTCCTCGGGGCTCAAGCCCCTTCTGCTCGGACTCAATAAGCTGGACAAGGCCGACGATCGCCAGCGAGAGGCGCCCCTGGCATCGCCCGCGGGCTGGGCGCCCAAGTACGAGGCAGACTATACCGCGCTCGCGCCCGGCGCAAAAGCCATACGGTTGTCGGCCCTGCGCGGCGATGGGCTAACCGATCTCGCGGACGAGCTGGCGCGACTGATGCCTCTCAGCCCGCCGCTGTTTCCTGAGGAACAAGTCACCGATCAGCAGGTTCGCTTCATGGCGGGTGAGCTGGTGCGCGAGCAGGTTCTCCATCACCTGCGCGATGAAGTCCCTCACTCGGTTGCAGTGTTTGTCGATGAGTTCAAAGAGCGCGCTAACGGCGTAACCTATGTTTCAGCGGTCGTCTACGTGGAGCGTCCGACACAGAAGATGATCGTGTTGGGCAAAGATGGCGCCATGATAAAGCAGATAGGCCAGGCGGCGCGCGAGCAGATCGAGGAGTTACTCGAGATGCGAGTCTTTCTGGACCTATGGGTCAAGGTCAGGCCGAAGTGGCGCACCGATGAAGAGGAGCTTCGCCGGCTGGGATACCAGATGCCCAAGAAGAAGCGGTCCAGGAAGCGCCCTGGCCGCGATAGCCGATCTAGTGCATGATGCAGCGTGGCTGCAATAATCTAACCTGAGGAGGCAGATCTATGCTCGTTGGCGAAAGGATGACCCGCAACCCGGTTACAATTGAAGACACGGCAAGCATCGATGATGGCTTGCACCTGATGCGCGAGCGCAAAGTGCGCCGCCTTCCCGTCCTGGATGCGTCTGGAAAGATGGTCGGCATCGTTTCTGACAAGGATCTGCTGCACGCGGCACCATCGCCCGCGACGTCGCTCAGCGTGCATGAGCTCCACTACTTGCTCGCCAAACTGACCATCAAACAGGTCATGTCCAGCCCGGTAATCTCGGTGTCGTCGGATACTCCGCTCGAGGAAGCAGCCCGGGTGATGGCCGACCACAAGATCGGCGGACTCCCCGTTCTCGAGGGTGAGCAGCTGGTTGGTATCATCACCGAAACCGACGTGTTCAAAATCCTTGCCGAGCTGTTGGGCGCTCGCACCCCCGGGCTGCGTGTCACTCTGCGCGTGCGCGAGGGCAAGGGCGTGCTTGCAAAGTTGTCGCAAGCGCTGAGCAGCCTGGGTGCCAACATCATCAGCTTTGCAACTTATGCCGGCGACACACCCGACCGGCCGCTCATCATGCTTAAGGTCAGCGACATCGATCCTGCTAGCGTCCGCAGCGCTCTCGCGGATCTGGACGCTGAGATCAAGGACTTCCGCGTCCAACAGAGCTGACTCTGCCACCCCGCACAGGCACGGCCTTCCGCTTCTTGTCGTGCCTGTGCGACTTGAGGATTCTCATGCGCGCTTATCTCGACCTGATGCAAGCGATCATCGATCACGGAGCAGAAAAGTCGGACCGCACCGGTACCGGCACGCGTTCCGTTTTTGGCCACCAGATGCGGTTCGACCTGGCTGCCGGCTTCCCCCTGCTGACCACCAAGAAACTCCATGTGCGATCCATCATCTATGAGCTGCTGTGGTTCATTAATGGCGATACCAACATACGGTGGCTGCAGGAGCACGGGGTGCATATCTGGGATGAGTGGGCGGATGCAGAGGGAGAGTTAGGGCCGGTATACGGTAAGCAGTGGCGCTCCTGGGCGGCATCCGGCGGGCGCACTGTCGATCAACTGATGGACGTGATCCAGCAGATCAAGCGCAATCCCGACTCTCGCCGGTTGATTGTCAGCGCCTGGAACGTAGGGGAGATCGAACGCATGGCGCTGCCGCCATGCCACGTTCTGTTCCAGTTCTATGTGGCAAATGGCGCTCTGTCGTGCCAGCTCTACCAGCGATCGGTGGATGTGTTCTTGGGGCTCCCGTTCAACATCGCATCCTACGCGCTGCTAACCCTCATGGTCGCGCAAGTATGCAACCTGCAGCCCGGCGAATTCATCCATACCAGCGGAGACGCGCACCTGTACAGCAATCACTTCGAGCAGGCCCAGATCCAGTTGTCTCGCGACCCTCGGCCCTTGCCCAACATGCTGATCAATCCAGACATCAGAGATATCAACGCTTTCCGGTTCGAGGATTTCAAGCTCGAAGGCTATGATCCTCACCCGCACATCAAGGCCGACGTAGCGGTATAGAGTCCGCCGGATTACAGGGTCGCTGCCTGGCTCCTCAGCGGATTGGGTGGTCAGTCGCTAGACATCAAATGTGACACGCGCCTGCCATCCCTCGTCCGTTCGGCCGACTTCCAGGTCGTAGTATGTCACAGCCTTGACACCGGTATGTGCAGGCGTTCCTGGGTGTCCGTAGGCGACGCCGCGCAGGCCGCGTGTCGACATCTCGAAGATTTCGAAGCGCGAGTACATTTCGCTGCCCAGTTCCTGCCCAAGCAGAAGCCGGTTCAGCCAGGCAACCAGGAGTTCTTCGTAATCGTTTCCGGCTACGCAGATCGCACGCGCGCGCGTGAGAGGTTGGCCGTGATCGCCTTCTTGTAGCGCGTACATGGCCGCGCCTGCGTTGGCAAAGAGCGTGCGTGGATCGGGTCCCCGGACTTCGACCGACCAGTCTGCGGTGTGTCGAAGCTCCCTCCACGAACCGATTTCGGAAATGGTCGGCGGGTTGGCAAGGATCACGGCAGCGGCTGCCACATCCTTCCGGATTTGCTCGACCAATTGGCCGATGTCGGCGAACTTCTTCTCGCCGCGCAACCGTTGGATGAAGCTTAGCCCCAGGGTCTCACCGTAGAGATCACCCGAAAAGCCCATAAGGTGGGCTTCGACTGAGGGCGCGCCGTTATCGAAGCTCGGTCGAACACCAATATTCACAACTGCCGGATGTCCGACATCGCCCCGCCAGGCCCAGCAGGCATAGACGCCATAGGCTGGCGCCAGCCGGTCTTCGGGCAGCCGAAGGTTGGCGGTCGGGAACCCCAGGCGCTGCCCGCGCTGTGCGCCTTTGACTACTTCACCCCATACCCGGTATGGCCTACCCAGCAATGCCCCCGCCTGTTCAACAGCACCTTCCTCGGCCAACAAACTGCGCACGCGGCTGGAGCGCACTGCTTCGCCCTGCCAGTCAAACGGGTCCACGACGCGCAGTTCATACCCCAAATTGCGGCCCAACTCGGCCAGTCGCTCCGTATCGCCGTCGCGTCCGCGGCCGAGCGCAAAGTCCGGCCCCACCCACAGCTCGCGCAGGGGCAAGTGTGCAGTTAGTGTCGCAACGAAGTCCGCTGCAGGGGTTGCCGCGGTTTCGTGCGTGAAAGGAAGAACTATGACGAAGTCGAGTCCCAGCGCGGCGAGCAATTCGGCGCGCTCACCGTTTGTCGTGAGACGTGGAATCTTGAGATCAGGTCGCAGCACCGCACCTGGGTGTGGCTCGAATGTCAGCAAACCTGCTATGCCACCGCTGCTATGCGCCATAAGCGCCAGCTCTGACACCAGCATCTGATGTCCTCGATGCACCCCGTCAAAGTTGCCGATGGTCAAATAAACGGGCTGCGTGATCGAGGGCTCGGGAAAGCCTTCAAATACTTCCATCTATTCGCCTGCGAAGACCTTGTCCGGCCACCACTTGCGCTCCTGAGGATCCAATCGCAGGATCGCTACCACCGTGCCGTTCGCCGTGAGAGCATACCCGCGTCGGTCGTTGTCCGGTGCGTCGCCTGGAATGGGTTGGCCGTTGCGAAGCTTTCCGATCTCATCATCACCGACAGAAACGGGCGTCAACTGCGATAACCCGGCCCGAATCGGGTGCAGAATTCGATTCAACTCCCCGGCGCGATAGGCTTCGCCCACTCCCTCTGGGCTTGCGGCATCTTCCACGAGGAAGCACCCGCTCCGGATGCGTCGTAGCCCGGCTAGCGTCCCGCCGCACCCGAGCTGCTGCCCCAGGTCGTGGGCGAGGCTGCGGATGTACGTACCGGGATCGCAGGTGACATCGATGGTGAGATGGGGTGATGCCCACTTGATCAACTCGATGCTGTGGATTCGTACTGGCCGAGCGTTCGGCCTGACCTCTTCCCCACGCCGCACCCTTCGGTGAAGTGCAACGCCATCCTGCTTGATAGCCGAGTACGCGGGAGGCGCTTGCATGATGTCGCCGGTGAATCCAGCCAGGATCGTCTCCAGGCCAGCCTGGTCCAGTTCCTGCGGCACCGGATGCGTTGCCACGATTTCGCCGTCGAGATCATACGTGTCGGTTGTTGTGCCAAGTTGGATCTTCGCCCGGTATACCTTGTCCGATGCCATCAGGTACTCGCTCACGCGCGTCGCCTGGCCCACGCATACGAGTAGCACCCCTGTAGCCAACGGGTCCAGCGTCCCGGCATGTCCCACGCGCTTGATCCTCAGGACGCGCCGGATCCAGGCCACCACATCATGCGAAGTCCAGCCCTGTGGCTTATCGATGTTCAGGATGCCGTTCACGTTTGTATCCATTGGGGATCTTTACCGATTGCCTTTACTGGCCCTTTGCAGAAGCGGAAGCACGCGCATCTGCACATCGCTCATCGGGCCGGGCAGGGTGCAGCCAGATGCTTGAGGGTGCCCGCCTCCACCCAGACTAAGCGCCACTGCGGCCACGTCGTACGGGGGCCGGGCTCGGAAGTCCACCTCGATGCGGCCGTCAGACAATTCGTTGAACACGGCTGCGATTCGAGCTTCAGCAGCATGGATGAGCTGGCTTACCAGACCGCCGTCATCGTCGTCATCGATTCCTGCTACCAGCCGCATTTCCCTGGTCACTTCTGCCCACAACACGGCGCCATCCAGTTTTGCGCTGCCGAACGCTGTCCCCCACAGGCGCATGAACTTTAGCGGTCGGGTTGCCAGGGTGCGCTGGCTGATGTCGGCCAGATCGGCCCCCGCATCCATGAGCCTTTCCGCACATTGCAGCTCGGCCGTTGTCACATTGCTGGTGCGGAACCCCAGAGTATCTGTGACCAGGCCCACAAGCAGGGGAGTCGCCGCCTCGCGAGGCAGCATCACTCCCAGAGCATCGGCAAGGCGGACAACGAGCTGCGACGTCGAGGCCACTTGGGGCGCAACATAGTTGAGGTCACCAAACCGGAGATTTGTGATATGGTGGTCGATGACTACAAGCAAGGCCTTGCTCAAGTCGAGATCCGCAAATATCGTCCCCAGCCTGGCGGGATCACTCGCATCCAGTGAGATGACAAGCTCCGGCAGGAAGTTCGTGGGCAAGGAGTGCATGATGCGCTCCACCCCCGGGACAAAACGGAGCGTCTCCGGCGCCGGATCCTGGCAGACGAGCACGACCTCGCGTTCACCTGGCAGCGCATGGAGAACATGTCCCATTCCGAGCAGCGCCCCGATCGCGTCGCCATCGGGATTCACATGACAGA
>CAYLZG010000014.1:27995-30386 GCA_964387985.1 uncultured Anaerolineales bacterium | reverse complement strand
CAGATCGCCAGGACGCGGCGGGCGGCGAGAATCGGTTTGCCCAACTCGACAGGTGTCGCATCCCTGGCGCTGCCATCCTGTGGCCGCCCTGTCACTGCGCCTCCATGCTGTCGCGTTCCGCAGCAATCTGGCTCAGAATTTCGTCGATGTGCTGGGCCCGCTTTTCCGTTGTATCGATGGTGAAGTGCAACTCGGGAATAACACGCAGTTGCAGATTCTCCATCAGCGAGCGGCGTAAAAAAGGCGCAGCATGCTGCAAAGCACTCAACACCGCTCGCGAGTGTGTGTCTGGCAATGCGTGCTGGACAAAAACCCGGGCGTTCCCCAGATCCGGCGACACTCTTACATCAGTAACCGTCACCATTGCATCTTCGAGCCGTGGATCAGTGAGCTCGCTTGCGATGAGCAGTCCCAACTCCTCTAATAGTGCTTCGGCAACGCGTTCTTGCCGGTGGGAAGTCATTACAGTACCCGTTCCTTCTTGTAACCTTCGAGGATGTCGCCAACCTCGAACCCGTGGAAGTTGGCAAGATGGATTCCGCACTCGAAGCCCGTCTTCACCTCAGCGACGTCTTCCTGGAACCGCTTCAAGGCAGCAATCTTGTCCTCTGCGACCACCTCGCCGCCGCGCTTCACGCGCACCAGTGTGTTGCGGATGATCTCGCCATCGGTGATGTAGCATCCGGCCACCATGCCGACCTTGGTGACCTTGAACACCGCGCGAATCTCAGCGTGACCAGTCACCACTTCTTTGTAGACCGGTTCGAGCAGGCCGGTGAGCGCTTTTTGCACGTCTTCGATGATATTGTAAATGATGTTGTAGATGCGAATGTCGATGCCGTCAGCCTCGGCCATTCGTTGCGCCGCGACGTCCGCGGTCACGGAGAAACCGAGGATAATGGCGTGCGATGCGATCGCCAGCATGACATCCGATTCCGTGATGTTGCCCGTCCCTTGGTGAAGGATCTTCACCTTGAGCTTGTCAGTGCTCAGCTTTTCCAGCGAGTTAACGATCGGCTCGATGGAACCCTGCACATCGGCTTTCAAGATCAGGTTCAGTTCCTTAACCTGACCTGCCTCAGCGGCAGCGAAGATGCTTTCGAGGCTGCGCACGGGCGCCGGGCCGGCCGCCACACGATTGGCCTCCTGTCGTTCTGACGCCAGGCCGCGCGCAGTGCGCTCGTCCGCAACGACCTTGAACGTCTCGCCGGCCACAGGCACATCGGAGAATCCCAGTATCTGCACAGGCTTTGCAGGAGCCGCTTCGGAGATCGTTTCACCGGTGTCGTCGTACATTGCACGGATCTTTGCGTAGGTTTCTCCGCTTACGATGCTATCGCTGACGCGCAGAGTGCCATTCTGAACCAGCAGGGTCGCCATCGGACCTCGTGTTCTGTCCAAACGGCTCTCGATTACCGTGCCGACGCAGTCGCCCTTCGGATTTGCCATCTGCGGGTCGATCTCAGCGGCGAGCAAGATGCTTTCGAGCAAGTCGTCGATGCCTCGACGGAACTTGGCCGACACTGGCACACACATCACGTCGCCGCCGTACTCCTCGATGAGTACGCCGTTGTCGGCCAGTTCCTGCTTCACGCGGTCGGGATTCGCCTGTGCTTTGTCGACCTTGTTCATGGCCACAATGATGGGCACCTGCGCCGCCTTCACGTGCGCGATGGCTTCTTTGGTTTGGGGCATCACGCCGTCATCCGCCGCAACCACCAGAATAGCGATATCGGTAACCATCGCGCCGCGCGCGCGCATGGCTGTGAAGGCTTCGTGGCCCGGCGTGTCGAGGAAGGTGATCTTGCGGCCGTTGATCTCAACCTGGTACGCGCCTATGTGCTGAGTGATGCCGCCTGCCTCGCCCTCCACGACCCGCGCCTCACGTATGGCATCCAATAGGGTCGTCTTGCCGTGGTCCACGTGACCCAGCACCACCACAACCGGTGGCCGGACCTCGAGATTCTCGCCCTTCTCTTCAGCCATGATGCGTTGGCGCAGTGTCTTGGGAGCCTCTTCGGGCTCTTCGATGATCTCAGGCTCGGGTTCGCGTTCGGGGTTGACGGTGACTCCCAGTTCCTCACCGATGAGCGCGGCCGTGTCGAAATCGATCGATTCGGTGATCGGAATCATCATGCCGTAGTTCATCAGGGTCTTGATGATCTCGATCGGGCTCTTGTTCATCTTGTCAGCCAGATCGCGTACGGTGATCATCTCCGGAATGACGATTTCAGTAACCGGGGCCGCTGCAGCAGCTGCGGCAGGCCGCACCGCCCCAGTCAGCGGAGGCGGCGCCAAGCGATCCGCGCCCGTGGCGCGAGAACGCCCGCCGGCCTGGCCACCGGACCGTCCGGTGTTTTGCCCCCGCTTCTGGCCGCCCGCAGAGCCGCC
>CAYLZG010000014.1:1499-27985 GCA_964387985.1 uncultured Anaerolineales bacterium | reverse complement strand
CCACGCCTCATGCGCCGCCATCGAGGCAACACTGCCGCCCGAAGAGCCGCCTGACTTACCCTGGTAACCGCCTTGCGAAGAGGTGCCGCCACCTGGGCGGCGTTGGTCCGTCGAACCCGCGTTCCCTGTTGGGCCTCGCTGCCCAGCAGGTCGTCCCGCGTTCTGGGGACCGTCCCTGTAGGGCTGGCCACCGGATCGCGTGGAACCATAGGCTCCCTGGGTGCGATCCGAACCACCTCCGGGACGGCCCTGTGCAGGCCCGCGACCCTGTGAGGTGCTGCCGAAGCCGCCCGGGCGTTGTCCGCCCCGATCTCCCGGCCGGGCTCCGCCACCTGCAGGCCGCCCACGCGGGACAACTGTGTCCTCTGAGGTTGGGTCGAACACGCGTTGGTTGAACACCTCGCCGGAACCGGAATTGTCTTGTGTGTAGGCGTCGCCCTGCTGTTCTGTAGGCGCACCGCCACCTGTCTGACTGAACCGCGAGCCGTCCTGCGCGCCCGGTCGCTGAGCCCCCGGATTGGCGCCAGGTCTTACCGGGCTGGCAGGCTTTGCGATGGCGGGGGTTTTTGGCTGGCGAGCGGCATCGCTGCGCGTTGAGCCTTGAGTTGGGCGGTTTGCCGGCGCGGCAGGCCGCGTACGCTCTGCTTGAGACGCTTTCTGGCCGGTACTGACTGCGCGCTTTGTCGAGGTCGCTCCCTCCTCGTCTGACGACGCATCAATTGGGCCGCGAGCGGCACGCTCGGTCAAAGCTTCATTGGTCTGCCCGGTTTTGGGGTTATCGTTTGTCATAATGTCTTTCCTCCTGTGCCGGCAAGCCAGCCCGTAGGCAGCGACCGCGGTTACAGGCCGTTGGTCAAAGTGACCAGGCCTGACGACCGGCCGGAAAAGTATCTCGGTCAAATAACGGGGCAAGAAAGAGGAGTCAGTGGGGAGGGCTGGCGGCAATTAACCTACCATAAGCCCATCCTCGTGACGCCCACATCTTGTGCCCGTCCACTGCATCAGCGGTCGCGTGGCCGCAACCATCAAGATTCTCCTGCAGTTAAGCGTTTTCAGTCGCCCAGTGTCGCACGAAAGGCTCGCAGAACTGCTTGGTCCTCGGCAGTCAGCGTCGTCTTCAACGCGACGCTGAGCTTCTGCATCAATGCGGCGTTGTCCCAGCATGCGCTTGCCTTGCACAAGTAAGCCCCGCGGCCGGCCAACTTGCCGGTCGGGTCCACCTGTACGTGCGGATTGCGCTCCGCCCGGTTCACGGGCGCTTCTTCAATGCCAACGCTTTCGGGCAATCTGACGATCCGCACCAGTTCCCGTTTGGAGTGCTCCGATCTGCACACCACGCATGTTCGCTGTGGCGTATGTTTTGGCCGGGGGCCTTTAGGCTTCGGCATCGCCGTCTAGTAATCCCCCAGGTCGCCCCAGCCGCCGCGACCCGGTTTGCGTTTCCGCCGCGCCACAACCTCGCCGAGGCTTTCATCGAAGACCAACTCGCGCTTCTTGGCGGTTTTCTTGCCCTTCTTCACGGGCTTCTTAGCGCCTTCAGCTGCCTCTTCGCTGTCCTCGTCTTCATCGATGAACTCGGCATCAGCATAAAGCTGCACGTCTACCTGATCCTCCCACGTGGCTTCCGCAGCGGGCTGATCGAGGCTACTCTCCATTACAGGCTCTTCGGCAGAGGACGCGATTTCTGGGGCAGCCTCTGTTTCTGAGACTTCCGCGGGTGGCGTTACCTGCGCCTCGTCCGGTGCAGCAGGAGCCTCAGAAGCGGGTTCAGCATCTGTCACAGCGAGTTCATCCGCATCGGGCATGACGGCAGCAGCTTCGGCAGGTTGGTCAGGCGCCCCTTCCTCTGCTTCGATCATGGGCAACTCAGTACGATTCTGGTCGGCTTCGGCAAGCAATTTGGCTGCCGTCTCCAGCGTCGCCTGCGACTTGTCTCGTTCACGCAACAGCCACTCTGCCCGGCTCAGAAGATCATCTGTGGGCGGCAGCGCGGCCGCCTTCTCCTGCAGCGTGCGCGTCCTGATCATCTGCATCTGCTGGCGCTTGATCTCGGCCAGGCCTTCGGTTGCCGCCTCAGTCTCGCTCTTGATATCGATGCGCCAGCCTGTCAACTTGGCAGCCAGCCGCGCGTTTTGGCCTTCCTTGCCGATTGCAAGCGAAAGCTGGCGATCGGGTACAACGACGATCGCGGTGCGGATCTCTCCCTCTTCGATCAGTACCGTGTCTGTGGGCTTGGCCGGACTCAGCGCATTGCTGATGAAGCTCCGCACATCTGCCGACCACTCCACCACGTCGATCTTTTCGCCGTTCAGTTCATCTACGATGTTCTGAATGCGCGTTCCACGCAGCCCCACGCAGGAGCCTACCGGATCCACGCCTGGCTGGCTTGCCGAAACTGCCACTTTTGAGCGTTGGCCTGGCTCGCGAGCGATACTTTTGATCTCCACCGTTCCGCTGTATATCTCAGGGATCTCCCGTTCGAGCAGGCGGCGCAGCATGTTTCGATGAGTGCGCGACAGGCGGATCTGTGGCCCGCGCGTCCCCTTGTTGACCTCCGCCAGCAGCGTCCGAACGTTCATTCCTACGCGATACCGGTCGTTGGGCAGCTGGTCCTCAGCAGCAATCTGGCCTTCTGCCTTCTTACTAAGCGTTACGGTCACCGCATTCGACCGGTAATCGATCGACTGCACTTGGCCGTTGATCAGTTCGCCTTCCCGCTGCTTATAGAAATCATACAGTTGATCGCGTTCGGCCTCATGGATGCGCTGCAGGATTACCTGCTTCGCAGTCTGTGCTGCGATCCGGCCGAAGTCGTTCGGCTGGCGTTCGTCGAATATCGTCCCGCCCAGCTCAACCGCTTGGTCGATCTTGCGCGCCTCGGGCAGAGTAATCTCTACGGCCGGGTCTCGCACCTCTTCCACGATCGTCTTCTCACAAGCGATGCGCAAATCGCCAGAGATCGGATCGATCGTGACCTGCACGTTCGCCGTTGTGTTCGCGTAATTGCGGCGGTACGCGTGCACCAATGCTTCCTCGATGGCTCCCAAGATCACATCGCGCGGTAGTTCCTTCTCCGCGCAGATCTGGTTCACAGCCATGATCAGCTCTTTGCTCATTTCCTTCGATAACTCCTGCACGACCGTTTCGTGTCACCCGGCGCAAAGCCGGCCAATGATACCCTGCTCCCTTACAACAAAGAAAGCCGGGGGGTTCCCGACTTTCTGCAGAAGAGTGCCTGAAGCTAATAACAAAAGGATAGCACAAGGTAGCTGAACGGTCAAGTTCTATCAGGATGCTTTATCGCAGCGGCACGTGATACTTTCCGATAATCGACTGTCCCACGGGGCTCTCTACGAAATCCAGGAACGCCTGAGCGGCTGCGGGCGGAGGTTCACGCACAGCCAGGTACAACACGCGAGCCATGTGGTAGGACCCTGACCGTACGGCCTCGGTCGACGGTAGCAGCCCTTCCACGGGCACGACTTTCACCCGATCATCCGCGGCATTGGGGGCCACATAACCCACGGCCAAACGATGTGTTGCCACGTAATCGACCATCGCTTCAGATGTTGGCATGACCAGGGCGTTGAGCGTGACACGACGTCCGCCCATGATGAGAGTCTCGAACGCCGCACGCGTGCCCGAACCGTCCTCCCGGCTTACAATGGCTGGTTCGCCGGTGAAGACACCGAGTGTTGACCACTCGAGAATCTCGCCGCCAAAGAGCGCGCGCAGTTGGAGGGTGGTCGCATTGCTGATGGGATTCTGTGGGTGAACGATCGCGGCCACTGCGTCACGCCCCACCGGGGTCAGCCGGTGACCTTCAGGCGCAGTCGACCCCTCATCCCACCATGATAGTGCCGCCATCTCCACCCGACCGGCGCGTAGTTCGTCCCATCCGACAGTGGAACCGCCGCCCCGTATCTCGACGAGTACGTTCGGGTTCGTGGCCTGGAATTCAGCGGCAAGCTCGCGCAGTGCGCGCGCGATACTGGTGGAACCGGCAATGCGCAGGCGTTCCGGTGTGGGTGTCGCCGTCGGCGCAGCGCTGCACGCGGCCAGCGCTATGAGGAGAACTATCAGGAGAGATGGTTTCGGCCAGCAGGGCTGCGGAGCGCGAGACTGAAGCAACTGCACCCGGGTCCCCATGCGTACAAGACTGCCGGACACGGCTCTTGCGCCGCCCCGCTGCGCCTCGCGCTTATGAGCGCCAGGTGTTGCAACCTCTATCGACTTCCTGCTGACACACTTTCCCATGGTCCGCGGCCCGCCCTGCCCACTATATGAGGTTCACGATCACCACTGCCAGTCCCACCAACGCGCAGTACACAGCAAAGACGTAGAGACTGCCCCGCTGCAGGTATGCCAGCAGGAACTTGATGCACAGATAACCGACAACTGCCGCCATCAACATTCCGGCAATCGCGACAGGCCATGTCGTGTTCGCTTCTGCCCCCTGTAAGAGGTCGAAGAGCTGAAGGAATCCTGCTCCCAGGATGACCGGCGTGCCAAGCAAGAAGCTGAACCGGGCTGCTGCATCGCGCGTTAGTCCACGGCCCATGCCGGCTGCGATGGTCGCTCCGGAGCGGCTGATGCCGGGTGCGATTGCGGCCGCCTGCGCGAGGCCGATGACCAGCGAATCGATAATCGTTATCCGATCTAGGGAGCGCACGCGACGCCCGAGCTGCTCGCTGATCGCGAGAATGGCTGCGGTGACGATCAGGAACGCACCCACGGCGGTTGGCGAGGAGAATAAGGACTCGAAAAAATCCTCGAACAGGAATCCCAAGATGACGGCTGGTATCGTGCCGATCATGATGGCCCACCCGAGGCGATTGTTGGCATCGGCCAACCGGCCACCAGGCGCACTGCTCCAGGGACCGGCTTGCCCCAGGCTGCGAAAGAAGCCCTTGATGATGGCAATCCAGTCGCGCCAGAAGTATGCCAGGACGGCAGCAAGAGTGCCCCAATGAAGCATCGTGTCGAAGGCCAGACCAGGACTGGGCCAGCCAAGCGCCCACGGAACAAGTACCAGATGGGCTGAAGAACTGACGGGTATGAATTCCGTTGCGCCCTGCACGATGCCGAGTATGATGGCCTGGATGATGTTCATGTTCGCTTGCGTTCCCTTCTGGCTTCGAGTTGTGCGTGGCGCACTTCCTGGTTCGAGATGTGAAATTCAGTCAGGAAGCGCTGGCGAAATTGTGCGAACGTCCCCGCGAGGATGGCGGATCGAATATCCTGCATCAGGCGGATCATGAAGTGCACGTTGTGAACCGATGCCAGGTGCAGCCCCAAGATCTCCTCCGCCTTGAACAGGTGGCGCATGTAGGCTCTGCTGAAATTCTGGCACGCGTAGCAGTCGCAGCCAGGTTCTACAGGCCGTGGGTCGTCTGCATACCTGGCATTGCGCAAGTTCAGGCGTCCCTGCCGTGTCAGTAGGCCGCCGTTGCGCGCCAATCGCGTGGGGAGCACGCAGTCGAAGATGTCGATCCCGCGCGCGACACCCTCGACGATATCTTCAGGCGCACCCACACCCATCAAGTAACGCGGCCTGTCTTCAGGCAGCTCCGGGGTCGTAACGTCCAGCGTGGCATACATCTCGGCTTTGGTCTCACCGACGCTCAAGCCGCCGATTGCGTAGCCGCGGAAATCCATTGCTGCCAGGATGCGCGCGCTCTCGATCCGCAGATCCGCAAACACGCCGCCTTGCACGATGCCGAAAAGCGCTTGATCATTCCGCTTCTGGGCTGCTTTGCAGCGCGCTGCCCATGCATGCGTCCGGGTAAGTGCGACTTCGTTATACTTTCGATCCAATGGTTCTGCACACTCATCCAGGCACATGATTATGTCGGCGCCTAGGTCTTCTTCACTGCGGATAGCGCTCTCGGGTGTAAACCGGTGAAGGCTACCATCGATGTGTGACCGGAAGGTCACGCCATCCGGGTCCAGTTTGCGCATCTGCGCCAGGCTGAAGACCTGGAATCCTCCCGAGTCGGTGAGCATGGGCCTCTCCCAGCCCATCCACGCATGCAGGCCGCCGAAGTCTCGCACTCGCTCCGTGCCTGGGCGCAGATACAGGTGGTAGGTGTTGGAGAGAACGAGGCTGGCGCCTGCTTCCCGCAGATCGCGCGGCGTGAGGGTCTTGACTGTCGATTGGGTCCCGACCGGTGCAAAGACTGGCGTCAGCAACGTGCCGTGCGAGGTGGTGAGGGTCGCGGCCCGCGCCGAATCACCGTAATCGCTGGCGATGAGAGTGAAGTCAAACATAGCTGCGGAAGGTTAGCACCATGGGTAGACCTTGTCAAAGCACGGCCTGGTTGCATAGAAAGAGGGCGCCGGATGTTGGCATCTCAGCGCCCTCGGAATCTACAGAAATGGCACTCAGCCGTCTTTTTTTGTATTCGACGCCGTGCTACTCACAGTGGCCGAGTTCGCTGAGCTTTCCGTTTTCGTTTCGGTGGTGGTTGTGGCTGGTGCAGCGGTCGCGACATCTTCTTTCTTGCCCGCGGGAATGCCCGTAGAGGACTTGCCTTTGTTGTCTGTCACGTAAAAACCGGATCCCTTGAAGATGACGCCCACCGGCTGGATGACGCGATGCACGTGCCCGCCGCATTCCGGACAATCTCGGAGTGCCGGATCACTGTATGATTGTAGCCGCTCGAACTTCACACCGCAATCGCTACATTCGTAAACGTATGTGGGCATCGCTAACCCTCGTACAACCTCAGAACAAAGTTACCAAACCTTCGGAGGCGCTCATACCCCAGAAGGCCACTGCATAGTATAGCGCATCCGTCACGCATTGACAAATAGTATTCACCAGTCCCGCAGCGCGGTCAGCAAGGAATAAGCGAGTCGCATAGACGCGAAAGTGCCAGGCGCCTGCGCAGCCGCCTGGCACTTTCCGAGTGAAGGTCTGAAGGTTAGAACAAGCCCACTACTCGATTCGTTTCCAGATCGAGATCGACGTCGTAGAACACGGGGCGGGTTGGCAGGCCCGGCATGGTACGCATCTCCCCGCACAGTGGATAGAGGAAGCCAGCGCCAACGCTCGCGCGCACGTCTCGGATGGGGAACTCGTAGCCCGTCGGCCGGCCCTTCAGGCTCGGATCGTGAGTCAAGCTGAGGTGCGTCTTGGCCATGCAGATCGGCAGCTTGTCGAATCCCAATCGATTGTATAGCTCAATCTTTGCCTCTGCTTCCGGCGTGTAGCTCACGCTGCCTGCGCCATATACATCCTTGGCGATCTTCTCGATCTTGGCCTTGATGCTCCAGTCCAAGGGGTAGAGGAACTGGAAGTCAGACGGTTTCTCACATGCAGCCATCACGGCTTTAGCCAGATCGACCGCACCGTCGCCACCATGCGCCCAGTGGTCGCAGAGGACAGCGTCCTCCGCTCCGGCGGCAACAGCTCGTTCGCGGATCAACGCGATCTCAGCAGGCGTGTCGTCCTTGAATCGATTGATGGCAACCACGACCGGCACGTTATGGCGCTTGATGTTCTCAATGTGCGCTTCCAGGTTCGCAATGCCTTTCTCGAGTAGCGGAAGATTCTCGCTGGTGTAAGCGAAATCCAGCGGCTTTCCTGCCACGACCTTAGGCCCGCCACCATGCATCTTGAGCGCTCGCACCGTGGCCACCAGCACTACGCAGTTGGGAATGAGCCCGGAGTAGCGGCACTTGATGTCCATGAATTTCTCCATGCCCATGTCTGCGCCGAAGCCCGATTCTGTGACAACATAGTCGGCCAGCTTGAGTGCAACCTGGTCCGCGACAATGGAGGAGTTGCCGTGAGCGATATTTGCGAAAGGACCGGCATGGACAAAGGCAGGCTGTCCTTCGAGCGTCTGCATGAGGTTGGGCATGATCGCGTCCTTCATCAGGACGGTTGCCGCGCCTGCTACACCCAGATCTTCGACTGTGACTGCTTTGCCTGATTTGCTGGTGCCGATGACGACGTTGCCTATGCGTTCGCGCAGATCCTCCAGGCCCGTTGTCAGGGCCAGGATGGCCATCAGTTCCGATGCAACGGTGATGTCGTATCCGGTAATGCGCGTCTTGCCCTTTTCTTCTGGCCCTAAGCCGATCTGGATCTTGCGCAGGAAGCGATCGCTGATGTCGATGACGCGGTTCCAGGTAATTGTGTCTGGATCGATATCGAGCATCGCGAAACGGGCCCGCTCTTCAGGTGTCAGATCACCCGGATCGGTCTTCTCAATCCCCAACTTCTTGAGCCGGCGAAGCATGGTGGGAGCGAAAGTGCGCTTGCCCGTCTTGTCAGGCGGACAGAGCCGGTCGAACATGACCTGGGGCTCGATGCCGCCTTCGTGTAGCATGCGCGCATCTATGGCTGCTGCGATGAGGTCGTGGGCAGCCGTTATCGCATGAATGTCGCCGGTCAGGTGCAGGTTGAAGTCCTCCATTGGGACGACCTGGGAATAGCCACCACCCGCTGCACCACCCTTGATGCCGAAGGTTGGGCCTTGCGAAGGCTGGCGGATGCAAAGCACTACTTTCTCGCCAAGCACGCCCAAGCCTTGGGTCAGTCCGACGGACGTGGTCGTCTTGCCCTCTCCCAGCGGCGTGGGAGTAATGGCCGTCACATCGACATACTTGCCCTGCGGCCGGTCGGCGAACTTCTCGCGTACGTCAAGGTGGACCTTAGCCTTGTACTTGCCGAATAATTCCAGGTCATCGCTGGTCAGACCCAGACTTTCCGCAACTTCGAGGATGGGCTTCAGTTCGGCTGCCTGCGCGATCTCAAGATCGCTTGGCACAGGTGTCAAGCGCTTCATACTCCAATCACCTCCAGATATGGGTGCGGGGGGATCTCCCTTACGTGCTACAGATCACAAGCATACACGCAAGTGGCCGCGCCGCGCTATGACATCTATCATATCGGCGTGGCCGCTTGGTGCTCTGAATCGCCGATGTCGTTTTTGGCGGACGGAGCCCGCACAGCACTCCTTAAAAATATGTAATATTTGCCGATTCAAGAGGCCTTCAACCAATAATAGCGTGTCTTTTTGTAGCTACTTTACGTCATGACCTATGTATATGGCGTGCTGCGCAAGACAGTCTTGAGGCAGTAACACCTCATGAGTAGGAGACGTTGCATGGCGCTTTACTCTCGGTCGCTTAAGCTTGACGAAAAACAGCAGCTGGAGGAGTTGGCGAAGGATGCGGATGACGAATTGGCGCGCCGTGTGCAGATAGTCCTGCTCTCGGCGCAGCGAACTGGTGTGCACGAAATCAGTGCGATTGTCGGGCTGCATCCTATCAATGTCCGCAAATGGATTCACCGTTTCAACCGCTTTGGCCTCAAGGGGTTATACCCGCGTCGTTCGCCCGGGCGCCCGCGGTTGTTTAGCAGGCAGCAGCGTGAGGCAATCGTGGGGCTGGCAACCACCGATCCTCGCGCATTGGGACTGGAATTTGATGCCTGGTCGCTACAGCGGCTGCGCTCCCAGCTGATCGAGCGTGGGGTCATGGACGACGTCAGCGCAGAGACGATCCGGCAGGAGCTGCTGCGGAGCGGCCTGGTCTTTGACGAGAGGCGTTGGATTTCTGCCTCGCAGTAACCCCGGACTCCGGAGATAGGTGAGCCGGCTATGGATTGGTAACGAGTGGTAGCCAGCACTTAGGTGTGATTGACGTCGCATCGTGCCGGCTCTCATAGATGCCCATAGCGCCTGTGACATCTGTATGAACCCATGCTACCGCCAAGCTCACCCCGGCGTTGGCCAGAGATACGTCAGATAGCCCTCCTGCCATGGACAGGGTCTGCCATTCGGGCCAGATCTGTGATGTTGGGGGCGCCGAGGCAACCTGGATACTGGTTCCCTCATCCCAGGCCAGGTTCAACAGACCATCCTGGCTGAGGCGCATGCTCAGCCCGCGCGCCAAGGCTCTGGGGCCACCGACATCTACGGGCTGCGGCCAGTACTGTTTGCGGCCGGGATTATAGCGCACTTGCTGTTCATCATTGACCCATGCCAGGTGCGCTAACCCGTCACGGGTAGTCATTACACTTACGCCGATCGCGTTTGAGCCTGGGCTGTAAGTAGCATTTTCCGAAATATTGACCGGCAGGTACCAGGAGCTGTCCTCCCGCTCGGTTGCGTAGATGTCGTAGTTGCCCCACGAGTCCTCGGACGTGGGTTGGCGATCCTGCCACGCCAGGAAGAGTTCTCCGTTAGGCAGGATGGCCAGAGACGGGCTCTGACCGCGCGCGTTTGACACAGGATAGTTCGTCCAAAAGCGACCCTTCCACGTACCGGTGTGTATGCTCCATTGTCCGCTGCTGGTGTCCATCCATGCGACATGCACTGCACCGGCGCCATCTGTCGCGATCGAGGGATCGGCTGATCTGCCTGATGTGGATGAGAGGTTTACGGGCAATGTCCACGCATCGCCGTTGAGCCTTACATGATAGATGTCGAAATTCCCCATGAACTCATTGACATAGGCCACGTGTAGTTGCCCCTTGCTGTCGATCGCGGCCGCGGGCGAGGTACCGGTGGCGACTCGGCTGGGTGTTCCCCAGGTGGCGCCTTTGGGCTGCCTCGCGTGGTAGATGCCCCCATCGGCGCCGTATATCACATGCCCCACGCCATCTAGACCGAACAGGAGGGTGGGCAGTGAGGCCTTTGTGAGATGTGGAACGACGGTTGTTGGGACGGACCAGGGTGCGGCGTCGACACTTGCTGCAGCAGCCGTGAGGTCACTGCCGGATACGGTACTGACCTCTTTGGCAATCAGTACGCCGTTGCGAAGTCGAACGCCTTCGACAACCAGGCGGCTGCTTCCGCTTTGCGCGTTGGCCGACTGCGCAGACGTCGCCTGCGCTGCCAGAGCAGGCGATTCAAACCAAACCTGCTCGCCACCAACCGCCCACAGGCCATCGCGGCCAGGTCCTACCAGCATACCCGTGGCCTGTGCCGGTGCCGGCTGTTCCAGCCAGACCATGTCGGCCTTCACCGTCACGGCATCGAGCTTGCTGCCGTCGATCAGGGCCTCGATCTCCGGCTTGAGCGTGGTTCGATCTTCATCGACATAAGTCTCGGCAGAAATCTCCACGGTCATGGTCTGCGGATAGCCCTCATCGAAGATCAGGACGCTCCATGTCTGAGTTGCCTGGTCCAGGCCTCCGGTGCTCATCACATACGCGTCAAGTTTCGCTTCGAGAGAACGGTCCACGATCCGAATATCCTGCGCTACGAGCGTGCCATCTGTCGCTGCCACTGCTCTGATCTCGACCCAGTCGCCTTCTTGCGCAGTTGGTTGGGAGTCGGCACGGATACGGACAGGCGTCCCGCCAACTACCCAGGTGGAACCAGCGATCTGCTCAAGCGTTCCCTCGATTTCTACGGGAATGCTAGCAGCGTCCGCAGACAAAACCGCTATGTTCGTGGCCACGAGATCCCACTCTACGCGTTGCGCCGTGATGGACAATTGGGAGCCGATTTTTGGCGCACCTGCCATCTGCGTATTCAAGTCGACGATCACGATGGAGTCATCGATCACCCAATAAGGCGAGGCAATTTTGCGAAGCACGCCTGTGAACTGGATGGTCGGCGTTGGCGAGCCCGCTGGACGAAGCACGTGAACGAGATCTGCAAGCAAATACCCGGGTAGCAGGTCACCCCACACTACGACCCATGCGCCAGCCTCCGCCAAGCCGTTGACTTCGACCAGGGTGGCATCCTCATCCAATAGCACGGTGGTTTGATCAACCAGCCAGGTGTTGCCAGAAATACTCAGCAGTTGGCCTTCAAGCCGCGTGGGAGTGACGACAGAGCGGGGAGTGCCTGTCTGAGGAGCTGCGGTGCCGGTCTGCGCTGGCAACGCAATGGCTACAATAGCCAGTAGAGTGATGGCCCAAACTCGGCCGCGCCCGGATAGGCGATGCGAGATCACGAGTGCTCCCAACCTTCATGGTGTGGGCGTCGTATTCGGCTCGCTTGTGGCGGTGTCGATAGCTGCGACCGCTTCGGTCGCCGTTGGCTCCGCTACTTCGGTGGCCGCCGGCTCAACAGTTTCTGTGGCCGGCGGCTGGCTTGTCTCAGTAGCCGTCGGTTCCACTATCTCGGTGGCCGTTGGCTCAACCGTAGCGGTAGCCGTGGGTTCGACCGTCGCAGTATCAGTGGGCGCAACCGTTGGTGTTGCAGTGGGCTCTGGTGTGTCTGTCGGGCTGTCTTCAACAACGGCCACGATCTTGGCAACCAGACTCCCATCTTGTTTCTGCAGGGCCTGCACCTGTGCCCGTCGACCTACTTCCGGAGCACCGATGATTTGCGTCTCGCCAGTAATCGCTATGAAGTGCTGGCCAATCGTGTCGTCGATCGTGATCGAGCTGCCAGCAACGTACTCCCGGATGGTCCCCTCGATGTAAACCTCGACGCCTTCATCGGGATCAGGGATTCTGGTGATGCTCGTCGCCCACAACTCGCCGTTCGCCTGGCGCAGAGCTTTGACGTTGACGAGATCGCCAATGCCCGGATCATCCACCCGGTTCGTATCGTCCGTCACCTTGACACGCTGGCCTCCGATGCTCCACCATTCGCCGTCGATGCCTTGGACGGTATCCGTGAACTCGTACGGCTCTGGGGTCGCTTCGGGCGGTGCTGTGACGACGCAGCTGAGCGCCAGTGGCGGTGCGTCCGATCGTTGCTCCACCACGCAGTCCAGCATGCAGTTGAGCACGGGCGAGCCGGCGATGGTCGTCGAGGGGGTCACCTCGATTGCCGTTCCGCCCACGGTCCAAAGCGAGCCATTCATGGAGGTCAAGCGCCCTTGTACCCGGCTCTTGATGGGCCCCTCACGCGGCGCCGGCAGCGTGAACGTTGCCGTGGGCGTCTGCGTGGCGGTCGGGGTCACTGTGCGGGTGGGCGTGGCCGTCAGTGTGGCCGTGCTCGTCGGCAGCAGTGTCGGCGTCACTGTCGCGGTCGGCGCATCGGTCGGTTCCGACGGTGTCATTCCTGGCAGCGATAATGGCCTCGGCGTATTCGTGACCGTCGGTAATGGCGTAGCTGTTGGCGTCGACGTTGGGGTCGGCGTTGCCAGGGGGGATGCCGGGGCAGCCGGCACAGCCAGTGCCCTCTCTTCCTCTGGTAACGGCTCGACTACCGCGTAGATCAGCAATAGCCTGCCATCTCCCGGAGCCTGCATGATGCCTTCTACTGAGGCGCCCAACTCAGGCTTTCCTTCGACCTGCGAGGACGCGTCCAGCATCACGCGCAACCCGGAAACCACCCATTGCGTTTCGTCGAACGACTCGATGATTCCCTGCAGTCTTAAGTTGTCAACGGTTCGCCTGTCTTCGACAACTGCCTCAGCTTCGTCGATACGGCGCTGGCGATATGCAGCACGCAGTTCATCTCGGGTATCGCCGTCCGGGGTGAAGAATAGGCGTACGTTCTCAGACGCTGTCTTCACGCCGTAGAACAAATCCCCGGGCAGTGCGTCTGCAGCCAGGGTAACACTACCAGAAATGACTATACCACTAATAATTACAATTAGCAAAATCGCGAGAAGGCCCATCGGGCGTGCCTGGGGAACGCCAACGCGAGGTGCTGCAACTAGTCGCTGCCACCATGTGGCCTGCGGCAGGATGGCCGCACGCCGTTTCTGCAAGCGGAATACTTCGGCCATGAAGACCGAGCGGGAACTTGCAGCGCGGTCGGCCGGCCTCGGAGGAACGGAACGCAATTCTCGAACGCCAGCGACGGTAGACAGCAGCGGCTCCAACTCGGCAGCCTGCTCCGGGAAGCGTTCCAGGCAGGCGGCCAAACTTGCCCCTGACAGGATCATGTCGGCGCATTCAGCCAGCAAGGTGCTGAGGTGGTCGTTCTCGCGGGGCGTCATGGTTGCATCACCCGTCGCAGGGCCAGGACTGCGCGATACTGCAGCGCCTTGACTGCGCCCTCGGTCTTTTCCATGATCTCGGCTACTTCAGCGATGCTCAAGTCCTCCAGGAAGCGCAAAGAAATCACCTGAGACTGCTCTTCCGTTAGTTTCGCCAGCGCCGTTCGCAGTCGCTCGCGTTCATATTGGTTCTCCACTGAGCGCACCGGATCTCCAGACTGCGCCTGCACCGGCTCAGCATCATCAATGTCTACGAATGTCGCGCGATGCTTTCGCCGGTAATGATCGATGACCAGGTTGTGCGCGATTCGGTAGAGCCACCCGGAAAAGGATGTACGCCAGCCTTTGCCGCTCCGCACCGCCTCGAGCATTCGCATGAATACCTGGCCCGTGAGGTCTTCGGCCAGGTCTGCCTGCCCAACGCGATGGTAAATATATGCGTAGATCCTCTCCACATACTGGTCATACAGCATTCCAAGCGCAGCTGGCTCAGCCCGGCTGGCTTTCTCCAGCAGTTCTAGCTCATCGTCGGGCTGCCAAATGCGCGTTCCATCACCTTTGAAGACGCCAAAGGTGACAAAAGATAACGCCCAAACCAGCCAGTTTAGCAAACTCATTGTAAATTCGTGGTCACCGGAGTGCCCACTACTTGGTCGCCTTGGCGCCTTGCCAGGTAACCAAGATGCGCTGGACAGCGGTGATGCCTGCCAGCGCGGCGATAATCGCCAGAGCCCAGATGAGTTGTCCGACGACCAGGCCGATAATCAGGATCACCATCCGTTCGAAGCGCGTTAAGATGCCCTCCTTGCACTCGAGGCCGATACCCTCGGCCCTGGCCCGCGTGTAGCTGACCAATAAAGACATCGACAACGCCAGAACTGCCAGAATTACGCCCAGGTCGTTGTCGGTATCCACGTAAAGCCAGACGATGGCCACGAACATGGCCACCTCCGCCCAGCGGTCCAAAGTTGAATCAAGAAAAGCGCCGAACCGGGTAGTCTGGCCCGAGATCCGGGCCAGCGTCCCATCAACCGCGTCGAATGCCAAGGTAACTGTGAGAAGAAGACCTGCGAGGAGGAGGCGACCGGTGGCCAACACACCGGCAACTGCCACCGTGAGAAAGAAGCCTAGTATTGTTACGGCGTTGGGTGATAGTCCGAGCGAACCCAAGAAACGCGCAATGGGTTCAATGAGGCGCGCACTCCAGACTCTGGCAAGATTCGCAACCATGCTTCACGCTCAGGACGTAATAACCATTAAATGTAAATACAATATACATGAAGGTTCCTCATATGTCAACCGGCGACTTGCCGCAATTCATTGGTTTGAGCAAACCCGGTTGACAACGACGCGGATGCGGCCGGTCAACGCAGCGTGGGACAACGAACCGCCCCAGGGACGTGCGATATCCCTTGGGGCTGCAAGTGCGGAAATGCTGAGTTGCCTTGCTTTCTACCGGGGAGGATCCTGCTCGTACGTGATCGCCAGGCCTTCGAGAAGCGCCTGTTTCTCGTCCTCCGAGAGACGCGCTGCTGGGTGGAGGAGCAGGTAGTTCGGCAGGGGCATCTTACCCGAGGTCACAACTTCCATGAGGTCTTCGTAATCCTCGTTTCTTCCGTCCCACTCAGAGAAGTTCAGTTGGTCACGACCGTCGGCCACATGCCCCGCCAACATCAGCGACATTGGCGCAATGTAGGCGTAGAAAGGCCACACCGTCTCATTGCTATGGCAGTCAAAGCATGCGCGTTGGGTCAGGGCCCGCGTCTCGGGGGAGTTCCAAGCGATCTCGCGCGTCACCGGAGGGTTGGTTCTGTCGACCGGAATGAACTGGATTGCAATGAACCCAATGGCGGCGAGGATCGCGACCCGCATGATCAGTTTTTTCATACGCACTCTCCTTATACTCAGTGCGCCATAGAATACGCAAACAGGCATACCCGAAAATGTGAGTTTCCGCCCATTATCGCAGCAATTGTGTGGCAGGGGGTGAGCCGGCCCGTCTGGTTGGTAGTCCTCCGCGGGCCGGCCTCTTTATGCAGCCAGGTCTGCTAGATCTGCCTGCAGCAGGTCATGGTGTCGTGGAACAGACATGAGCACGCTAACGCCGATCTTGCCCGCGTTTTCACTCTAGAATCTTCCGCACCAACACCGACATGACCCAACGCGTCACCGGCGGCGTTCCCGCCGTATCCGCAAAGTAGTAACCGCTTCCGATCCTGGCGAGAGCAACGTAGACATAACCGTTAGATAGGCGGGTGAATGCCGCGATATCCGTAACTCCGTCGCCGTTGAAGTCACCCGTCTCGCAGATCTCGTTGCCAATGCAGAAGTAGTGCGCCCACTTCGGTAGGCTGACGAACCCGCCAGCGCCGAATGAGCCGGCCGAGATCCCGACGATCACGTCGCCGGTTGTCTCTGGGTTGCTGCCTGCATAGTCCGATTGAAGGAATGTGACGATGTCATCCCGGTTGTCGCCGTTGAAGTCCCCGACATCGCACGCCTCATTGAGGGCACAGAAGAGATCGTGCCATTTGTCAGCAGGTGCGTTTCCATCGCCGAAGCGTCCACCAGTCGATAGCTCAACGTAGACGTTAGCGTCGTCGCCCTTGGTGAAAGTCACAATGTCGTCGCGACCGTCACCGTTGAAGTCGCCCGTCTGGCAGGTCTCCTGGTTGATGCAGAAGAAGTTGTGCCATGTTCCCGCATGCAGGAACTGGCCGCTGGCCTGATCGCCCGTGGAGATGGCCACGTCCACATCGCCCGCGCGGTCGGTAGTGTAGGCGGTTCGGATGAAGAGAGCGATGTCATCCCGGTTGTCGCCGTTGAAATCGCCGACCTCGCACACCTCAGGGCCTACGCAGAAGTAACCGTTCCACACCTGAGTGGCTTGGAAGCTGCTGCCGCCGGACAAGGTGACGAACACATTGCCGTAGGAGGCTGATGCGCGACTGAATGAGACTAGGTCGGCCCTGCCATCCGCGTTGAAGTCGCCGACCTTGCAGATGTCCGCCCCGATACAGAAGTAGTCGTGCCACTTGGTCGGTGTTTCAAACTGTATTCCATCGGACAGAGCGATGTAGACATCGCCCTCGGCCGCGCCGCCCAAGGTGTTGCGGACGAGATATGCCACGTCATCGCGGCCATCTCCGTTGAAGTCACCCGTCAGGCAGCTCTGCGACCCGGTGCAGAAGCTGGATAACCACAGGCCGCCAGTAGACTCAGGCGTCGGGAAGAAACCGGTGGGCGAGCCCGCCGCGAGAGCGACGAGTACCAGGCCGACCCTACTGGCATCCCCCGACTGCTTGACAAAGCGAATGACATCGGTTCTTCCGTCGCCGTTGAAATCCCCCACTCCGCAGTCCTCGCCTGGCACGCAAAGCTCATCGCTCCAGCGCTGAGAGCTAGAGAACGAACCTCCTGTCGAGAGGGTCACATAAGTATCGCCATAGGTGCCGGCGTCATATCCGGCCCTCAGGAACGTCAGGCCATCATCGCGGCCGTCCCCGTCGAAGTCTCCGATCTCACATTGTTCGTCATTGACGCAGAAGTACTTGGCCCAGTCACCCGCGCCGCTAAAGCCGCCGCCGGTGGAAAGCGAGACGCCAAATCGACCCTGGCCGTCGCCGGACTTCACGAAGAACGCGATGTCGTCCCGGTTATCGCCGTTGAAGTCGCCGACCCGGCACTCCTCCTGGTTGATGCAGAAGAAGCCCGCCCAGGTCTCGGAGGCTACGAACCCGTTCATGCCGTTGGAGCGTGCGACGAGGACATCACCGCGAAATGGATCTTCTGAGGAACTGCGGACGAAGAGGATGAGATCGTCTCCATTATATCCGTCGAAGTTTCCGACGTCGCAGACTTGATCCCCGATGCAGAAGTAGTCGTGCCAGCGAACCGGCGTGGCAAAGTTGCTGCCGGTGGAGATGGCCACGTCGACGTTGCCGGTTCCGGCTTCGCCCCAGCCGCGATGGAAGATGACCAGGTCATCCTTGCCGTCGTTATTTGCGTCGCCGGCTTTGCACAGGTGGTTGCCGGTGCAAACCCCATCCAGCCACTTGCTGGATGTAGAGAGATAAGTGCCGCCCGAGAGAGCGACCCTTACGTCGCCGCGATCAGGTTCAGGACGTGTATCCCGGTAGAGCACGGCCACATCATCACGGTTGTCGCCGTCAAAATCTCCGATGAGACATTGCTCACCGCCCTGGCACAGCTTCTCGTTAGTCCAACTGCCGAATGCATCGGTCGAGGCTGCGCCTGCATCCCGAGGTGCAGCTGGAGCAATTGCCGGAAGCCCTCCCGGGTAGCCTGTTTCGGCATACGGGTAGCCACCTGATGCCGTATCAGCCAAGGACTCCTCCAGTCGTTGACGTTCCGCTGGGGATAACGTCTCGAAGGTGGGTGGCGGGTCGAGAGTGTTGTCGGCGAATGTCACGGGGCCAGCAATCGTCGTGAACACGAGCATCAGGATCACGGATATCGATCGCGTGGTGCGAGAGCGCGAGGTTCTCCGGCCCGCCTTTGCCGGTTGGTTGCGGTTGTCAAGAAGTGCCATCGCAGATTGGTCTCCTTTCAAGAAGTGGTTCATGACGCTTCTGGTGGAGATGTTACCCTCAGAAGCGTGCTTTGGCAAGCAGTGTGTGCTGCTTCACCGACAGCAGACGCGGTATCCCATATCTTACAAACGTAAGACGGCATGTTAGAGTTTCAGTTCCCGTGTTGCTGGGAACGGTGAAGATATGAGTCGACTCAGAAAGGTATAAGCCCGGGCGATGTACATAACTCTTTCTAAGTTTCGTGTTTTCGGTATGATCATGGCTTCCGCAGCATTGGTCGTCCTCGGCGCGGCTTGTTCGGGGCCGAGCATCACACGTGCGACGCCCATTGCATCCGAGACAGAAGTCGCCCCAACTGTGACTACTCCGGCAGCTACACTCAGTGCGGACCCTGCAGTACCAGAACCAATGACGCCGAAATCCGTTGCCACGCCTGTAGCAACGAGACCGGCGCCCCAGGCAACTGACCTGCCCGCTACACAGATGGAAACCCGGACACTGCCCATGCCGGCCACCCCTACACCGGCGCCAACCCTTGCTCCCCAGCTGGAAGCCCTGCGCATGGGTCTTTCGCCGGTTGTTCAGGGTCTGTCGGCTCCGCTCCTGGTCACTCATGCGGGCGACGGCAGCGGACGCTTGTTCATTGTCGAGAAGACGGGTGCAATCCGGCTTGTCATCGACGGCCGGCTCTTGGAGCGGCCATTTCTCGACATTGCAGATCGGATCACTAGCTCAGGATATGAGCAGGGTCTTCTGGGCCTGGCCTTTCCACCTGACTATGCGGCGCGCAAGTTCTTCTTTGTCAATTACACGGATAAGAACGGCGATACAGTCATAGCGCGTTTTGAGGCTACGGATGATCCTGACTTGGCGGATCCGGGAAGCGAGTTCAACGTGCTTGGTCTCGACCAACCTGCCGCGAATCACAATGGTGGGCACATCGTATTTGGTCCTGACGGGTATTTATGGATCGGAACTGGCGATGGCGGCGCCGCCAATGACCGCTATGGCAACGGTCAGAATGCGGATACGCTCCTCGGCAAGATGTTGCGGCTTGACGTGACGACCGATCTCTCGCAGCCATACGTGATTCCGGCAGACAATCCGTGGATCGACGCTGATTGGGCGGGCAGGGACGTGCGTGACGAGGTGTGGGCGCTGGGCTTGCGGAATCCTTGGCGCTACAGTTTCGATCGCTCCACCGGTGATCTATGGATCGCGGATGTGGGTCAGAACCAGATTGAAGAGGTCAATGTTGTGCGCTTCGGGTCCGTAGGGGGCTTGAACTTCGGTTGGCCCATCATGGAAGGAGCATCATGTTTCCAACAGGTTCGCTGCGACCAGGCTGGGCTTGAGCTACCCGTCGTCACCTATAGTCACGGCGGTGGGGACTGCTCGATCACCGGGGGCTATGTGTACCGCGGCGCACAGTTTCCGGCATTAAATGGCGTCTATCTCTACGGCGACTTCTGCAGCGGTCGGATTTGGGGTATGGATGCAGCAAGCCCTGGCGCGCCCGTCCTGCTCCTCGAGACCAGGTCGAGCCTGAGTTCGTTTGGTGAAGATGAGGCAGGCGAAATCTACGTCACCGATCTCGGCCGCGGCATAGTGCAGAAACTTGTGGTGGAGTAGGGGCCGGTCTGTGGTAGAATGTCGCCGGATCATCTACCTGCAGAAAGCGAGCCAACGACATCCTCACTATGATCGAACGCACTCTCACTGCGGTCCGCTATCTCCAGCCTTTTCGGCAGGGTGGGTCTGTACCGGCACTCGTCGAGGCTGACGATGGCGAGTTGTATGTAGTCAAGTTTCACGGTGCTGCACAGGGCCGGCGCGCGCTTGTCGCCGAGTTGCTGGCAGGCGAGATAGGGTGCATCCTCGGGTTACGCGTGCCCGAGCTTGCATTCATCTGGATTGAGCCGAACTTCGGGATGGGAGAAGCGCACCAGGAGATTCGCGAGATGCTCAATGCCAGCGCGGGTCTGAACCTGGGGTTGCGCTTCCTCCCCGATTCGTTGGAATACAACCCCCTCCTTAAGCCGTCGCCGGCACCGGATGAAGCTGCAGCAATCGTCTGGTTTGATGCGCTTGTGACCAACGTCGATCGCACCGCGCGCAATGTCAATATCCTCTTGCATCAAAGGCAGCTCTGGCTCATTGACCATGGCTCGTCCCTGTACTTCCATCATACTCCCGCCTGGTACGGCGAAGATGCTGTTCTCAAGCGCTCTCGGACCCCGTTCCCATTGGTCAAGGATCATGCTCTCCTCGGATTCGCCGGGCCGATGCAAGAAGCGGACGCCCAACTCAGGCCGCTCTTGCACCCTGAGTTGGTGGCGAAGATCGTCGGTCTCCTTCCTGACAGTTGGCTCTTGGATGCGGTTGATCCTGCGGTGCTGCGTGACGCTTACCGGTTCTGGCTGAACGAGCGATTGGCTGCTTCACACGTTTTCGTCGATGAGGCTGAAAATGCCCGCGCTCGCCTCCTTTGAGTACAGCGTGCTCCGTGTCGCTCCTTCGATCGAGCGCGAGGAGTCTGTGAACGCTGGCGTTCTGCTGTTTTGCAAGCAGTTGCACTTCCTGGGTGCGCGGATCGCGCTCGATGCGAGCCGCGTGCTGGCACTCGAACCCAAAGCGGATATCGCGGGCATTCAGTCTCAGCTCGATCTAATCCACAGGATCGTCGCCGGTGGCGCAGAGGCAGGCGAGATCGGCAAGCTGCCGCTCGGCGAGCGCTTCCGGTGGCTTGCATCCCCACGAAATACGATCGTCCAGCCTTCACCCGTGCATCCGGGACTATGTCTCAATCCGCAGACCGCGCTGGATTCGATATTCACGCGGGTCGTCTCAGCGCAGGGTTCTTCTCAATGCTCCGTCGGCCATGAAGCACCTGTTCAATCTTGATCCGTCCATTCACTTTCTTAACCACGGCTCGTTTGGCGCGTGTCCGAAGCCGGTGTTTGAGGCGTATCAGCGATGGCAGACCGAGCTTGAGCGCCAGCCCGTGGCGTTTCTGGGCCGCGAGGTGACAGCTCTGCTTGCGGAAAGCCGGAGAATACTGGCTGGCTTTGTAAAAGCTGAAGCAAACGACCTCGTCTTCTTTCAAAACCCGACGACGGCGCTGAACATGGTAGCTCGCAGCTTGATCTGTGCGGCCCAGGCCCCACGCCTTGTGACCGGCGATGAGCTTCTGACCACGGATCACGAGTACGGCGCACTCGATCGCACCTGGCGCTACATCTGTGGGCAAGCCGGCGCCAAGATCGTCCGCCGCCCGATACCATTGCCTCTGCCTTCGCCCTCCGACTTCGTCTCGCACTTCTGGGAGGGCGTGACCAGCCGTACTCGTGTGATCTTCATGTCTCATGTTACCAGTCCTACCGGGTTGATCTTCCCCATCGAAGAAGTCTGCAGCCTTGCCCGAAATCGGGGCATCTTGACGATCATCGACGGCGCGCACGCGCCGGGACAGGTCCCGCTTGACCTGGAAGCGGTTGGCGCCGATATCTACGCGGGTGCGTGTCACAAATGGCTTTGCGCACCGAAGGGTGCGTCTTTTCTGCATGCGCGTCGCGAGGTCCAGACTTGGCTGGAGCCGCTTGTCGTGAGCTGGGGGTGGGAGGCGGAGCAGCCCGGTCCGTCGCAGTTCGTGGACTGGCACGAGTGGCAGGGAACGCGTGATGTAGCGGCGTTCCTCGCCGTGCCCGAAGCCATTCGTTTTCAGGAGCAGCACGACTGGCCCTGGGTCAGGGAACAGTGCCACGGCCTTGCGACTGAGACCCGTGAGCGCATCGTCTCGCTGACTGGGCTCCCGCCCATCTGTGGTGACGGGGCATTCGGGCAGATGTTCGCGGCGGAAATTCCTCCATGCGACCTTGATTTGCTGAAGGAGCGCTTGTACGACGAGCATCGCGTCGAGGTTCCCTTCACACGTTGGGGCGGGCGGTGCTTCGTGCGCGTCTCGTTCCAGGCCTACAACGATCGGGCCGATGCGTACGCTCTGCTGCGCGGCCTGGCCCTCCTCTTGCCGGAACTCACCAATGGCGGAGCGTGACCTTCTGATCGCACGCAAGGGCGAAGTGCAGGCCCACATCCACCGCCTCCAGTCGCAACTTGAAACCGCCCGGGCTGCCGCCGAAACCTCCACCGGCATGTCACGCCGCACTCTCGTGGCGCGCGCCACGAGGCTGCAGGCCCAGCTTGAAGCGCTCATGCAGGAAGAAGCGCGCCTTCGCCTGGAAATCGATCGCTCCCCGCGCTGACCCATCTGTCCGGTCCTGCCCCGTCACAGAGTTGAGCTTCCGATCAACTTGTGGCGTCTCACCTTGTCTCTATTTAAATCAATACTTGTGCATTACTTGCTTTAATGATACGATCCCAGCTTGGAGCGATCGAGCATGCGTGACATGGTCTATCTCAATTTCGACATCGAAATAGAGCAGGCGAACGGGCAGCACCGTGCGCATGTACTGAACTCGCCTGCGGGTGAGGCACGTGCCCTACTGGGACCGCTGGATGGTTTGGACCTGGAGGGTTCGCCCCAAGCGCAGGGTGGTGCTCTTTTTGAGGCGGTTTTTCGCGGCGAGGTGCTCAGTGGCTTACGCCGCAGCCTCGACGTTGCCGAGCGAACCGAGAGAGGGCTGCGCATCCGCCTGCGCCTGGCCGATGTGCCCGAGTTGGCCGATCTGCCCTGGGAGTATCTGTACGATCCCCAGCGAGCTCGTTTTTTTGCACTCTCGCGAGAGACGCCTCTCGTGCGCTACCTCGACCTGCCGGAGCCGGCCGATTCGATCCGCCCCGAGATACGCTTGCGAGTTCTGGCTGTCATCGCCAGTCCTTCGGACTACCCCGAGCTCGATGTGGAGCGCGAATGGTCGAATCTTAAGGAGGCGCTATCTGAGCTGGAGTCCCGGGGCACGGTCACGCTGGATCGCCTGGCTCCTGCGACCATCGAGAGCCTCCAGCGCCAACTCTTGCGCCATGAGTACCACATCCTGCACTTTCTGGGTCATGGCGAATTCGACGAAGTGGCCGGCGACAGCGTGTTGTTGCTGGCTGGCCCCGATGGCCGTGGTGAGCTGGTCAGCGGTGAGACCTTCAGTGCGCTGGTGCGCGATCAGCACACTCTCAGGCTGGCGCTCCTCAATGCCTGTCGGGGGGCGGTCAGCTCAGAACAAGATCCTTATTCCGGCGTGGCTCAGCGGCTGGTGCGCGGGGGTATTCCCGCAGTCATCGCCATGCGTACTGCGATCTCAGATGCCGCGGCCATCGCGCTCGCGCGCAGCTTCTACACGGCATTGGCGGACGGCGCTGCAGTGGATGAGGCGCTTGCCGAGGCACGCAAGGCGCTGTACACGGGTGGACACTCGGATGAGTGGGGAGCCGCCGCACTGTACATGCGGGCAGCCGACGGACGCCTGTGGCGGCCCGATCCCGCAGCGCGACAGAGACGCCTCAGATTGGTGCTGGCAGGGATAAGCTCGGTGCTCCTTCTCTTTCTGGCTGGCCTCCTGATTTGGTCTCAGCTTGGCGCCGTTCGCATGGATCCGGTCGCGACCATGAACATCGCGGTGGCCGATGCTTCTGACTTTACTGTTGGTGATCCATCTGCCCGCACGGAAGAAGCCGAGTTGATCCGCACGTGGATAGTTGCCGCTCTGGATCGAGAGAGACAGGCGATGGAGGCTGGCGAACAGGTCGCCGTATGGCACGATGGCCTCCCACGTACGGTGAAGCGCAACAAGTTGCCCCTGCTGGTCAGTAGAGAGGTGGAAGAACGCGAGATCGAAGCCGCGGCCCTGGCGAAGTCGATCAACGCCGATGTGGTGATCTCAGGACGCATCGAGAGGGAAGGCGGGCGTCGTCAGTTTGTGCAGGAGTTCTTTCTCTTCTCGCGCTTAGCCCCCGAGGCTAGCGAGAGCATCGGCCTTTATACCTTCGGCGAGCCGATTCCGCTTAGCGGGAGCCTTGCTGAAGACGCGTTGAACCGCATGAGTGTCGCGGACCAAATCGGAGCCCGGACAGCCCTGCTCTACCGCATCGTGCTGGCGTTGCGTGAGGACGTCCTGGGCAAGCATGCGGAAGCGCTGAGCATTCTGCTGGACATAGAATCCGAGCTTGGACTGCGCGATCTTGCTGAAGGTCAGTTGGTTGCGAAATCCGGATCGGTTTCTGGATTGGACACGCTGTACGCCTTCATCGGACGTGAGGCACTCTTCCTGGGCCGCAACGAAGAAGCGGAGGTCGCGGCCCGCAAAGCATTGGCGATCGACGAACGCGATATTCGCGCGTCCATCGTCCTGGGTGGCGCTTTAATGGGGCAGGCGGAGACGCTCGATCCTCATGAAGCGCTGTCGTCGGGCGGCCTGCTTGATGGCGCCGAAACCGCTTACCGTACGGCGCTCGATAACGCACCCCTGGACAGCACGGCTCATGATGTGGCTCAGTTGGCGCTCGCACATGTTCAGGTCGCGCGCGGTGCTGCCCTGTACACGCTGGGCCAGAGCGAGGCGACCGACTCCGAGGCCGAAATCCTGTTTGACGAGGCGGTGCGCGACCTTTCGCAGTTCCTGTCCTCTTTGAACCAAAGCGAACAACACCGGATGATCGCACAGGGAAGATCCTATATGGGCGCTGCGCGGTTGTATCAGGGCAGCCTTGCGTTGCGAATGCAGGATCCCGAGCGCGCAGCAGATCTGTTCGAGGAGGCTCGAGAGCACTTTGCAGCGTGCAGGGCGCAAGGGGAGCTGCTTCCCGAAGACGGCACCCTGCGCGACAAGATCATTGGAGAAGGCTGTACGCCAGGACAGCAGCAGGCGAGCCAGGCGCTCGCAGAAATTGGAGGTGGCTGATGCGTAGAATCGGTATGATTCTCAGCCTATGTGCGCTCTTGTTTGCGGCGACGCTCTTCAGCGGGCCGGACGTTGCGTCCTCTGCCGCCGGCTTCGCGGCTGCGCCGGCTGCTCAGGGGACCGGGACGCCGGTCGTGGTAACCTGCGTCGTTCGTGCATCTCAGCTGCTGGTGCGCACAGGGCCGGGCACGGCTTTCCCTGCGGTTACGCGCCTCGCGCGCAACACGCGGGTGCGCGCCGTTTCATTCGTGGCGCGCGGCACGCCATCGGGTTCGTGGATCGAGGTGGAGCAGACTGCCGGACGGCGTCTTGGCTTTGTGGCCGCCGCCCTTCAATTTGTGAGTTGCAATCAGCCTTTCACGCTGCTCCCCGCCGGAACGATTCCGCCGGTGCCGATAGTCACTCGCACGCCTGCGCCGACCCCGACACGGCTGCCTGCGCTCGCGTTGGTAAAGGTGTTCGGCAACGATAGCGAGGATACGGGTATTCCGCCGCGTATCAGCAACGATCGACCGGTCAATAACGGCCGGAATGTTCTTCTTCCGGGTGTGCAGACTGTGGCTGACCCCGACAACCTCATCTTTAGGGATCGCCTCGTGTTCCAGGTTGAGGTGTTCGACCGAAGTGTGGGGCGTCGTGATGGGGATGGCATCTCGACCGTGACGTTCCGCGTCACCGATCCTCTTGGCAACGTCTACGAGCAGAGGGAACAGGCAACGCCCTATTGCGCGTTTGGCGGGGCGAATCGGTGCGACGTGTGGACATTCTCGGATCACGGGAACCGATGGCCCAACGGAAACCCACTGACACCCGGCCAGCACTCTGTTGAGATCGTGATCCGGCCAAAGTATGGCCAACCGGTCACGTGGTTCTGGGGTTTTGAGGTGCAGGAGTAGACTGCTGGTCCGCTGGTTGCTATGGGACCATGAAGATGGGCTGCACGCTGGGAGCAGGGGCAGCCCATCTCCTTACTGACGCACCGGAACCTCCACCTGGATCGCGCCGGACTTCTCGAAGTTCAGGGTGATTTCGAGAGTCTGCCCGGCCACCAGGGGTGCAGTCAGGCCGATCAGCATCACATGCTTGCCTCCGGGTTTGAGTTCCAGGCGGCCATTTGCAGGCACCTCAAAGCCGCCCGGCACGGGGCGCATCTTCATGACGCCACCCTCTTCGGTTGTTTCATGCAGCTCCATCGTCTTCGACGCACTGCTCT
>CAYLZG010000014.1:1200-1489 GCA_964387985.1 uncultured Anaerolineales bacterium | reverse complement strand
GCCGGAAACCAGGCGGTCGGCTGTCCCGCCGGCATTGATGATCGTCATGAATGCGCCGCCGTTCCCCCCTTCCGATGGAGACGGACGGGCAAATGGGCTCTCAACCGTTATGGCTGGCGCCGCGCTCGGCGCTCCGCAGCCGGCTATTAGCACAAGAACCATCGCAATTGCCAAACTGCAACGTGCTGTCGATTCCCTCATGAGTTCCCCCTCAGTTGAGCAGATGCTCGACGTCCTTCTGGATGTTCTCCACGGGTGATCCGTATGGATACGATGTGACCAGTCTGCC
>CAYLZG010000014.1:0-1150 GCA_964387985.1 uncultured Anaerolineales bacterium | reverse complement strand
TGTAGTACACCTTCTCGGCAATGACGCCGTAGGCCTTCTTCACGCCCTCCATGGGGTCCGGCTCGATGTGGATGCCGAAGAAAGCCTGGTTGAACAACGGCACATACTCGCCGAGACGTTGCGCACTGTCCCGCTCCGGATCCACGCTCACAAACACCACTGCAACATCCTTCGCGCGGGCATCCAGCTTCTCATGCAGGACGCGCATCTCCGCCAGGGTGGTTGGACAGATGTCGGGGCAGGAGGTGTATCCGAAGAAGACTACCGCTACCTTGCCCTGGAGCGACGAGATGCTGAATGCCGTGCCATCCCAATTCGTTCCCTCGATGCGCGGGGCGGCTGTCGGCGGCTCGTAAGGGATGCCGTGAAACCGGTAGCTGCTGCACGCGGCCAGCAGCAAGAGGAGGAATGCCAGGAGGAACATGCTGGACCGTGATCGCAACGGAAGCTCCCTTCGTCAGAATCCGCCAGAGCGCCTGGCATTATGCCGTGAAACGGCCCATATTTCAAGCGCGCGGCTAGGGATGCGCTAATGTCCCAGCGACCGATAGGCCCGATTCCACCATACCAGCGGCGGATGGTCTGGAGATGGTACGCCGGACGCATGCACATGTCCCACGTAGATGGTGTGCGTGCCTGCGCGCTCGTGGCAGTACACCGTGCAGTCCAGCCATGCGAGGGCATCGGCTAAAACGGGGGCGCCGGTCACCGCTGTGCGCCACTCGCCCACAGCAAAACGGTCCTCGCTATCCGCATAAGCAAAACGATCTGAGAGCCCTGACTGATCCGCGCGCAGGATATTTACCGCAAACGTGGCGCCCTCCTGTTCGAGCAACTTGTATGCATAGTGCCTGTGGTCGATGCAGATAAGGATGAGCGGTGGTTCGGGCGAGACCGAGGCGAATGCGGACACGGTAAGACCGTGCACCTCTTCGCCGGCCTTGATTGTCACAATGGTCACGCCAGCGGGGAAGTGACGCAGTGCATCGCGGAATGCTTCAGGAGTGATCGGCATGGCTCTTCCTTCGCGCAGGTTGGTCAGCTACGCCAGTTATAACCCAAACCTTCGACGAGCACAAGCCCAGTTTCTGCTGCGCAGGGGGCTATGATAGACTTAATGCTTATGTTTCGCGAGTTCTTCACTGACCGG
>CAYLZG010000013.1:56187-56501 GCA_964387985.1 uncultured Anaerolineales bacterium | reverse complement strand
CGCATGAAGGACGTGGCACTCTGTGCGGAGAGCTATCCCTTCAACCGCATCGAAGCCGGTGACCGGTCGCTGGGCATCATCACCGCGGGCGTCTCGTACCAGTATGCCAGGGAGGTCTTCCCGACCGCATCCGTACTGAAACTGGGGATGTCGTGGCCGCTCCCGGAACAGCTGATCCGTGATTTTGCCGGGTCCGTCGACCGGGTGATCGTTATCGAGGAGCTGGACCCGTTCATCGAAGAGGCAGTCAGGCTCTTTGGCGTTCCTTGCGAAGGCAAGTCGATCTTCCCAATCACGGGCGAGTTCGATCCACG
>CAYLZG010000013.1:22703-56169 GCA_964387985.1 uncultured Anaerolineales bacterium | reverse complement strand
TTGCCCGCGCGGCCCCCGGTACTGTGCCCGGGCTGCCCCCACCGGGGCACGTTCTACGTGCTGAACAAGCTCAAGGTGCCGGTCAACGGCGACATCGGCTGCTATACGCTGGGGATGATCCCGCCGCTGAGCGCCATCCACACCTGCGGCGCGATGGGTTCGAGCATCGGCCAGGCTCACGGCGCGGCCAAGGCCGGCAGCCCGGAGCACCATGTGGCCGTGCTCGGCGATTCGACCTTCTTCCACACGGGGATCCCCGCGCTCATCAACGCAGCTTACAACCAGGCGCCCATCGTCACGGTCATCATGGACAACCGGGTGACGGGAATGACCGGCCACCAGGAAAACCCGGGCACCGGACACACACTGCAGGGGAAGGAAGCGCCGGTGATCGAGCTCGAGCCGTTGGTGCGTGCCTGCGGCATCCGCCACGTCAAGACCGTGCCTGCATACGCAGTCGAGGAAGTCGAGAAGACGCTCAAAGAATACCTGAAGCTCGACGAACCGGCCGTGCTGATCACACGCGAAGAGTGTGCGCTGCTGCCCGCCGCGCGCAAGCGCTGGGTTCCGTTGGAGGTGCTCCCGGACGTCTGCAACGGCTGCACGCTCTGCTTCCGCATCGGGTGTCCTGCCATCCTCAAGAGCGATGAACTGGACGAAAAGACAGGCCGGCCAAAGGCGTTGATCGATGCCTCTGCCTGTACGGGTTGCGAGGTCTGTGCGCAGATTTGTCCGCGCGATGCGATCAAGTTCCGCTCACCGGCGAATTGAGGAGGCCAACGATGATGAAGGCGATCAATTTCCTCCTCGCGGGGGTGGGAGGCCAGGGAACCATCCTGGCGAGCGATGTGCTGGTCAACGTCGGGCTGGCCGCGGGCTTCCAGGCCAAGCAGGCCGAAGTCCACGGCATGTCTCAGCGCGGAGGCAGCGTGACCAGCTTCGTACGCTGGGGCAGCGTCGTCTACTCGCCGCTGGTAGGGGCGGGCGAGGTGGACGTGTACCTGGCGTTTGAAAAGGCGGAGGCGCTGCGCAACCTGGGCCAGCTTCGCCGGGGCGCGCTGGTTGTGGTCAATCTGCAGGCGATCGAGCCGGTCACGGTGACATCCGGTGGCCAGCCCTACCCCGATGACGAACGGATGCGCAGCGCGATCGGCCAGGTCACGGACAAGGCCGTTTACATCGACGGCGAACGCATCGCGGCCGAACTGGGCAATGCAAAGGCCGCCAACGTCGTGCTGCTCGGCGCGCTGTCTGCGCTGGTCGAGCGCGAGGGCCTTGCGCCCGGGCTGGCAAAGGATGCATGGCTCGCAGTAATCACCGAGCGCGTGCCCCCCAAGTACGTGGAATTGAATCGTAGGGCATTTGAGGCCGGCCGCGCCGCAGTGATGGCGACCGTCCGATAAGGAACAAAACAGGGGACGCCCTGGCGGCAGGGCGTCCCCTGTTTCCTGGCGGGACTGACCGCTACTGGCTCATTCCTTCGACCGTCGCGACGAGCGAGGGCGTCTTGTCCGCCGCTTCGTAGTAGCCGCCGAATCGCTGCGTCAGTTCTGTCTCATCTCCCAACAGATCCACCACAAAACCGTAGGAGATGGGCTGGTACAGCAGAGCCAGCTTGACGCTGAAGGGACCTGAGGCCCCGGCGACGGGGACACGGTAGGTCACCAGGTCGCTCCCGCCAACGAAGTTCTCATCCTTAGTAGCCTCTCCGTATACCGCAACATCAGCCGGCGCAACCTCCTTATCGAATCCTTCAGGCAGCAGCCGGTTGTCCTTTGAGTACCTTGCAGCGCGGATGAGCGTGTAGGTCAGGTTGCCGTCGCTGTCGGCCATGATAGGCTCATAGATCTGCACCTGGTCCGCCACCGTTATCACGTCGTAGTGCGGCTCGAACTTTACCTGGCTCTCGTCCGCGTCATTTCCTGCGATCGTGCCGTCGGGCCCGGGCTTACCGGACTCGAAGACGACCGCACCGCTCTTGTCGGTAATTGTTACGTGCAGCCAGGCCCGGCGTGAAGGGAAGCTGGTCGGGAACTTGTGTCCTGTGATTGCCGAGACCTTCACCTGCACATCCAACATCTCGTCCGCCTGCTCGATGCGCTCTATGCTGAGGGTGGCGGCCCGGCCGAGTTGCTCTGCAACGCGTGCGTGCGTGGCCCGCAGTTGGTTCGCGTCCGCGGTGACGCCGATGTCGGCGGCATTCTGGCTAAGAATCCCCAGCATGAATTGGTTGCCCCCAGCGAAGTGGTGCTGCGAGAACGGTTGACGTTGGGGCAGGTCCGGCGGCGTAGTAGCAAGGACCACGCCACCCGCCACCGCCGGCATGTGACAGTCCTGGCAGATGACGTTCGTCTCGCCGAACGTGCTGAGCTGCCACTCGGTGTAGGGCGTCTGCTCGGGGAACTCGCCCAGCACCTCACCACTGGCATCCACGTAAGGGGTCTTCAGGTTATGGCAGGTTGCACAGTGTTCCGCTGTCTGCATGTGGGGGCCGTGGATGGGATTAAAACCGGTGCTTGCCTGCATGAGCTGACCCACGGGATCCGGATAGGGGCCGAACAGCTCGCGGTCCGGCGCGTCGGTCGATGTGTCGATGGTATAGCCGCCGCTGAAGCTTTCTTCTTTGCCCAGGTTATCCTCCTGGATCTGGTGACACTCCGTACATGACACACCATCGCGGCCGGCTTCATACAGGGGATGCGTTGCGGCAAGGAACCCTTCGTCCAGCAGGACCACATCCTGGCCCAGCACGCCGGCCTGCGCGACCGCCATAGGGGTATGGCAGGTGGCGCACTTCTCTTCGATAACGGCCTTCAGGCCCGGGATGCGCTTCACCTCCGAGCTGACCTTTGCCTGCCAGATCGGGTCCTTGCTGGCATTTGCCATCATGGTCGACCGCCAGTGCGTCGGCGTCGAGACCTCATTGCCGGCCTGGTCCTTCATCGGCACGTGACAAGCCGCGCACGTTCCCGAGCCGGCGAAGTCCTCGGTGGTAAAGCTGGCCAGCGTGGCATCGTACGTCCGGGCGGACGGCCTGATCATAGGCCCTGCGAGCTGTCTCGGCGTACTCGTGGGCGGCGCCGCCGATGTCGGCGGCGGCAGGGTGGCAGGCGGCAAGAGCGCAATCGGCGTAGCCGGAGGCGGCGCCGGCACCGGTGAACAGGCAGCGATACACGAGACAAGCAGCAAGAGGACGAAAAGAGCGCGGACTGGCGGTCGCATGGTGGGCTCCTTTGTGGGTCACTTTTGAGACATTATACACAAATCGACACAACTGCGAAAGTTGCTGATCCGGAATTTGTATAAACTTTGTCTAATCGGGGGTAGGCTTACTGCCGGTCGCGCTCCATTTGGTTATGCTTGTGACATGAATCGCCAGCCAAATACCCTTTACGACAGCGGAGATGGATCGGGGCGCTCGGCCGCGCCGTTCGTACGGCTGCTGGGCCTTTCAAAGGCCTACCAGGAGGGTGACCGCCAGCGCGTCGTGCTGCAAAATGCTTCGGCGGAGTTTCACCGGGGCGAGTTTGTCGCGCTGCTCGGCCGGAGCGGAAGCGGCAAAAGCACGCTGCTGAACGTCGTCAGCGGCATCGACCGGCCCGACAGCGGGCAGGTGTGGATCGGAGGACAGGAGCTAACAGGCATGAACGAACGGGATCGCACCCTGTTCCGCCGCCGCCACATCGGCTTCGTGTTCCAGTTCTTCAACCTGATTCCCACCCTGACGGTCATGGAAAACGTGACTCTGCCGGTCGAACTGAACGGCGCATCGCCGAAGGCCGCGCGCCAACAGGCCGAGCCCCTGCTCCACGCGGTCGGCCTCCTGGAACGCGCAGACACATACCCCGACAAGCTCTCGGGGGGCGAACAACAGCGGATCGCCATCGCGCGTGCACTCGTCCACGATCCACAGCTGGTGCTGGCCGACGAACCAACCGGCAACCTCGATGAAGACACGGGGGAATCCGTGCTGGCGCTGCTGGACCGGCTGACGCGGCAGGCGGGCAAGAACTTGCTCATGGTCACTCACAGTCCCGAGTCGGCCACCTGGTCGGATCGCGTGTATCACTTACGCGACGGGAAACTGGAGCTCGACCCTGCAGCAAAGCCCGGCTTCGCGACCGCGGCCGCGAGGATGGGTTCTGGATCCGCGCGGCTCGCGACGTCGCATTTCGCAGCCGGAGGGGATGGCCTCCGAAGTGATGGTGAAGCAGGGCGATGAGACACACGCTCTTCAATGTGGGCTGGCGTTATCTCCTTCGCCATCCCTGGCAAACCGTGCTGATGATCACTGGCATCATGCTGGGCGTGGCCGTCATGGTGGCGATCGATCTCGCGAACAGCGCAGCCAGCCGGGCGTTCGATCTGAGCACAGACACGATCGCGGGCAGGGCGACGCACCAGGTCGCGGGCGGGCCTGCGGGTCTGGATGAGGCGATCTACGCGCGCCTGCGCGGCGCCGGCGGCATCACCAGCGCGCCGGTGGTGACGGACTACATCAGCTCGCCACAACTCGGCAGCCGGCCGGTCCAGTTGCTCGGAATTGACCCGTTCGCAGAGCAGCCGTTTCGCTCCTACCTCTCCACAGAACTGGCCGGCTCTGCAGACAGCCCCGCTGACGTGGGGCAGCTTGTCACATTCCTGACGCGACCCGGCGCACTGCTCATCTCAGAGGACTTGGCCGTAGACTACGGTCTCGGCGTTGGCGACACGGTCGACATCAGTTCAGCCGGCCGGCCTTCGACGGGATTCATCGCCGGGCTGCTGCGTCCCGAGGACGGGCTGACGCGTCGCGCACTCGAAGGCATCGTCCTCGCCGATATCGCAACGGCGCAGGAGGCGTTGGGCCAGGTCGGCAGGCTGAGTCACATCGATCTCATCGTTCCTGCCAGCGAGCCATCCGGCCTCGATGCGATCCGCGCGCTGCTGCCCGCTGATGCGCGCGTCATGCCCGTCGCCGCACGCACCGGCGCGGTCGAGCAGATGACCGCCGCGTTCCGGACCAACCTGACCGCACTGAGCCTGCTGGCCCTGGTGGTCGGCATGTTTCTGATCTACAACACCATGACCTTCTCGGTCGTCCAGCGGCGCCCGTTGTTCGGCTCATTGCGCTGCCTCGGCGTCACGCGGCAGGAAGTGGCGTGGCTGGTTCTGGGCGAGGCCGCGCTGGTGGGACTGCTGGGCTCGGCATTGGGGCTGGGGTTGGGCGTCTTGCTCGGACAGGGCGCGGTGCGCCTGGTCACGCAGACGATCAACGACCTCTATTTCGTCGTGACGGTCCGCGGCATCGTCATTCCGCCTGAGAGCCTCGTTAAGGGCGCGCTTGCGGGATTGGCCTCCACTGTGGCATCCGCAGCTCTGCCCGCATGGGAGGCATCCACCATCCCGCCACGCATGGCGTTGACCCGCTCGGGGCTGGAGGACAAAGCACGGCGGCTGATCCCGGGCCTCTCCCTCGCGGGCGCAGGAGCCATTGCTTTCGGCGTGGCGCTGCTCCTGGCTCCTACCCGCTCGCTCGTCGTGAGCTTTGGTGGCATCTTCCTGCTCACCATCGGCTTTGCGTTCCTCGCGCCCATGGTGACGCTGTTGTTCGGTCTCGCAGTGCTGCCGGTCACCAACGCGCTTTTCGGCGTGACGGGGCGGATGGCCCCGCGCAGCGTAACGGGTGCGCTGAGCCGGACTGCTGTTGCGGTAGCCGCGCTGATGGTGGCGGTCTCAGTGACGATCGGCGTCGGCCTGATGGTAGGCAGTTTCCGCACGACGGTCGAGTCCTGGCTCGGGCAGACCCTCTGGGGCGATGTATACGTCTCCGCGCCAGCACTCACGGCCACTCGATCGCCCGCGCCCCTGGACCCGCGCGTCAGCGAAGTGGTCAGTTCGTGGCCGGGCGTCACGCGCTGGGACGTCCTGCGCTCGACAGATGTGTCATCACCCGATGGGCCGATCGGCATCGCTGCCGTTTCAGATGAGGACTTCATCGCGCCGAGGATCTTCGTTTCGACGGATGGCGCGCGTGAGGAGGTGCGCCAAGCCGTGCAAAGCGGCGCGGTGCTGGCGAGCGAGCCCCTGGCTAATCGTCTCAACCTGCCGCCGCACGGCGCCAGCGTCACCCTTTATACCGACCGCGGCCCCCGGGAGTTTCCGGTCGCAGGCATCTATCGCGACTATTCTAGCAGCCAGGGAACGGTCATGATGGGGCTCGATCTGTACCGGGCGAACTGGGATGACCCGACCGTCACCGCGGCGCTGATGGTCCTGGCCCCTGGCGTAGATATCGATCGCACGGTGGACGGACTGCGCGAAGCGCTGTCGGGCGTGCAGGGTGTCGTGGTACGGCCGAATGCGGTGCTTCGCAACGAGGCGCTGGCCGTATTCGACCGCGCGTTTGCCATCACGGGCGCACTGCAGTTGCTGGCTGCCGTCGTGGCCTTCATCGGCGTGCTGGCCGCGCTGCTTTCGCTGCAACTGGAGCGAGCGCGCGAGCTGGGCCTGATGCGCGCGGTGGGGTTAACCGTCGGACAGCTGCGCGGTCTCGTGTTCCTCGAGACGGGGCTGATGGGAACAGTGGCAGGGCTGCTGGCAATACCGACCGGCTTGGCGTTGGCGATTGTGTTGATCTTCATCATCAACCGGCGTTCGTTCGGGTGGACGATGCAGCTCTATGCCGATCCGGCGGTCTTTGCCCAGGCGCTGGCTCTGGCAGTGGTAGCCGCATTGTTAGCGGGTGCGCATCCCGCAATCCGGCTGGGACGCATGGCGGCAGCAGAAGCGTTGAGGGGCGAATGAAACGCGCCTGGATCGTAGTCGTTGTGATAGGTCTCCTGGCGGCGGCGTGGGCGATGTGGCCGCGCAGCGGCCCTGAATTGCGCTCGAGCCTTGTGGCCGCGGCTGCGCCGGCGGATGCCGCAGGGTTTGCGCTGGTCCGGCCTGGGACCGTGCCGCAGTTCCCGCGGGATCATGGACCCCATGACGAATACCAGACCGAATGGTGGTATTACACGGGCAACCTGCAGAGCGAGAGCGGTGAGCATTTCGGATACCAGCTGACGTTCTTTCGGCGGGCACTCACACCGCCCGGGCAGCGCGCGGATCGCACATCCGCCTGGGCGACAGACCAGGTCTACATGGCCCACTTTGCCCTCACCGACGTGGCGGGCGGAAAGCACGCTGCGTTCGAAAAGCTGGCGCGGGGTGCGGGCGGCGTTGCCGGCGCGCAGGCCGAGCCCTTTCGTGTGTGGTTGGAAGACTGGTCGGTGACCGACGAGGGGATTCTCGAAACCGCAGTCGAAACCGCAGCCGGCGTCGCGCCTTATCGCAAGCCGCCTGAAAGGCTTGTGGCGGCCGCGGGCGATGTGCGCCTCGACCTCCAGCTTACAGATGCAAAGGGGCCGGTGCTTCAGGGCGACCGTGGGTACTCACAGAAGGGAGAAGCGGCCACCAATGCCTCGATCTACTACAGCCTCACCCACATGGCTGCGACCGGCACGGTAACGGTACGCGGGAAGACGTTCGCGGTGAGCGGCCTGGGTTGGATGGATCACGAATACAGCACTAGCGCACTTGGCAGCGACCAGGCGGGGTGGGATTGGTTCAGCATCCAGCTCGACAACGATCGGGAGTTGATGGTATTCCAGCTTCGCCGCGCAGACGGCAGCGTCGATGAATTCTCCAACGGCACCCTCGTTGCTGCGGACGGATCGACGCAGCGCCTTGGACCAGGCGACTTCTCACTGCAGCCCACCGGCAAGTGGCGCAGCCCGCGCACCGGTGCGGAGTATCCGTCAGGCTGGCGGCTGGAGATCCCCGCTGCAGAGCTAACACTGACCATTGCGCCGCACCTGGCGGACCAGGAGATGAATGTATCCTACACGTACTGGGAGGGCGCGGTTTCGGTCGGCGGAACGATGGGCACACAGATGGTGTCAGGCAACGGCTATGTTGAACTGACCGGATATGCGGGATCGATGCAGGGGCAGTTCTGAGCTACCGAAGGTCGATCCATTCCCCTTGCGTGATACGTGCCAACTCGGTGGTAGGCACCCGCAGCAGCGTGTGATCGTCCCCGCCGCCGCCATAGACCACATCCCAGAGCCGGATCCGCTCGTCCAGAAACACAGGAACCGGTACAATGTGCCCGAAGGGTGGCACACCGCCAACCGGATAGCCGGTGATCCGCGCCACGGTCTGTGGATCCGCCAGCCTCACCTGTTTCTTGCCCACCCCATACCGGTCGGCCAGCGCACGACGATCCACGATGGTGTCACCGCTTGCGATCATGACGAACGGGTTCAGATCCCTGATCAGGAAAAGGAGCGTTTTGATGATCTGCGCTGTCTGAACGCCGAGCGCCGCGGCCGCTGCAGGTACGGTGGGCGTTTCCACCTCCACAGGCACGATCTGGGCGTCGATTCCGTGCTCAGCAATAAACAGCTCTAAGTCGTCGGGTGTCAGCAAGCGCGGTTGGATGTCATCCATCGTCAATTGACCTCTCCATTCTTAGGGGCGATTCTAGCCCATTTCATTTGTGCCCACAAGAACGGACAGGCTTTGCCCAAATAGCCTGCTGGTGCTACACTGGAAACCGTCCCCTCGGGACTCAATGCCGGACAGTCGTCCATGGGACTGCTTCGCCTATCGGATGTGAACGTGCCAGAACACAACGCCCCACTTGCGGCCTCTTATCGCTGCGTTCGCGGCTGTGCAGGCCACTACGATGTATTCAGCGTCATTTACCGCTGCCCCCATTGCGGCGGCCTGTTGGAGGTAGCACACGATGAGGCCCTCCTGGCCCGGTCGCGCGACGGCAGCGCATGGCGCGCCCAGTTCGACTCGCGGCGCGGCGTTTCCGGCGTCTGGGCAAAGCAAGACTGGGTGCTGCCGCAAATCGAGCCGGAGCGCATCGTCACACTGGGCGAGGGATGGACGCCGCTCCTGCCGTTACCCCGCCTGGCCAGCGATCTCGGGATAGATGACCTGTGGATCAAGCAGTGCGGCATCAGCCACACGGGCTCGTTCAAAGACCTCGGCATGACCGTGCTGGTCTCCGCGGTGAACCACATCATCGGGCTGGGAAAGACACCGGTCCGTGCAGTTGCCTGCGCATCGACCGGCGACACCTCGGCCGCACTGGCCGCCTATGGCGCAGCGGCCGGCATCCCCACCATCGTTTTTCTGCCGAAGGGTAAGATCACGACCGCGCAGCTCATCCAGCCGATTGCTCACGGCGCACGCGTACTCGCACTGGACACGGACTTCGATGGCTGCATGCGCATCGTCCAGGAGGTCACGCAGGACAACTCGATCTACCTCGCCAATTCGATGAACTCGCTTCGCGTGGAGGGCCAAAAGACGGCCGGCATCGAGATCGTCCAGCAGCTCCACTGGGAGGCGCCAGACTGGATCGTCCTGCCGTCAGGAAACCTGGGCAATATCTCCGCGTTGGCGAAAGGCCTGGCCATGGCAAAGGTGCTCGGCCTGATCGACCGGGCGCCGCGTCTCGCTGCAGCACAGGCCCAGCGTGCGAACCCCCTGTACCTGGCATACCGGCGAGGCTTTGACCGGCTGGAGCCTGTCACGGCCGGTTCGACCGCCGCATCTGCCATCCGGATCGGAAATCCTGTCAGCTATGAGAAGGCTGTCCGCGCGCTGCGCGACTTCGGCGGCGTCGTGGAGCAGGCCAGCGAGGACGAGTTGGCGGACGCGTGCGCCCTGGCCGATCGCCGAGGGTTGTTTGCCGATCCGCATACAGGTGTGGCGCTCGCAGTCGCGCGAAAGCTCGCGGCGCAGGGCGTGATCCAACCGGGACAACGCGTGGTAGTCATCTCCACCGCGCACGGCCTGAAATTCAGCGAGTTCAAAGTTGGTTACCACGAGGGAAAGCTCGCGGATGTCGACTCCCGGCTGCGCAACCCACCGGTTGAACTGCCTGCCGATGGGGCAACCGTGAAGGATGCGATCCGCCGCTGGCTGGATGGGTGAGGCCGGCTCACGATCGGAAGTCGTTCATAAGACGCTCACCTCAAAGAGGAGGCACTTCATGGATATCGGAATCCCCAAGCAGAAACGTCCTTTTGACTACCGTGCGGGATTGACGCCCATGGGGGTCGAAATCCTGACGCATCAGGGCCACCGCGTCTATGTCGAGCGTGACGCCGGGCAAGGCAGCGGCTTCGATGACGAGCGTTATCGCGAGGCGGGTGCACAGATCGTGTATTCCACCGAAGAAGTTTACGGGCGCTCCGACATGATCCTCACGGTCTCGCGGCCGCTGCTGACCGAGTTTGAACTGCTGCACCAGGGCCAGACACTGTGCGGCTTCCTGCACCTGGCGGTAGCGCATCCCCGCAAGATCGAGCTGTTGCTGGAGCGCAAGATCACTGCGATCGCTTACGAGACCATCCAGGATGGCCACGGACATCTGCCCGTCCTGGCTGCTGCCAGCCAGATCGCAGGCCGCATGATCGCCTCGATCGCAGCCCAATTGCTGCAAAACAACGAGGGAGGCCACGGCATCTTGCTGGGGGGCGTGCCCGGCGTTCCGCCTGCGAAAGTAATCATCCTCGGCGCAGGCATCGTAGGCGCGAACGCGGCACGCATGTTCAAAGCTGCCGGTGCGCATGTCACCATCATGGACGCGGACGTGCGCCGCCTGCAAGCGCTCGAGGAGCGTGGCTGCGTAGTGGACACCATCGTGGCCTATGACTTCAACGTTGCGCGTGCAGTCAAGCGCGCGGATGTCTTGGTCGGCGCTGTGCTCATCCCGGGCGCCCGCACTCCGCATGTCGTGACGCGCGAGATGGTGCGCACCATGAAGCCGCGCAGTGTCATCATGGACATCTCCATCGACCAGGGCGGCTGCATCGAAACAAGCCGGCCTACCACCTACCAGAATCCCACCTATATCGAAGAAGGTGTGATCCATTACTGTGTCCCGAACATGACAGGCGTCGTCGCTCGCACCACCACGCATGCAGTCAACAACGCAGCCTGGCCGTACATCCAGGAGATTGCCACGCGCGGCCTGAACCAGGCCCTCACCAGCGACCGGGTCTTGCGCCACGGGCTGAACACATACGACGGCAAGATCGTCCACCAGGCCCTGCGCGAATCGCTCGGAGGTGTCGAATGAGAGCGCCCTCCTATCACAACAAGCTTTGTTCCGCGGATGTGGCGGTTCAGTCCATCAAATCCCACGACCGCGTCTTTATGACCGGCAATTGCAGCGTGCCCAAGGAATTGCTGGGCGCACTCGTCCGGCGCGCGCCGGAGCTGGAAGACGTCGAGATCGTCCAGGTGCTGACCATCGGTCCGGCCGAGTATGTCGAGCCAGGGATGGAGGGACACCTGCGCGTCAATTCCCTGTTCATCAGCCACAATGTACGCCAGGCGGTCAACGAGGGGCGAGCGGATTTCACGCCGATCTTTCTGAGCCAGATCCCGCACGCGCTGCGCGACCCTAGCTTGTTGAAACCAAACGTCGCCATGATCCACTGTTCCCCGCCAGACGAGCATGGCTACTGCACTTTCGGCGTGGAAGTGGGCCTGACTAAGCCGGCGGCTGAGTCAGCAGACGTCGTGATCGCCGAGGTGAACGACCAGATGCCGCGCGCGCTGGGCGACAGCTTCATCCACGTCAGCCGGTTGACGCACGTCGTGCCGGTGAGCTATCCCATCGTCGAAGTCCCGATGGGCTCGCCGGGTGAGCTGCAGAAGCAGATTGCCTCGAATATCGCCGACTTGATCCCCGATGGCGCCACCATGCAGATGGGCATCGGTGAAATCCCCGACGCGGTGCTGTTCTATCTCAAGGACAAAAAGGATCTGGGAATACACACGGAGCTTTTCTCGGACGGTGTGATTGAGCTCATCGAGACGGGAGTGCTGACGAACGCAGCAAAGACGATCCATAAGGGCAAGTGCGTCGCGGGGTTTGCCCTGGGATCGCAGCGCCTGTACGACTACATGGACAACAATCCTTTGTTCGAGTTCCACCCTCAAGATTATGTCAATGACCCGTTCATAATCGCCCAAAACAACAAGCAGGTGGCGCTGAATTCTGCGTTGGAAGTGGACCTGACCGGCCAGGTATGCGCGGACTCGATCGGCACGCTGTTCTATAGCGGCGTCGGGGGCCAGATGGACTTCATGTATGGTGCACTGCGCTCACCAGGCGGATTGCCTATCATCGCATTGCCGGCCACCGCTAAGGATGGAACCATCAGCCGAATCGTTCCAACGCTAAAACAGGGCGCAGGAGTGGTGACCACGCGCAATCATGTGCGTTACATCGTTACGGAATATGGTGTGGCGGACCTATTCGCCCGGAGCGTGCGACAGCGCGTACACGCGTTGATCAATATCGCCGCCCCCCAATTCCGGGACGAACTAACGCACTTCGCCAGGAAGCAGCACTGGATCTAGGCAGTTTAAGACGCGTGGCGGGCGGCTTGCAAGTGCCGCCAGATGCATAAATGCCGGGCACTGCGATCCTTTAGATCGCAAGAGCGCCCGGCATTTTCGTCTGATATGCGTCAGCTACGCTGTGCGATGGGGATCCACGGAAGCTGATGTTCGCCGATCCAGTTGGAGAGCGGGCGAATCAGGCGGTTGTTAGCCTGCTGCTCGTACACATGCGCGGTCCAGCCGACAATGCGGCTCATCGCAAACATGCAGGTGAAGGCATCCACGGGAATGCCGATGGAGTAGAGCAACGGGGCAGAGTAAAAATCGACATTCGCGCTCAGATTGCGGGAGCGGAAGTACTCATCTTCCATCGCCAACGCTTCCAGTTTGCGCGCGATGTCGAACCACTGGCGCTCACCGGTCGCCTCAACCATTTCGAGAACGTTCTTCATCAACGGCTCGGCCCGGGGATCGCGCACCTTGTAGACGCGATGTCCGATGCCCATGACCCGGCGGCCGGTGCCCTCCAGGCTGCGAAACCACGGCTCGACGTTCTCCACCGTGCCCACCTCGAGGAACTGCTCCATCGCCTCCTGTACTGCCGCGCCGTGAGCGGGACCCTTCAGGGCGCCCATCGCACCGGTAATGGCTGAATGCAGATCGGACCCGGTCGAGGCAATGACGCGGGCGGTGAAAGTCGACGCGTTGAGTTCGTGCTCTGCCAGCAGAAGCAGATATTGGTCCAGAGCTTTGGCCGCCTTTGGGTCAGGATCTTCCCCCGTCAGCATCCACAGGAAGTTGGCTGCGTGATCCAGATCCATGCGCGGCTTGACCGGCTCATCGCCGCGGCGGATGCGCTCATAGGCTGCAAGCACGCCAGAAAGCTGCCCTAAAAGGCGACATGCCTTGTGCTGATGTGCGATGGGCGTGTTATCCTCGGACTCGGGATCGTAGTGCGCCAGCATCGATGTTGCCGTGCGCATGACCGCCATCGGATCTGCATTGCGCGGTACGTTGCGCAGTGTCGCGAGGATCTCGGGCGGCATGAAACGGCATGCGCGGGATTGCTGCCTCATCTCTTCCAGCTGGGGGGCCGTAGGCAGGTGGCCGTTCCACAGCAGATAGGCGACCTCTTCAAACGTGCTGTTCTCAGCCAGCACCCGTATATCGTACCCGCAATACTCGAGGATGCCGTTCGCGCCATCTACAAAGCTGATACTACTGTCGGCCACCACCATGCCGGCAAGACCGCCACCCTTAGTCGCAGCGGGCTTGGTCGCTTCTGCTGTCATGGTCACTGTGTCTTCCTCCCTTCATCCTTACACGGCAACAACTTGCGCCGCACGAGTCTCGTCGTTTGATTGTACAAATATAGGGCAAGGCACCAGAGCGCGTCAAATAGTTAGCTTACAATGCGTATTCGCTAAGGGCTAAATCGATGGGGCGACCCAGCCCTCAGGGGCCTAATTCAACAGCTTTTCGAACTCACGCATCAACATCGGCTCGGGCACCGCACCCTCGATGTGGATGGTTTCATCAATCACGGTGCGAGGAACGCCCATAACGTCGTACTTGTTGCCAAGGAAGGGAAACTCGATAACCTCGACCATATGCGCCTGGATCAGGTCGCTCTCCATCGCCAGCTGATATGCGAGCATCACGGCTCGCGGGCAGTACGGTCAGGTAGGGGTGATGAAGACCTGGATCTTCACCGGTTTGGTGAGCTTGGCGACCTGCTTCCTGGTTTCGGCTGAGAGACCCGACTCACCATCAGAAACGAGCTTGATGCTCTCGATGAGGCTGCCAAATTCATAGCCAGATGGAATGCCGAACATTCGGATCCCATAATCCTTCTGGCCGATGACAGCAATGGCCGGAACTTTGTCGACGCCGAGGCTTTCCGCGATGGCCTGATCCCTGACCAGGTCGTAGACCTCAACGGAAAGCTTGTCGGAGAGTGCCGCGACTTCCTGAACGAGTTCGCGCGTCTCCTTGCAGTATTGGCACTCCAATTCCTGGGTGAAGACTTTGAAAATCACCGGAGTTTTCACGTCGACGAGCGCCTGTTGTACGTCCTTCCGAATTTCAGCGTTCAATAACGCCATATTTTGAATTCCTCCTCCCAAGATGGTCGATCGAGTTGCGCAAATTGTAGCATGGCGGTACAACTGCGTCAACGAATTGGATCAGGGAGGCGTTATCGTGAATACAGACATACCCGTCGACCTTGCCCCACATGCCAATCTATGGATCGAGCGTGGCGGCCGTGTAGCGCTCAGCCGATGGCGAGTGCAGTTGTTGGAAGCGATCGAGGCGACCGGATCTATCAGTGCCGCGGCCGAAAAGATAGGCGTGCAATACCGGTTGGCATGGGAACGCCTCGAAGAAATGGAAGAGGGGTTGGGCGTTCGCCTGGTCGAAAGGCACATCGGGGGCGCAGGTGGGGGCGGAGCAGTTGTCACGCCCATTGGCCGGGCCCTCATCGCGCGCTTCAACGCGTATGCAGCGGCCGTCGAAGCAGCTGTTGGTGATGAGTTCCAGCGCCATTTCCGCAGCTCATAATAGCTCACGCGGGCCTGCAGCCGTCTGAGAAGATTTGCGCGATGTTGCAGGGCAGTGTAAAATGCCAATGTAGGGTACTTTACGTTTTCGAGTGCTCTGCGAATATTTCTAATATGAGACTCCGAGACCCACTCTTCAGCTCAAGAGAGCCGGGCCGGGGATACAAGTCCAATATCCTCAGGTCGTCAAGTGCGCCGGGGGTCGTTATGTAGCTTCACCATAACGGCCCCCGGCTTTTTGTTGCCCTTCACGTGGGCTTCATCTGCCAAGAAACCCAACACTGCACCCACACAAGGAGGTGGATCGATGAATTTAGGTGGCTATAGGAACCGGGTGGCCTGGATCGATTTGACAACAGGCCAAATCGAGTACAAACCGATCGCGGAAGAAGATGCGCGCAAGTACATCGGTGCGCGCGGCCTCGGCGTCAAGTATGTTTTTGACAATGGTCCGCTGGTGGACCCGCTTTCCCCTGATAACATTCTCTGCTTCATGAACGGTCCTCTGACCGGAACCGACGTCAACCTGAGCGGCCGTATGGCCGTGGTCACCAAGTCTCCCCTGACCGGCACCGTGACCGACTCGCACCACGGCGGCTGGTCAGCAGCAAGACTGAAGTGGGCAGGGCTCGATGGCCTGGTATTCAAGGGCAAGGCCGAAAGACCGGTTTACGCCTATGTCGAAAATGGTCAAGTGACGCTCCATCCGGCCAGCGATCTGTGGGGCATGGGCACTCACGAGACCATCGAGACCCTCCAGGAGCGGTATGGCAGTAAGGATCTAAGCGTGATCGCCATCGGTCAGGCCGGCGAGCACCTGGTCAAGTTCGCTAACTGGATGAACGAGAACGACCGCTCTTCGGGCCGCGGCGGGACGGGGTGTGTCGGCGGCAGCAAGATGCTGAAGGCCATCGTGATCAAGGGCGAACACAGCAATCGCCCGCGGCCGGTCGATAAGGAAGGGTGGAAGGTAGCCCAGAAGCGCGCGCTGGCCGAGTTGATGGATGAGCGTGTGCTGACTGCGCCGCGTAAGGGCGGCCTCTCGGTCTACGGCACCAACGTTCTGATGAACATCACCAACAACATGGGCGCCTTGCCCGTCCGCAACGGCCAGGAGACCACCTTTGGCGAGCGTGCCGAGCTCCTGAGTGGCGAGCACGTCAAAGCCACGATCCTGGTGAACGATCCCACCTGCCACGCGTGCCCGGTCGCCTGCAAGAAGGAAGTCGAAGTCAAAGAAGGACCTTTCAAGGTTCACATGGAAAGCGTCGAGTACGAGCCTGCATGGTCGGTCGGCGCCTTCTGCGGCAACGATGACGTCGGCGCCGTCGCATACCTGATCGACCGCGCCAACGACTGGGGCTTCGATGCGATCGAGATCGGCACCGTGCTGGCGATGTACATGGAATGCACGCAGCGCGGCTACGTGAACAGCGACGGTCTGGCCTGGGGCGATACGCATGGCATGGTGGAGATGTCCCGCAAGATCGCATTCCGCGAGGGCGCGGGTGACATCCTGGCCGAAGGCACCGGCAAGGCCGCAAAGAAGCTGGGACACCCCGAGCTTGCCATGGCTGTCAAGGATCAGGGCATCCCGGCCTATGACCCGCGCGGTATCAAGGGCATGGGCATCGGCTATGCGACCAGCAACCGCGGCGCGTGCCATCTGCGCGGCTACACGCCCGCGGCTGAGGTCGCCGGCAACGTGCTGGGACCGGCAGAGGTGGTGGATCCACTGGCCTGGGAAGGCAAGGGCAACCTGATCATGATCTTCCAGAACGTGCACGCCATGACCGACTGCCTGGACGTGTGCAAGTTCTCCACCTTCTCAGAGTCGTTGGACGGTTTCGCAATGCAGTTCGCCGCGATCACCGGCGCACCTTGCACTGCGGACTACCTGCTGACCGTGGGCGAGCGGGTGTACAACCTGGAGCGCTACTTCAACAACCTGAACGGCTTCCGCGAGGGCTCGGACTACCTGCCGAAGCGCTTCCTGGAAGAACCCTCCAAGGTGTTGGGTTCCAAGGGTCACGTCTGTGAGCTCGACAAGATGCTGGAGGAGTACTACCGGCTGCGCGGCTGGGAGAACGGCGTGGTGCCGGAATCCAAGCTTAGGGCGCTGGAGATCATCTGAGTCGAGCCCGACCCGAACTCCGGTTTCTGCCGGGCTGGAGTTTCTGAAGGTTAGCACACACCGGGCGGTGGGAAGGGTGCTTCCCACCGCCCGGTTTTTCTGGTTGCATTGACCCCCTTCCTTGTGTGACATATAATATATTGTGTGCATCTACCTCAGGGACAGGGAGACGCAGACTCAAATTCGGGAGCTTAGCATGACGATCGATGCTCGCGCGTTGTTTTCTGGCAACGTGGCGCATTCCTCAAAGACTCTTTCCGCCTATGTCGACGATCAAGGTCGCCTCGTATTGCCGCCGGAGGCTGTGGCGCAACTGGGCCTGCATCCGGGCGCCCGCATGCGGTTGGAACCCACGCGCAATGGCCTGCGGCTGCTCAGGCCGGTGACACACCTGGTCAAGCTCTATCTCGAGCCCACCAACGCATGCAACCTGGATTGCAGCACCTGTTTTCGCCAGGGATGGGACGAGCCACTTGGACGCATGAGCGAAGCCACCTTTGAGGCCATCCTAGACGGGCTGCCCGCGCTGGACCCAATCCCGACCGTTTACTTTGGCGGGATCGGCGAGCCCCTCGCACACCGGCAGATTGTTACCTGGGTCGCGAAGGCGCATGCGCTGGGCGCCAGGACCGAACTGATTACGAACGCAACGTTGCTCGATGAGCGCACTGCAGCGGGCCTCATCGACGCGGGGCTAGACCTGCTGTGGGTGTCTATCGACGGCGCGCGGCCTGAAAGCTACGCGGATGTGCGGCTGGGCGCGGAATTAACGCAGGTCATTGCCAACATCGCGCGCTTCAGCAAGCGGCGAAAAGGTGGCCATCACCCCCAGCCCGAACTGGGAATCGCGTTTGTGGCCATGAAGCGCAACATCACGGATCTGCCTGAAGTGCTAGAGCTGGGGCTCGAATTGGGCGCCAAACACTTTTCGGTGAGCAACGTGCTTCCCGTGACGCCGGAACTGCAAGACGAGGTATTGTATTCGCGCGCCCGGAACGCGCTGTCCTACATGAAATCGGCGACCGTGCCGCACCTCAGCCTGCCCAAGATGGACTTCGATGATGTCACACGAGAGTCGCTCTTCCGGGCATTCCAGTCGGGTTACAGCGTCAATTACGCGGGCCAAAGCTGGGCTGAGGCGAGCGATGTATGCAACTTCATCGAGGGCGGCACGATGTCGGTCGGGTGGAATGGGGACGTAAGCCCGTGCTGGCCCCTGATGCACACACACATCAGCTACCTGCATGGCAAGCCGCGGGTGAATCACCGGCATGCGGTCGGGAATGTACGGCAGCGCCCGTTGCTCGATCTCTGGCTCGACCCAGATTACGTCGCCTTTCGCCAGCGGGTGCAGAACTTCGAGTTCTCGCCATGCACCTTCTGCGGCGGATGCGATTGGGCAGAAGCCAACCTCGAAGACTGCCGAGGCAACATCCTGCCCTCGTGTGGCGGCTGTCTGTGGGCGCAGGGGGTCATTCAGTGCCCGTAACAGAGGGGCCGATTATTCCTTCAACAACTCAACGGCTGATTTGGCAAGCACGGCCAGTTCTTCCCAGGTGTCGCGTTCTTCGGCAGACATAGCACTGCGCGAGTTGTCCTGCAGACGGTTGTATGCTACTTCCATGCGATTTAGCAGATACTCCCGGCGCGGTTCGGGCCGCTCTCGGCGGCGAGCCTCCCGAATCGATGCCACATCGGCTTCGGCTTTGCCTGCCGTGGCGCCCAGGCGACGCAGCGTGCGGGCTAACCGGTAGATTATCTCCTGCTCGCCTGCCCCCAACTCGTGGTAGAGGTTGACCTGTTTCGTCTCACGAGGATCGTGCTGATAGATGCGCAGGACTTCAGCCAGGGTCACATGACGCGTCAGCTCCGCAAGCAAAAGGCGCACGAATTCAGTAGGAACCGCCTCCTCTCCGGCCTCTGGCGCCTCCAAGGGTGCATTCTCGTTGTCCTCCTGGGAACTGTCCCGCTCGGGCGACGGTCGACGAACCATAAAAGTGTCCCCTTCTTCGATGCCGGCAAACAGATCATCTAGCACGCCGGCTGGCAGTGGCACACCCGCGGCCAGCAGGAAATGCTCGTGGGCCGCCATCTCGTGACGCAACCCATCAGGCATGACGGAACTAAAGCCATTAGGATTGTGCTGGGAGCGATGGCAATCCCAGGCAGCCATGCGCCTCGACATCCAGGGTTCCACATGCATCACCACGTCGATGTCAGCGTCAGGCGTCCCCATGAAGGGCAGCAGGTGGCCGTTCAGCTCGACACGGAAATCGGCGAGGCTCGGCGCGCGTTCGAAGAAGCTCTGGGGCATCGCGCGGGTAAACAGGCGCGCGGCCGCCCAGGCCGATCCGGCCTCGGGGAACTGCCCGGAATCTCCTGCGGCAGCGAAGGCGGCCACCACAATCTCCCATATTGCCAGATGGTCCGGATGTGGGTAAAGGCCATTTTCGGGGTGGGTGATGACAACCGTCGGACGAACGTCACGGATGACCTGGACGACCTCGCGAATCGCCTCCTCGCGCGGCACGTCTTTGACGCCTCCGTCTGGCCAATCCAGCCAGCGCAGTTCGTTGATGCCGAGGTGTTCACACGCACGGGTTAGCTCCTCCGTGCGCACTTCAGCGAGTGTATCCGGCGTTGCACAATCCGGACAGTAGATGGTGGCGGCCTCGCCACGCGTGGCGCAGACGAGGACGATGCGAACGCCTGTGTCGCTGTAGCGGGCCAAGGTCGATCCTGCGCCTATCTCGTCATCTGGATGGGCAAAGATCGCCAGGATAGTGTGATTGTATTCGCTCAAGGAGCCACCTGCGTGAATTGACCGTCTTTCACCTGAAATACATAGATCTGGGCCTTGCGCAGATCGCCGTTGTCCTGGAACTGGACCTGGCCCAGCGGGGTTTTGATATCGAGATTGCGGATCGCATCCCTAACCTTCGATCCGGTCAAGGCGCCAGCCTTCTTGACGCCCTCAGCCAGTACCTGCATCGCGCTGTAGCCGTTGACCGAGTAGGTGTCTGGATTACGGAACTCGACAGCCTGGTAGGCTGAAACCCACTGTTGATCGACCGAAGTCTTTGGACTCGGAGCAAAGCCCGTGACGTATATGCCTTCTGCCGCGCCGTCGGCATTATCGATGGTAGCAGCCAGGAAACAGCCATCCGAAGCCATGAAGGTCAAGTTCGCCATCCCGGCATCGCGTAAGTCCGCTCGCAGGTAAGGGCACTCCACTTCGTAGCCCGCGTAGTAGATCGCGTCGACATTCGCCTGTTTCACCTTGGCGACCTCATCCCCAAATCGGTTCTGCTCCACCTTCACCTGGAGCGACACGGGCACCTCCGCACCCAGACCGCGCAAATTCTCAGCAACGAGCTTGCCCAGATCAACTCCGTAGGCGTCGTCGTTATAGAGAACTGCGACTCTCTTCGCGCTCAGCTTGTTAACCAGGTAGTCCGCTCCGGTTTGTGCTTGCAGATCATTCGCAGCATTGACGCGGAAGAAGTTGCGATATCCCTGCTTCGTAAGCGCGACCTCAGAGGCGGTCGGCGTGATGACGACCAGGTCCAAATCCTTGTAGACGTCCATCGCCGCCGCAGTTTGGCCCGAGTTGGGATGGCCGATCACGCCCACAACCTTCTCGCCGCGGCCCATAGCCTCCTTGATCTGCTCTGCCACGCTGACCGCCACATCCGAATCCGCCTCATCATCGAGCGCAACAACCTTCACCTTGTAGCCCAACAACCCGCCGGCCCGGTTCAGTTGTTCTGCCATGAGGCGCACGCCGCCGGCCACGGTCTGGCCCGTGTTGGCCTGGAAGCCTGAGAGCGGCCCGGCGACGTAGACGGTCACCTCCCCCTTCGCCGGCGCCGCACTGCCGCCGCACGCCGAAACCAGGGTGGCGATCATAAAAAGAACCATGACAAGGCGCATATGCTTCATATAGACTCTCCTCACCACCAGGACACGCTGACCCCCAAGGCGCAAGAGGTCTCTGTCGTGCTTGGGTCCATAGCGGTTTCCAGCATTTTACCTGCCTGAGCGTTCGGCTTTCTGCAAGCGGCGCGCTGCTTCAGCTTCTTCGGATGAAAGCTGTGTCGAGGTTGACGTGTACACTTCGTTGAGCGAATCCACGATGTCCTTAAGGGCGAGCACTTCGCCCCGAATATCATCACGCAGTCGCTCGGCGCGGTCGGAGTCGACATCTTTCGTCCCAATGAGCAGGAGCTGCGAGTAAACCGTACCCAAAGCCGCCAAAGAGTGATCGAGCTGCAGATCGGCACGATCCATGCGGGCCCGTAGTTCGCCCAACGACGCGACCTGCTCACGGTTCGACTCTAGCGTCTGGGCCATCTGGTCGCGTACACGTGGGTCGCGCTCCATCTGGAGGCGCGCCTTGAGGCGTTCCATCTCTCTCGGCACATTCTCGAGATCCCTGCGAAGAATCCGGTCGGAGCGATAGGTATCCAGCCGGCGTGCCAGAGCCACCATGTTCGCAATCCAGTCGTAGACCTGGTCGGTCGTGCTCTTCATGCGATCGCGCAGCGGACCCGCGCGATGCTGATCGACCAGTGCCTGGATGCGCTGGCGGTACTGTTCCGCCTCGTTAAGCTTGGACAAGAGCGCTCGATCGCGAATGCCGGAAAAGGTGTACTTCTCCCGGAACAGCGTCTCGATCGCCTTCTGCTGCTCGGCCTTGTCGGTGAGCGTGGAGACGATGATAGCTACTTCGCCGATGATCCCTACGATGGGCCAGGCGAACCACGGGATCCACGGAATCATGTTGGGCATGAATACGGTCGCCAGGAGAGTGCCTCCGACCATCAGGGCACTCTCGAGGCGGAAGACCGCGTTGCGCAACAGCGCTTTGCCGACATCCTTTTCCAGCTGTTCGCGAATCGACTCAGACATCAGAAGTAGCTCGACAAGATCTTGTACAACTCACGAATCGTTTCTTCGTTGCCTTCCCGCACCTGGCCGCCGCTTGCATCGGCAATCGCCTGGAGCACGGCATAATCGGCATCGCGGCCATATGCAATGCAGAAGATGACAACAGGCAGGTTACGATTGTCTGCCTGAATCTCACCGACGAGCTGGCGCAAGCTGACCATCGATGCATTCTCGCGCCCGTCCGTCATGGCCACGATCGCGTTGATCCGCTCGGGTTCTGCACTCTGTTGCAGGCGGCCATACGCCACGCGCACGCCGTCGAGCAGGGCCGTGTTGCCGTTCGCGGATAGTCCGTCCACGGTATCGTTCAAAGTCGCGCGGTTTCTGGCCAGTACGTCCAACTCGATGATGTTCGCCACACTTGTATTGAACTCAACGAGTCCCACCTTCTCCTGGTCGCTCGGGATCTGCGCCAGGAAGGTGCGGAGCGCTGCCTTGGCATTGCTCAGCTTCTCGCCTTGCATGGAACCGGATGTGTCGACCACCAGGAACACGTTCGTTTTTCGCTTGGTCAGCGCCCACACGTTCTGAACCACCTGCACCACATCGGCGGTGGGCAGTTGGAGCGTGGTCTGTGGCTGCCTGGGATCGACGCCATTGGCCGCCGTGAAGAGGGAACCTTCGCCGGTCAGCGAGATGCTCAGGTCCGTGGGCCTGTAGCCTGCTTCCATGATGAATTTCTGTGTTTCAGCGCCACCGAGGAACTCACGAAAAGCCTGGAAGGAACGGCGCTGATTATCGGTCACGGCAGGCGTCTCGAGCAAGGCCAGCGGATGATCGGCCCAGAACGAGCCCTCTGCCGGGTAAATCGCCACGAGTTTGTTAGATTGTGCGGCGTTGCCAAATTTGCCGGTATTGAAGGCAATGACAAGCTGTTCCGATACGACAAACGCGTCAAGAGCGGTGCGATCCTGCGCTACCCGCTGGATAACGGCCAGCTCTGCTTCGCCGTAGTATTTCACCGATTTCTCGATTGCCGAGACGTACTCCACCGTCTTGGGGTCCTGAGCCATCTCGGCAGTCAGTCCTCGCTGGACACCCGCGCCCGCGTAGAACTCAGCGAGGGTGGCCATCAGGCCGCTGGCGTACGCGGTGCTTGGATGGCTCCAGCGAAAGTTAGCATCCTGCTGCGCACGTTGCTGCAAAGTGCTCCAGCTTACCGGTTGATCTGGCCAACCCAGCGACCGCGCCAGATCCTCCCACGCCGCAATCACAATGGGACTGATGGCATAACGAACGGGCTCGCCCGTGAGGCTGGAAGTAATCGCGCCTGGTTCCGACTGACCGGCCTGGCTTTGCGCCCACCGCCGGTTGAGCTGATCGAGCCACAAGGAAGAGTCCGGCGTCATGGCCTGATAGGTATTCAAACCAGCCAGCGCCTGGTTCACCATCTCTTCGGATGTCAGCTCAACCAGTTCGATGCGCATAGTTTGCCCGTCGGGCGTGCGCTGCTTTGCCCCATTGAACCGTTCGGCAAGAGACTTGACGAGCGCTGCTTTCTCAGGAGAATGGGCGATGGTCAGGGTGGCCGAACGTACATCCACCTGCACGGCCGCGCCGGGCTTCTCCACCGCCTGCCGGTCCGGCATAAAGACCAATATCACCGCCACACACAGGCAGAGAAGAAACGCCACGACGGCCGCGATGGTGATGACGACGGCACGTTGATCGGTCCGCGTCTGCTTCATGTTACTTCCCCACGTTCAGATCAAACCAGCGCAGGAGCGCAAGAAGCACCTCGCGACTGGGCGAGGCCATGCGCGTGGTGCGCGGCACAACCGCCTCAACTCCCTGGGCTTGCCACTGCGTGAAAAGATTCTGACCCTCGGTGACGTTCACCTCGTTGATTACCGGCCGCAGACCGGCCTGCACCGCCAGACGCTGGATATCGGGCGTCAGCAGGAACTGCTGGAACTGCAGCGCGGCGTTCTTCTCGGCTGCCGTGGTCTCGGGGCCGACCCAAACGGTATACGGAAAGTCGAACCACGTGACGTACTCAGGATAACGGATAACCAACGGGTCGGACCATCGCGTGCGAATGCCTTCCATGTTGTTTAGCAGATCGCTTTCCAGAAGCTGTCCGCCGTCGCCTGCAGAGTAGCCGAACAGTGCGAAATCCTCGGCCGTATAGGCGCTGGCGCCGCTGACGTCCGTCAGGGCGCCCATCAGCTCGCCGAGCCACTTCTGGAAGTCGGGATCCATCACGTCGTCGACCGTGATATTGGTGCGGTCGTAATACTCGCCGGCCGCGGCGATCATCGCGGCCAGGCCGCCGGCGTTGCGCCGGGGATTGGGCACAACCAGCTTGAAGTATTGCCAGCCCTTTTCGCCGCCCAGCTCGGGCCAACCACCCTTGGCTATGGCCGCATCATGGATACTGCTCCAGTTGATTTCGCCGAACTTCTGCTCGAGCACCGTCGCGCGACTTTGGTAGATGCCCCAAACGAACAAAGAAACCGCGATGGGCCGCGCGCGATACTCGCCATCGGTCAGGAAGACATCGCGGCCGATGCGCTCCTTGTAGGAGGCGTTCGCCAGCTCGACAAGATAACGGCTGTCGGGAATCCACACCGTCGGGAAGGTGCTTTCAAGCTGCGCCAGCTCTGCAGGCGTGAGTTGATCGCGCGCGCGATCGCCAAGCGCCCCGAAGTCGTCACGATCGAACTTGCCCAGCGCGGTCAGGCCATCTATCGCGGTCACCTGGACTTCGATTGGTTGACCATCCTGGGTGAAGTCCGCCTCGTTGAACTGCCTGGCCGCGTCGCGCACCCATGGTTCGACGGGCAATGCAGTGAGGATGCGGATCTGAACCGGACCCTTGGGCGTGGCGACCAGCGGCGCAGGGCCGGTAGGGTTGGTCTCGTTGAATCGCTGCCAACCCAGCGCACCTCCGACCACCAACAGAACCAGGCCGACGATCAGAAAAAAGATGGCCTGGGTGCGCTGCCCGCTACGCGCGGCAAAGAAGTAAATAGCCAGGACGAGCGCGATGAGGCCAACGGCCAGCGCTCCGATGATCGGTGCCAGGGACATGGCTTCTCCTTCTATGTCTACAGGCCCAGCCGCGCCTTGCGCGCTTCCAACTGCGCCTCTAACTCTTTACGTTTAAGCACTTCTGGGGTTTCACCCCGGGCCAGGCCCCGCTGCTCCAGCTGTTCGAGCTGCACCTCGGCTTCGGCCAGCCGGGACCGGATATCCCCGACCACGCGCGCGGCATCCGGATCACCCACCCCTTCGAGGTCGTCCAGCGATGCACGCGCCGCAGCAGTGAGCTGCTTTGCCCGCGCCAGGCCCAACATGCTGCGAACCTCCGGCTCGCTCCGGACCAGGGAGTCGATACGCGCATCGAGCTGCGCCTTGGTCTCAGCCAGTTGGGAGTACTCGGATTCAAGCCGTTCCAGTCGTTCGGCCGTCATCCCCGCGTTCAGGCGGCTCTGGTTCAGCCTGTCCTGCGCAGCGAGCGCGTCTTCTTGCAGGCCCAACTGGAGAAGTTGATCCACTTCCGCGTCCTGTTGCGCGACCAGGGCTTGCTGCTCCTCGGACCGGCGCTGGATCTGGGTGATTTCGGCCCGCAAGCTGACCATCTGGCCGTTCAACTGCTCCTGCAGGGTCTGCAACTCGCGGACGTGGTGCCGGTACATGGCCTCCTGATTGGTCGCGCCGAGACCGCGATCAACGAGCCGGTTGATGTCTGCAGAGACAAGGGTCTGTATCTTATCGAGAAGAGATGCCATAGGTTACTCCTACAGAAGCCAGACCTCTGCATGGAGATCTGGCTTCCAGGGTGCGGATCAGCCGCCCTTCTGCAGCCCTAGCCGTGCCTTGCGGGCAGCCAGCTGGCTGTCGAGCTCGCCGCGATCCAACAAGTCGTCCATCTGTTTGTCCAGGCTGGCTGCGCGCATCTCGCTCTCAGCAGAGGCACGATCCAGGCGCTGGCGAATGGAGTCGGCAATGCGCGCCACGTCTGCGTCGCCCACGCCTGCCAAATCGTCCAGCGACTTAATTGCCTTGGCAGTGATCTCCTTGGACTTGGCCAGCTCGAGCAGGGCCTCCAGCTCCTCGCGCTCCTGTTTGATGGTCGTCAGCTTGGCTTCCAGCTTGAGCCGCGCATCGATCAGGCTCTGATACTCGCGCTGCATCTGGTCCAGTTGCTGCGCGTAGGTTTCAACCAGTCGTTGAGTCGAGTTGTATTTGCTCTGGGCCGCGCGGGCCAGGTCATCACGACCCTCGCGCAAGAAGAGGTCGATGTTGCGATCCAGTTCCGCGGCCTTTGCCTGAAACTCCTCGGACTTGCGCCGGATGGTTTTTACATTGCCGCCAACGGTCGCGGTGGCCTCTGACAGATCATCGAGGTTATTTTCAACCTCACGGATGTACTGATTGATGACCGCGATCGAATTCTGCTTGAGTGACTGATCGACCAGGTAGTGCAAGTTGGCCGAGATGAGCGTTTGGACCTTCTCGAGAAGGGTGGCCATGGCGTACGCCTCCTGAATAAAAGATGGGCTCTTAGATTTCTGGCTATCGCTATCATAATTCAGCCGGCCGGGCTTCACATGACCCGCGGCGGACAGGATTCTGACATGGGCTGTACGCAAAACACCGGTGGGCATTACAGCCCACCGGTACGGTCATATGCGTGCTAGCCGTCCACGAGCTTGTATCCGCGCCCACGCACGGTTTGAAGGTGCCTGGGATTGGCCGGATCCGGCTCGATCTTCTGGCGCAGCCGGCTGATCAGCTTTTCGATGCGGGCATCATCCACGTCGTCGATGTAGTCCTCACCCCAGACCGCTTCCACTACCTCATACTTCGAAACGATCTTGCCGATGCGGCCGTACAAGAGCAGCAAGAGCCGGTACTCAAGATTCGTGAGAGTTGGGATTTTTTCTCCGCTGACCCACACATCGCCGCTTTCGGGGTCGACACGAAACGCCTGGGGCCCGGGACGCCGCGACACGTTCTGTTTGTTGACGTACTCCGCAAAACAGCGCGAGAAGATCTTGTATTCCGCACCATTGACCGTGACCAGATGCTTCGCGATGATGCTGTCGAGCCCAGTTGCGCGAATATTCTCGCTGCCTGCTGCAATCGCCAGCAACGCCTCCTGCTCAACATCATCCAGGTCGTTCCAGATCTTGCGGCATTCACCGATGATGTTTAGGTCCTGGGTCAACACATCAGTCGCCCGGCGATGGATGATCCAGTCCTGTGCAGAATCGCGCATGGGTCGTCCGGTCAGCATGCCGAGAATACGGCATGTGGTTTCAAGCAACGCGGGATGTCCGCCACTCCATAAACGGATGTACGTGAAGTCGTCCTCGCTGAAGGTGAGACCTTCTTCCTCTGCGTAGCGCAGGGCGAGTTGGCGGATCTCCTCCTCGTGCAACATCGAGATGTACAGCGTGCTGTGCTCGAACATCTCGGCAAATTCCAACACATCCGCATCGCGACGAATCTGATCCAGCCGGCGGTTAGTCGCAGTGACATAGGTCAGGCCCATGGGGTGGCGATCGCGCAGCCCGCGCAGGTTAAGGAAGACGCGTCCGTCGATCCCCTCGACCGGCCCGTCGACCTCGTCAAAGAGAAAAACGACCTTCTCCTCGAGCTGGTCACCGATGGCAGCCATGCCTTGGGCGAAGCCCAAGGGCACCTCAAACGGGCTCGCAGGCGCGATCAGGCTGGTGTACGCGTCCTCTACCTGGCGCAGCACATCGCCATTGATGTTCTGGCTGCGGATGGCTTCGATGGATGCGCGCAGGATCAGCTCATAGAATGCCTGATCGCTCATCACCAGCATCTGATTGAAGTCGATGTAGACAAACAGATAATCGCGCGCGTCGGCAGCCAGGTACCCGGTCTGTACGTCCGGATCACATAGGGAGCGCAAGGTGGCCGACTTGCCAAGGTTGCTGACGCCAACCACAGAGAGACAATCCATGCTGCACGCAGCATTGAAGATGCGCGTCAGGTCGGCGTGACGCGGGAGGTAGATCCATTCGCGTGGCTTTGGCGGCATGATGCAATCCTATCTGATGGATATCAACGGCGCTTGGCTGGTTTTGCCGGTTGCCTGGGGGCGGTGCGCCCTGCGGCTGCGCCTGCCCCGGTCCCGGCTGCGGCGGTCGCTGGTGCACGGCCCATGTCTTCGCGCATGTGACACTGCTTGTACTTCTTGCCGCTGCCGCACCAACACGGATCATTACGGCCGATCTGCTGTTTGCCGGTCGCGCGCACTGGCTGAGCAGGGCCATCGCTGCGGTTGGTCTGGATCTGGCGAACCGGCGGGGCGACCGGTCTTGTCATCAACTGCACGTGGAAGATCGTGTAGGCGATATCATGCGAAATCGACGCGACCAGGTCCCCATACATCTCGCTGGCCTCGCGCTTGTACGCTACCAGCGGGTCCTGCTGCGCGAATGCGCGCAATCCGATGCCTTCGCGCAACTCGTCCAGATCGGTCAGGTGGCGAATCCAACGATTGTCGACGACTCTCAACATGACGAGACGTTCGAGCCGGCGCATGTCTTCCTCGCCCATCGACCGTTCGCGCGCATCGTACGCGGCTTCGGCCAGAGCCACCAGGTGGTCAGCAAGATCGTTGGCAGTGAAGCTGCGCCAGGTCTCAGGATCTTCGCCCTCCGGCAGGGGCAGAATCTTCTGCACTTCGACCCCGAGAGACTCCAGATCCCACTCGCTGCGTTCCAGGGCCTGGCCCCGCTCGTCCTCATGATCGGAAGTGAAAAGCACTACGAGCTTGCGCAGCTCATCCTCGATCATGCCCATGATGGTCGGACGCATGGTCGGCTCGCTGAGGATCTGGCGGCGTTGGCTGTAGATGATCTCGCGCTGCTTATTCACGACATCGTCGTATTCGAGCACGTGCTTGCGGATGTCAAAGTTGTAGCCTTCGACGCGCACCTGGGCGTTTTCCAGTGCCTTGCTGACGATATTGTGCTCAATAGGCACGTCTTCTTCGAGACCAAAACGGTCCATGATATTCGCGACGCTCTGTCCTCCGAACCGCCGCATGAGATCGTCGTCCAGGCTGACAAAAAATCGAGAAGACCCGGGATCGCCCTGGCGTCCAGAGCGGCCGCGCAACTGGTTGTCGATGCGCCGTGCCTCGTGGCGTTCGGTGCCCAAGACGTGCAGACCACCTGCTGAGATGACGCGCTGCCGGTCGGCTTCGACCTCAGCCTTGGCCTGCACCAAGGCCTGCAACCAGACCGGATCATCTTCGGAGAGCTCGGCCAGGTTGACGCCTTCCTTGCGCAGTCGCTCACGGGCAATGCCTTCCGCATTGCCGCCCAACAGGATGTCCACGCCGCGGCCGGCCATATTGGTTGCGATGGTCACCGAGCCCGGGCGGCCAGCCTGGGCGATGATGCCCGCCTCCCGCTCATGCTGCTTCGCATTAAGGACGGCGTGCGGCACGCCCTTACGCTTGAGCAGGTCGGCGAGCATCTCGGACGTCTCGATCGCAACGGTGCCGACGAGGACGGGCTGACCCTTCTGGTGCAGTTGCTCGATTTCGTTCACGACCGCGCGAAACTTGGCGCGCTGTGACTTGTAGACCTGATCAGGGTGGTCTTCTCGCACGACGGACTTATTGGTTGGGATCGCGATCACGTCGAGGTTGTAGATCTTGCTGAACTCTTCCGCCTCGGTCAGCGCAGTACCGGTCATGCCGGCAAGCTTCTCATACATGCGAAAGTAATTCTGAAAGGTGATCGTGGCCAGGGTCAACGACTCGCGCTGCACCCGCACGTTTTCCTTCGCCTCGATGGCCTGGTGAAGACCCTCGGAGAAGCGCCTGCCGTGCATGAGACGACCGGTGAACTCGTCGACGATGATGACCTCACCATCCTTGACGATGTAGTCGCGGTCCAGGTGATACAGAACGTGGGCGCGCAACGCGTTATCGAGATATGGGGTCTTCTCGTAATTCTCGGGGTCGTAAAGGCTCTGTCCTGCGGACAGGCCCATCAGATTCTCGACGCGCGCAATGCCATCGTCGGTGAGTGTAACGAGGCGGTCTTTCTCGTCGACCTTATAATCGCGCTCGGGTGCAAGCCGGCGCACCAACTGGCCGAACTTCGCGTACAGGTCGGATGATTCCTGGGCCTGTCCGGAGATAATGAGCGGGGTGCGCGCCTCGTCGATCAGGATGTTGTCTACCTCGTCGACGATTGCATAGTGCAGGTCACGTTGGACACATTCGGCCAGATCCGTGATCATGTTGTCGCGCAGGTAGTCGAAGCCGAATTCGTTATTCGTGCCATAGGTGATGTCCGCGTGATAGGCGTCACGCCGGCTGACCGGGCGCAGATTACGGTAGCGATCGTCCGAGTTGGGGAAGGCAGGATCGAAGACGAACGAGCCGAGCTCGGGATTGGCAGCCGCTGACTGGATGACGCCGACGGTGACGCCGAGCTTGTGGTAGATCGGACCCATCCACTGCACGCCGTACTTGGACAGGTAATCGTTCGGGGTGACCAGGTGCGCACCTCGTCCGGTGAGAGCGTTGAGATACAGTGGCAGTGTCGCAACAAGGGTCTTGCCTTCGCCGGTCTTCATTTCGGCGATCTTGCCCTGGTGCAACACCATGCCGCCGATCAGCTGCACATCGTAATGCCTGAGTCCGATGGTGCGCTTTGCCGCCTCCCGCACCGCAGCAAAGGCGCGGGGCGTGATCTCATCCATCGCATCAGCTTCGGCCTGGCGCAGCTCTTTCCGAATCCGGGCAACCTCGATCTGGTTCTGGATGCGCTCGTTGGGGTCGGTTTCCTGGAGCAGCGCTTCACGCGCGACAGCCAGTTCCTGGGCCAACGATCCGACGCGCTCCGCGATCGTCGCGCGGAATATCTCTGTCTGCTCGTGCAGTTCATCGTCGCTCATGCGCTCAAATTCGGGTTCGAGCGCATTAGTTTGCTCGACAACCGGATTGATGCGCCGGACCTCTCTATCGTTGGGGTCACCAAAGACTTTCTTGACCAGGTTCTTGAACACAGTTGTTGTTCCGTTTCTAGGGCCGGGACGTGCACGCCTCACCGGGCGAGCCCATCCTCAAATTCGCTACTCGTCGAAAAGCTCGCCGACCGAGCGACCCTCATGGATACGCTGCATGACGTCTGCGAGGAGTGGAGCAACGGTGAGCACAGAAATCTTGCCCCCGCTGCGCTGGCATTTGTCTTCAGAAATGGCGATGGTGTCAGAGAAGATCACTTCTTTCAGGACGCTCTGGCGAATCCGATCCATCGCCGGCTCGGAAAGCACAGGATGCGTGGCGCATGCCACGATATCCAGCGCGCCCTGGGCCCGGACATAGTTGGCCGCCCGCACCAGGGTGCCCGCGGTATCGATCTCATCATCGACCAGGATGACGTGCTTGTCTACGATATCGCCGATGATGTTGAGCGTTTCGGTGCGTTTGCCATCGAGCGAGCGTCGCTTTTCGATGACTGCAAGGGGCAACTCGAGTTGTTCCGCGAAGTTGCGCGCCCGGCGCAATGCGCCGATGTCAGGTGAGACAACGACAGCGTTAGGCACCGGGTTAGCACGGAAATACTCCACGAACAGGCCTAGCGCGGGTATTTCGTCGCATGGAATGGAGAAGAAACCCTGGATCTGCTTGGCATGAAGATCCACAGTGACAAAGCGATCCGCGCCTGCCACAGCAATCAAATCGGCGACCAGACGCGCCGTGATGGGCACGCGTGGTTGATCCTTCTTATCAGTCCGGCCGTACCCATAATAGGGAACGACCACGGTAATCCGACCCGCAGAATCACGGCGCAACGTATCGATGAAGATAAGCAACTCCATCAGGTTGTCATTGGTGGGTGCCGACGTAGGTTGGATGATGAATACATCCTTGGCGCGTACGCTTTGGTGTAACCTGACGAAGGTGTTGCTGTTGGCAAATTGTACGATATCAGCTCCACCCAGCGAAGCTCCCAAGTGCGATGCAGCCGCACGCGCGAGCGGTACGTTCGCGGTGCCACTAAAGACCATCAGATCTCCATACATCTTCACAGACAAGGTGCGCCTCCCCTGACGCTCAGGATGGATGGATGACTTTGCGATCTCCGTAGAGCCGTTTGTAGTACTCCTTGAATTCCCCAGATTTGATCTTCCGCCACCACCACTCGTTTTGAACGTACCAGCGTACGGTCTTGCGAATGGCCTCTTCATGGGTATGGCGTGGCGTCCAGCCAAGCTCCCTAAGCTTGTCCACGTTCAGGCAGTAGCGCCGGTCGTGACCGGGCCGGTCCTCCACGTGCTGAATCAACGAGTCCGGCTTACCCAACTCGTCTAGCAGGATCTCCACCATGCGAAGGTTCTCCATCTCGCCGCCTGTGCCGACATTATAGATCTCGCCCAGCGCGCCCCGGTGCAGCACGACGTCGATGCCTTCACAGTGGTCCATAACATATTGATAGTCGCGGCGCTGTTTTCCGTCACCGTACACCGGAAGGGACTGGTTATCAATGGCGTTCGTTACAAAAAGCGGAATGACCTTCTCCGGATACTGATACGGGCCGATATTGTTTGCGCCGCGGGTGATGGTCACGGGCAGACCATAGGTGACATGATAGGCGATGGTCATCAGGTCGCCGCTTGTCTTGCTCGCCGCATAAGGGCTGCGCGGGGCGACGGAGTCGGTCTCAAGCGAGCGGTGCTCGCCGTGTATATGGCCGTATACTTCGTCGGTGGATATCTGGTGGTAGCGCTCCAGCCCGAATTTGCGGGCAGCCTCTAACAAGACGTAGGTGCCGTAGACGTCGGTCTGGATAAACGCATCCGGGTCCATGATGGAGCGATCGACATGAGTCTCGGCGGCGAAATTGACGATCGTGTCGATGCCGTGCGTCGAAATGGCACCGGCTACCGCCTGCGCGTCACAGATGTCGCCCTTAAGAAAACTGAACCGGGGATCGTCTTTGACATCGAGCAGGTTATCGGGATTGCCAGCGTAGGTCAGTTTGTCGTAGACGAGGATCTTGTAGTCCGGGTGCTGTTCCAGCATATGCCGGACGAAATTCGAGCCAATGAAACCGGCGCCTCCGGTTATCATAATACTCTTCATAGATCGCATCACCTCTCAAAGCAAAGGGCGAGTTGGTGCCAACCCGCCCTTAAACCGGGAACCATCCCGTGGACAGTGCATCCACCTGAAACCAACTATGCAGCCAGATAGTCCCGCACCGCTGCCTCAGCCGCAACATTCACCAGGGCAACACCGACTATGCGGCCTCCTACCTGGGCCAACAACTCCTTTGCTCTCTGGGCATCGTCGCGTTTGGTCACCCCAGCGGTCACGATCAGGAGTACGCCATGAACCTGGACCGCCAACTCAGCCGCATCGGTGGCCACGGTCACGGGCGGGGCATCGAACAATACGATATCAGCCTCG
>CAYLZG010000013.1:0-22693 GCA_964387985.1 uncultured Anaerolineales bacterium | reverse complement strand
CCGACCCATGGCCGGGGACGCGAGCAAGTCAGACGGCACCTCCACGTTAGGTCCACTGGCGAGCAGGAAAAGGTTGTCCACCCCAGTCATCTGCAAGGGCAGGGGCGCCTGCTCGGCATGGATTGCCGTGGTGACGCCTTCGCTTGCACCCAGGCCAAAGAGCGTGTGCTGGCTGGGGTGGCGCAGGTCACAATCGACCAGGATGACGCGCTTGCCGACCTTGGCGAAGGCAACTGCCAGGTTGGCGACCACGAGTGCCTTATCCTTCGATGCGCCGGCCGCGCCAACCAGGATCGTTCGAAGCGACACATCCTTGCCCGCGGACATCAGGTTGACCCGCAGGCGGCGATAGGCCTCAGCCACAGGAGAAGTGGGCGCGGTCAAGGTTACCAGATTCGGAGTCATGGGGTTTCCTTCACACCTCAGTTGCGTTTACCAGCTGCCGGAATGACGCCCAGCACCGGCAAGCCAGTGAGCCGTTGCACGTGTTCAGGTGTGGCCAGGATGTCCCCGGCCATCCACTCGAGCAACAGGACAATAAGTGCACCGATGAGCACGCCCAGCGCAAGGCCCGCAAGCGATATTACGTTAAGCGTCACACCCGAAAAATACATGAGCACCAGCGCGAACACCACGCTTATGGGTATTGCGACCAGGTTCATCTTGATGTTCGGGCGATAGAGCGGGGCGTCGATAACGGTGTCCACGAGCACAACCTCGATCCGGTTGCTCTTGTCCTGTGTGTTGTAATACGCGGTCCGCTCGCGGACAAACAACTCGGCCATCGTGAGCACAATCTTCGTCGCGACCTGGGGATCCTCATCCACTGCATCGATACGAAGCGCGAAGTTATCGGGTTCCGCGCTGACGGTGAGCTTGGCCAACAGGTCATAAGAACTCATGTCGAGCCGCGCAGTGGAGATCACCTCGTTGGCCATCTCATGAGTGTTGATGTTGAGTACGAAGTTGCGAAGAAGTTCCTTGGCACTGGAGCCCAGGCCCCAATCGGGACGCGCGGGGACTGCGCTGATGCGTGCTGTGGCGCGATACGTCTTGGTTTGGAGCAGGCTCAAGCCACCGGCAAGGACCATAGCTAAGAGTGCGGTGACAAGGATAATCCAGCCACGACGCTTGAGAATATGGAGATAGGCGCGTAGATCCATGCAGACTCCTTCAAGTCATTTTATCACGCGGCCGGGTGAAGTACCAAACATCGGCGGTTTTGACAGGCGCAGGGTAACGTGCGATAACGTTGTTATCCTATCCCCTCACGCTTGGAGACGCTGCGATGGTTGAAGCCGTTCCAACACCAGTTCGGGTGCCCGTGCAGATCCGTTGGCGCGATTTAGACGCGCTGGGCCACGTCAACAACGCGGTGTTCATCACCTACTTCGAGCATGCGCGACTGACGTATATCCGGGAGCTTCTGGGGCCGGACGCAGTGGTCGACTCGCATACGCTGCTGCCGGTCGACTTCCAGTTCATACTCGCGGAAGTCACCTGCCACTATCGCTCACCGGTGACGCTGGACGATGCGCCTGTCGTTGAGATCTGGGTATCACAGGTGGGCCGGAAGAGCTTCGTGTTTGAATACCGAATGCTGGATCAGAAGACGAGCCGGCTGCTCGCCGAGGGATGCAGCACACAGGTGTGGTATGACTATCGGGCAGGCGAAAGCCGGGTTGTGCCGAAGGAGGTCATCAAGATGATAGAAGCAAAGCAGGGCCATAAGCTCGAGCGAGCCTGAAAAAGAAAGGCGAAGAACCCTCAGGTCTTCGCCTTTCTTCCCAATCAACTCAATCCATGGTTGCGGCTATCTATCCACTTACGCCTGCTTGGTCGTCACCTGAATCACTTTCGGCTTGGCCGCCTCGGCCTTCGGAATGACGAGGGTCAACAGCCCATTCTCATAGCGAGCCTCGGCCCGGTTCGAGTCCACCGGAATGTTGATGTTCAGCGTGCGCTGGAACTTCCCAAAGGTGCGTTCCTGCATCACGTAATTGACGTTTTCGATGGGCGCCGGCCGTTCACCACGGATGGTAAGGGTGTCACCCTCGATCGTGATCTCAACGTCTTCCGGCTTGACGCCCGGGACATTGGCCAGGACGATGATTTCCTCAGCCGTCACATAGGCATCCAGCGGCAGTCGCCAGATCTGCGCAGCCGACTGATCGCGGCGCCGCGTAGGAGTAAAGCTGTCCTCGAAAAGGCGATCCATCGCCTCACGCAACGTCACTGCCTCGCGAAATGGATCCCAACGTGTCATCTCAGCCATTTTGTCAATCCTCCGTTACTTGCTCTTGATCTGAACCTTTTTGACCTTGGCCTCTTCGACCTTCGGCAGCGTCAGGGTCAGGACCCCGTTCTCAAAGTCGGCAGCGCACGCATCCGCATTGACGCCCGCTGGCAAGGTAACCTGGCGGCAGAAGCTGCCGAAACGGCGCTCTTGCCGATGGTAGTTGCGCTTCTCGTCTTTTTGCTCGTTCTCAGCGCTGAACTCACCCTTGATGCTGAGCAGGTCGCCCGTCACGGTGACTTCGATGTCTTCCGGCTTGACGCCCGGAATGGCCGCCTTGACCACAACGTCGTTTTCAGTCTCGTACATATCCATCGGCAGCATGGCGGATGCAGAATCGCTCACGCCAAACGATCCGGGTCGCAGGAAACTCTCCTCAAAAAGTCGATCCATAGCTTCGCGCAGGCTCAGCATTTCGCGAGCCGGCTCAAGACGCACCAGGTTTGCCATACGATTTCCCTCCTATCACGTTCAGTTCAAGCTATCGTCTACATTGAGTATGATAAGCGCGGGACGTTAGAAGCGCGTTGGACAAATGTTAGAAGTATGTAAGCGCGGTGCTTTGACATGGCTAATCAACGCGTGTATTCTCTCATCATGTTTATCGATGAAGCCAGAATCTATGTTAAGGCAGGCGACGGCGGCAATGGCGCGGTCGCATTCCGGCGCGAGGCGCACGTACCGCGCGGGGGTCCCAGCGGGGGCAACGGCGGCAGGGGCGGAGACGTGTATCTGGAGGCGGACACGCAGGCGAATACCCTGATAGCGTTCACGTACAAGATGCACTTCAAGGCTGCAAGTGGCAGTCACGGCAGCAGCAAGAACCAGACCGGCGCCAGCGGCGAAGATCTGGTCATCAAGGTTCCCGTGGGCACAGTGGCATATGAGTTCGAGAGCGGGATGCTGGTGGCCGACCTTACCGAAATGGGCCAGCGTGCGCTGGTGGCGAGCGCGGGTCGCGGCGGGCGCGGAAACTGGACGTTCCGTTCGGCAGTGAACCAGGCCCCGCGCATCGCGGAAAACGGCGAGCCGGGAGAGGAGCGCACGCTTCGGCTGGAGCTGAAGCTGCTTGCCGATGTCGGCATCGTGGGTATCCCGAACGCAGGGAAATCGACGCTTTTGAGCCGCATCAGCGCTGCGCGGCCGAAGATCGCAGACTATCCCTTCACGACGCTGGAACCTAACCTGGGCACGGTATTGATCGACAACCGCGACATGGTGTGGGCTGACATCCCGGGGCTGATCGAAGGTGCGCACGAGGGCGCAGGATTGGGCATCAAATTTCTGCGCCACATCGAGCGCACGCGCTTGATCGTCCATCTGCTGGATGGTATGAGCCCGGACCCGCTAGGTGATTATGCGGTCATCAACCAGGAACTCGAGTTGTTCAACACGCTGCTGTCCGAGAAGCCCCAGATCGTCGTGGTGAACAAGATGGATCTTCCGGACGTGCAGGCGCGCTGGCCGGCGCTGGCGACAGGGCTGAAACGACAGGGCGTCCTCGATGCGCTGGCGATTTCGGCAGTTTCTGGGGAAGGCGTGCAGGCCCTGCTGCGCCGTGCGGCCGACACCCTCGCAGAGCTTCCCCCTGCACCCAAGCTGGAAGAGGTGCAGCCGCTGTCGCCACCGACGCGTGAGGAAGACATGAGCTTCTCGATCGAGCGCGACATGGATGGTGGATGGCGGGTGCGCGGCCGACGGATCGAGCGTATCGTCAAGATGACGCGCTGGGAGTACTACGATGCGGTGATGCGGTTCCAGCGCATCCTGAAGGCACTTGGGATCACGGATGCGCTGATAGCGCGCGGGGTTGAGATCGGCGACACGGTTCGCATCGGAGACAAGGAACTCGAGTGGAGCGACTGAGATTGAGCGGACGGTCCAGGGACGATGTGCTGCGCGTGGGACTGCTTGGCGGCAGCTTCGATCCACCGCACATCGGTCATCTGCTGTTGGCTGAGGAGGCACGGGATCAGCTCGGGCTCTCCGAGGTGCGCCTGGCGCCTGCCGGGCGGCCGCCGCACAAGCTCGAACTGGACATGACGCCGGTGGCGGATCGCGTGCGGATGACGGAGCTCGCCATCGCCGACAACCCAAGCTTCCGGCTTTCGCGCGTCGATGCAGACCGGCCAGGCCCTCACTATACGATCGATATGGTCAAGCTTGTCCGGGACCAACTGCCTCCCGATGCAGAACTCTACTTCCTGATGGGGTTCGACAGCCTGCGCGACCTGCCCAAGTGGCGCGAGCCAGCGCAGCTCATTCGCGCCGCACACCTCGTGGCGCTCACCCGGCCCGATATTCCGATCCGTTGGGAATCGCTGGAGGAGCAGCTGCCCGGCGTCCGCGAGCGTGTCACGCTGCTGGATATGCCCGAGCTGGAGATCGCTTCGCGCGATCTGCGCGAGCGCGTCCGCAAGGGCCGGAGCATCCGGTACATGGTGACGGAGCCGGTCCGCATGTATATCGAGGAACGCGGATTGTACCGGTCGGGCGCCGGCAGATAGGCAATGCACATGCCAAAACAAAGCCCCCTCAACAGGGGGCTTATTGATTTCTGCCTGGTGAATCAGTGTGCCGGAGACTCGTGATGGAGTTGCAGAATTGACATACATGATCCTTCCCCAGCCGCGCTTCGTCCCACCTTTGGATCCGGATTTCCGGCCGGCAGCGCTCGCCAATCGCGCGTTCGACGCAGAGGTCGCGGCCGCGGGCGGCGAGGTGCGCCTGGTCCTGGGGTTGGAGCGCGCCAATGGCAACCTGTCACGTTTTGAGACGCGAGTGTTTCCCGAGGGACACCCGCGCTTCGCTGCCAACCTGGCGCATGTGGAGCGTATCGTCAAGTTCCTGCTGTGGGCGCGCGGAGGCTGGTCGCTCTTCGCGGGCGGTCCGCGCGCCATCGGCGAGCACCTCGCCAGGGCGTACGCCCCAAACGGCGCACGTGGTTTCGATGCTCGCTTCCTCGGCGAACAGGTCTACCAGAAGCCCTTCACCGTAATTTCGTGCGCGGCCGAAGAGGTTCCCCCGGCCTGCGAGAGCGGCCAGGCGCTGGGCCGCCATCTTGACGGCTGCCGCATCGGCTTCGACCTGGGTGCATCCGACCTGAAGGTATCAGCCGTGGTCGACGGCGAGCCGATCTTCAGCGAAGAAATCGTCTGGGAGCCGGTCGGACAGGTGGACCCGAACTACCACTATTCGCGGATTCACGATGCGTTGAAGCTGGCCCGGTCGAAGCTAACACGCCTCGATGCCATCGGCGGCAGCTCCGCGGGCATCTACGTGGACAACCGGCCGATGGTGGCCTCGCTGTTTCGCGGCGTGCCGGCCGAACGCTTTGGCGAAATACGGAACATGTTCCTACGGCTGCGGGACGAGTTTGGCGTTCCGCTTGAGGTGATCAACGACGGCGACGTGACTGCGCTGGCCGGCGCCATGTCGCTGGAAGATGATGGCGTGCTGGGGATTGCGCTGGGTTCCAGCGAGGCTGCAGGCTACGTCGACCCACACGGGTCCATCACCGGCTGGCTGAACGAACTCGCGTTCGCGCCCGTTGACTACAACCCGACCGCACCCGCGGACGAGTGGTCCCGCGACACCGGCGTAGGATCGCAATACTTCTCGCAGCAGTGCGTGTTCCGCCTGGCCCCGCTCGTGGGCATCGATCTGCCGGAGGACGCCACCAAGGCCGAGAAGCTGAAACACGTACAGGGCTACCTCGAAGCGGGCCACGCCGGTGCGAGGCAGATCTGGGAAAGCATCGGCGTTTACCTCGGATACGGGCTGGCCCAGTACGCCAGCTTCTACGAGATCAAACACGTCCTGATCCTCGGCCGGGTCACCTCGGGGCACGGCGGCGATCTTATCCTCCGCGGCGCCAAGGAGGTGCTGGCATCCGAGTTTCCCAAGGTCGCTGCAGCCATCAACATCCAATTGCCGGACGAAAAGAGCCGCCGGGTCGGGCAATCGATCGCTGCGGCCAGCCTGCCACGGTTGAGACAATCACCAGCCACTTATTGACAGCGAGGCGCACATGATTGAGCTGCAATCCACTCACATTCACCGTGAAATCCACGAACAGCCTGACGTGCTGGCCCGCCTTCTCCAAACCGAGTGCAACGCGACGGAAGACCTGGCCGCGGAGATGAAGCGCCGCGATATCCAGTACGTCGTGGTTGCCGCGCGCGGCACCAGCGATAATGCCGGACGCTACGCGCAGTATCTGTTGGGATCAGTCAACCGGCTCTATGTCGGGCTGGCTACACCCAGCCTGTTCACCATTTACAACGCACCGCCCAACTTCGGACCGCATGCGCTGGTTCTGGGGATCAGCCAGAGCGGGAAGAGCCCCGATATCGTGTCGGTGGTAAGCGAGGCAAAGCGCCAGGGAGCCCTGACCGCGGCCATCACGAATTTCTCGGAATCCGACCTGGGCCAGGCAGCCGAGTACGTGATCGACCTGCACGCGGGCGAAGAGAAGGCGGTGGCAGCCACCAAGACCTACACGGCTGAGCTGGGAGCCATCGCTCTGCTGAGCAGTTGCCTGAACGGGAACCCGCGGCAGCGCGCAGCCCTGGAAGCTATCCCGGGACAGGTTCGCCAGGCGCTGGCGATGCACAGCGCGCTCGACAGGATCGCCGAGCGTTACCGTTACATGCAGCAGTGCGTCACTATCGGCCGCGGCTACAACTATGCCACCGCCTTCGAGCTTGCGCTGAAATTGAAGGAGATGACCTATACCGTCGTCGAGCCGTACTCCAGCGCCGATTTTCTGCACGGGCCGCTGGCGGTGATCGCACAGGGTTTCCCGGTCATCGTCATCGCCCCTTCCGGGACGATGCTGCCCGAGATGAAGAGCTTCATGGGGACCGCAAAAGAACGCGGGGCCGAACTGATCGTGATCAGCGACGATGACGAGGCGCTTGCGCTCGGCCGGGTGGCGCTGCCGCTGCCGGCCGGGGTACCCGAGTGGCTCTCACCGCTCTGCGCGATCGTGCCCGGGCAGCTGCTCGCCATGCACCTTGCCAACGCGCGCGACCTCGACCCCGACCAGCCGCGCGCGCTCCACAAGGTAACAGAAACACGATAAAGAAGCTGCCGGCTGCGCGGCCGGCAGCAATATCACCGCTCGACGTAGGGAACGAAGACCTGCCTTACCGGAGGCGGATCTCCCACGCCGAATCTGGCCACGAAGTCTGCAGCCATGTTGTCCGGTGGGTCATCGGCATCCAGGTCCGCGACCAGAGATGCCAGTATGGTCAGGCTGCACGCGTCGCCGTCCAGAAAGTCCGTGTCCGGATCGAGCACAAAGTCGTTTGGGCCTCCGCTGACGCCCGCCGTATGAGATCCACTGAGGCTGCAGGTCAGCTCGAACCAGGCGCCGGACACCTGGACGGGCTCGCTGAAGGCGACTGTAATCCCGCTGGCGGGCGCAACCCAGGCGACGCCATCTGCAGGCACGGTGGAGGCGACTGCAGGAGCTTCATCCGCAATAGAGCAGCTGGTGAACGGTGATGCGCTGTTGCGCGGCGCGGGTGATCCCGAGGTGAAATCGTCACCGTTGTTGTCGGTGTCGCTGCACCCACCGGCGAGCCGCGAGATCGAGGTCGCATTGTCCAGCGCGGGTGCAGCACTTCCCTCGAAGAAATTCGCCGTACCGTAACCCACGAGGTCCACGATCAGGGCGACCTGCTCAGGAGTGCAGGGCGTGGATCCGCCATTGCAGCCTAGGCGTTCATCCGTGGTTGTCAAAGCGACCTTGCCAGCCGTAGCTGATAGTGCAATGGGATCGGTGCTCGTAATGACAGGCGTGGGCAAGGGCAAACCCACCGCAGCCGTCGATGCCCCCTGCACGAGCAGATAGTGGCCTGGCTCCAGCGAGCCGCTGAGCGGCGTGAGCTGATTGGCGCTTGCACCGAAGTTGCCTGTGCCGGTCGCGCTGGCATACTGGATCGACCATCCATCCAGCGACACCGGGGACGCGCCAAGGTTGAACAACTCAACAAAGTCGTGCGTGTAAACCGCGCCTGAGTTACCGCCGCCGCCATACACCTGGCTTATTACGATCGTGGTCGATACTGCCCCGGTGGGATGGGTCGAGGCAGGGAGGATGGCGAGGGCCATCGCAAGGACGAGAGCGAGGACGGGGCGTCGCATCGAGGTCTTCATTGACGTCTCCTCTCTGGGCACAGAGAAAGTATACGCCAGGGATCACGGAGCGGTCAAAGATAACTCAGGGGAGAGGGGCGGCGTTTCTGGTGGAGTGGCCGGCTGACCCGGTTGTGTTCTTACATGGAAGGGCGCCAGAGGGAGCATGCTACCCCTGGCGCCCTGGAGGGCTCAGCTTACCGACACGGAACCAACGCCGGTCTCGATATCGATATCGACCTTGTTGGTCGCAGTCTCGTAATCTGGCGACTGATAGCGGTTGTCAAAGCCAGGAAAGCGGGTCTCGTCCACTGTCGCGGCAGCAAGACCTGCGCCGGCTCTGATCCGGGCGGCAACTCCGCCCGGCACACGGAGGTCGACGCGCGCTGCGCCGGCTTCCACCTTGACCCGTGTGAAGCCCGCAGCCGCGGGCAGGGTCACCTGCACATTGCTGGCACCGGTCTCAAGTTTGAGATCGGTCACCTTCAGGCCCTGCAGATCGAGCACACTCTCGCTCGCGCCTGTCTCGCATTCCAGGCTCAGCGGCACGTCCGGGTTGAAGCGCACGTCCCAGTCCAAGTTGCCCGGCGCCCAGTTCAAGAATGAAACGGGCTCCGCACGCATCTTCATTTCGAGGTCAAGCACGTCGTCCCGGCGCCGTACATGGTAGCGAAGCCCACCGCCAAACTCGCCATCCATCAGCACGCCGGAAGCCGCCCCTGCGGACAAGGACATCCGGCCCGCTCCATGCGATAGTTCCACCGAAGCGCGGCTTGCGCCGTCCAGGGGTAGGGATACATGCTCCGGCTCAGCGGGTGCCGGCCGCCAGAGCACGCGTGAAATGAACCAGACACCCAACAAAATCAGGAACAGCGGCCAGATCAAGCTCCAGATGCCGAACCGGAGCGCAGCAAACAAGCCGAAGTTGTCCAGCAACAGCAGGCTGCCAACCCCTATCAGGACGATCGCCCAGAGGACCGAACCATTGCGCATGTCCCCTCCCTACGCCGCGCGTCGGGATTTGGCGAAGTAGTCGACCAGACTCAGCACTCCCAGCAGGATCAGCAGCACCGGCCACCAACGACCTAAGAGCCCCAGGCTTCCGCCAAATAAGCCGCCGAGCAAAGCGCCGAAAACCACGAACATGATCGCGCTGATCAGAACGAGCCACAATCCGCCGCGTACATCAGACCCCTTGCGTTCCCACAGCCCCATGACGATGGTCCCGATGCCAACAAAGCCAGGGATGAGCGCCCAGGCATAAGCCCAACTCTCCCAGTTGCCCGTGCGATTCTGCCAGTAGAGCAACAGCCCAATCCCGGCAACGATGCAGGCGGGAATAGCCATGCCGGGCGCGTTCACCAGCACGCCGATGATGAGCAGGAGCAAGCCGGCGCCGACAATAATGAGAGGCCAGCTGGCTTTGCCAACCCACGACCACATGCCGGGGACCAGTTGGCCCAGCAGAAGCAGCGCTCCGAACAGAATCAGAAGCAACCCGCCACCCAGTGCGGACCGTTGCGAGGAATTCATGCGCACCCCCTTACGGTTCCAACGGCACTACGATGGCCAGGATGATGTACAACAAGACGCCTGAACCCACGCCAAAAAACACCAGAAGCGCGAAAACCAGCCGGACCACCGTCGCATCGACGCCGAAGTACTGTGCCAATCCGCCGCACACGCCGCTGATCATCTTGTCCGTCTTGCTGCGATAGAGCTTCTTGGTTTCCATGGTAAGAACTCCTTTCGTACCGGCGAGCTGTGCTGGGACCATGCTGGCTCGTGCTCGCCCCTTTCACCCTACTCTACGCAGCGCCTGTTGTTTAGTTGCACGCGTCACGCGCCCGGCCGCGCCAGCTTCCGCACGTAAACCACATCGACCTCCTCATAACCCAATGCGTCGAACAGCGCCCGCGAGCCGTCATTATGCGTATGAATGAGCGCGGCGCTCACCTCGATACCCAGGTCGTCGTTGAACCACCGCTCGCTGGCGTCGACCAGCCTCCTTGCGTAGCCGCGGTGGCGATATACCGGATCCACGGCGAGACGGTTGATCCAACCCTTACGGCCATCTTGCGTAAGGATGACCACGGCCACGAGCCGGCCTTCCACCCGGATTCCCAGGCTGCGTTGGAGGCCAGACTCCTGTTGGCGCCGAAAAGCTTCCGGTGCGTCACGACCCTCAGGCCGTGCTGGCAGCCCGGCCCGGTCCCACAGCGCCAGTATCTCCAGGTAATCTCCCGGCTCCAGAACGACCAGATCGCCTGTTTGTCCGCTATCCGCGCTCATCTGCAACTCCTCCGTATGGTATGCGTAGGGTAAGCGTAGAGTTTTCGTTAAAAAGAAGTATCCTTTTCATGGGGGGAACGTCCAGTACTGTGCGGTCAGTCATGTTACACTAACGCACGAGAGATGAAAAAAAGAGTTCTCTCCTTCTCCTCCTTTTGATGAGCACCGGGGTAAGGGCAGCCTCGGTGCTCGCGCGTTAAGGCTCAAACGTTAATCTTCTTCTTAACCATCCCTTACGGACCTTTAAAGCACTTTTCCCGGCTTGACGCTATAATCAACGTTGGATGGTCGGCGACTACTGTCGTCGATATTCGCCTGCCGTGCGAACGGCGCATGTGAGACCACGAGTGTGGAGGGAAAAATGAAAAAGAGTATTCTCGTATTGTCGCTCATCCTGGTGGTGAGTTTGAGCGGTTGCGCGGCCTTGCCGGGAGCTGTTTCCAGCACCCTCAGCCTGGGACGCAGCATCGCACCGGTTGTCCAGGCTGAGGCCACTCCGACACCGGTCCCAGCCACGATGAACACGCAGCCCGCAACACCCATTACGTTGGATGTACCCGCGGGGATTGCGGAACTGCAGGACACACTGTCAAACCTGTACGAGGCAGTCTCACCCTCTGTCGTAAACGTCAGTGTTTTGATGAGCGTAGAAAGCATGGTGCCGGGCTTTCCTCAACATCCTAATCTGCCCGATCTGCCGGATATGCCTGATGGGTTCGGCGCCGCAGGCGAGGGCTCGGGCTTTGTTTGGGATACGCAAGGCCACATCGTAACCAACAACCATGTGGTCGAGGGCGCGACCCGCATCTTGATCACCTTCGCTGATGGCCTGACGGTGCCGGCGGAGCTGGTCGGCAGCGATCCGAACAGCGACCTGGCCGTGGTAAAGGTGGATCCGGAGAAGGTAGACAATCTGCGGCCTGTGTCAGTGGGCGACTCGACCCGAGTAAAAGTTGGCCAGTTTGTCGTCGCCATCGGCAATCCATTCGGCCTGGAAGGATCGATGACCTTTGGCATCGTGAGTGCACTGGGACGCACGCTCTCCGTCGACAACGGTTTGACGATTGGGAGCGGCTCCTACAGCATCTCGGATATCATCCAGACGGACGCGCCGGTCAATCCTGGCAACTCGGGCGGCGCGTTGCTCGATATGTCCGGCCAGCTCATCGGCGTGCCCACAGCGATCGAATCGTCGACCAACAGCTCTGCGGGCGTCGGCTTCGCGGTGCCGTCCGTCACCGTACAGAAAGTGGTGCCGGCGCTGATCCGCAGCGGCAAGTTTGAGCATCCGTACATAGGCATTCGTGGCGGCACGCTGACGACGGAAGCGGCCGAAGCGATGGGCTTGTCGGCGACCACTCGCGGTGTGCTGGTAGCAGAAGTGACCGAGGGCAGCCCAGCGGACGAGGCAGGACTCAGAGGCTCAACCAAGACGGTGGAGATCGACGGCATCGAGACGACGATCGGCGGCGACGTGATCACTGCGATCGACGGCCAGGTGATCAGGGACTTTGAAGATCTGACCACCTACCTGTCACGTCGCGGGGAGGTAGGCCAAAAGGTCAATCTGAGCATCCTGCGCAACGGCACGATCCAGAGCGCGCAACTGACATTGGCTGCGCGGCCGGCTGAGGCAGAGACTGCGATGGTCCCGCAGGAAGAGGAGACACCCGAGGAGGAAGCACCAGAGGAAGAGCCCGCGCCAGGGACCGGGACCGTCTATCTGGGCGTGACCGGCATGACCCTCACCCCTGAGATTGCTGAGGCAATGGACCTGAGAGAGCAAGAGGGCGTCCTTGTGGTAGAGGTTGTCGAAAACAGCCCGGCGGACAAGGCTGGACTGCGTGGGGGCAGCCGAACGCTCAACCTTGACGGCGAGCGGGTGAGGATCGGCGGCGATGTGATCACAGAGGTAGATGACGAGCCGGTTACCAGCATCGAGGAGCTGATCGAGGCGGTGCAAGCCAGGAAGGACGGCGACAAGGTTGACCTCACTATCCTGCGCGATGGTGAGGAAGAGAAGGCGACCGCTGAACTGGCCCTCCGGCCAGGGACAACACCACGCGAGCAGCCGGGCCGTCCGCAGCCCACCCCGGAGGAACCACAAAGCCGGGAGACGCCCGAAGCACGAAATGCTCCTATGGATGGCGAGGCATGGCTGGGCGTCAACGGTGTTTCCATCACAGCCGAGATGGCGAAGATGGTGGGGCTGGGTGACCAGGGTGGCATCCTGATCCTGAGTGTTGCAGAAGATAGCCCTGCGGCCGAAGCCGGGCTGAAAGGTGCAGGGCTGGGATTGGGGCATGGCGGAGGGCGGATGTTCGACGCAGATATCATCGTCGCCGCGGATGGCCAGAAGGTGGCTACGATGGACGAGTTGACGGACGCAGTCCAGCCCAAGAAGCCCGGTGACGAACTGACCCTGACAGTTCTGCGCGGTGGAGAAGAGGAAGAGGTTGTCGTGATGCTGGCGGAGCGGCCGCAAGATTAGGGCGGCAAGCAGTGCGTGCGGCTGCGTCTCCGGGCGCAGCCGCATCTTTCAACATTGCAGCGCACATTGATGCGCGGTCCTATTCAGTCCGTTCCTGCAAGAACCTGGTTGCGGCTGCGGCAAGCAGGGCGGCGCCCATGGGCAGCGCATCTTCATCGAAGTCAAAACGCGGGCTGTGATGCGGCTCCGAGAGGCCTATGCCCGGGTTGCCCGATCCCAGCAGCATGAAACACGCGGGCATGCGCTCTGCATATTCAGAAAAATCCTCGGACACCATAAACGGCGGCTGCCAAACGACATTCGTAGCGCCTACCACCTGGTTCGCGCATAGGCGGGCGATCTCGGCCATAGCCCCATCGTTGATAACCGCTCGCGTTACGTCCATGATCTCCAACTTGTAACGAGCTCCAAAGCCGGCAGTCACTCCATCCAGCAGCACCTTCAGGCGGGTTACGACGGTCTCGCGCACCGTAGCGGAAAAAGTCCGGATCGTGCCCTGCATCTCCACGGTCTCCGCAATCACGTTGTACTTGGAGCCTCCATGCACCGTGCCAATCGTCAGAACAGCGGTCTCCTGCGGGTCCACGTTGCGGCTGACGATCGTCTGAAGCGCGGATAACACCTGGCCAGTCACTGCGATCGCGTCCACCGCCTCGTGGGGCAGCGCGCCGTGGCCGCCCTTGCCCTGGATGACAATGCGCAATACGTCCGCGGCAGCCATGAGAGGACCGGCCTGCGCTACCACGCGGCCCAGCGGCAGGGTGTTCCACAGGTGCAATCCGAACGCGGCCTCGGGCGCGGGATTCTCAAGGGCTCGCTCAGCGATCACGGCTCGTGCACCGCCCAAACCCTCTTCCGCAGGCTGGAACAGCAGGAGAACCTGGCCCGGCAACTCCGCGGCATGGCGCGCCAAGAGGGTCGCGGCGCCCAGTCCGACGGCAACATGACCGTCGTGGCCGCATGCATGCATCACGCCTGCAACCTGCGAGACGTAGGGCGCATCGCTGATCTCATGAATCGGCAGAGCGTCCATGTCGACGCGCAACATGACGGTAGGTCCGGGTTTTCCGCCCGAAAGGAGCCCGATCACGCCGGTCTGGGCAACCCCGGTGCGCACCTCGCAGCCAAGCTCGCCCAGAGTAGCCGCAACGATGCCTGCGGTGCGACGTTCCTCGAAGGCCAGCTCGGGATGCGCGTGCAGATCGCGACGCCACGCTGTGAGTTGCGCAGCGAGTGCTTCCGCCTCAACACGATAATCTGGTAGGGTCATGATTGTCTGCCTGTGTTCATCCTCGGAGCCCGCCATACGACCAGGGCGTGTCCCGCAAGACCATTGGCCGGCCCTCGCGCCGGATCCCTGCGCCAGTGACTTCGCCCAGCATCAGTGCGTGATCGCCAGGAGAGGTAGGCTCAGCCACGAGCTTGCACTCCAACCATCCCAATGCGTCGGTCAGCAAGGGGCACTTGCCCAGGGTCAGGCGGAAGGGCGACTCAAGGCCGCGTTCGCCTTCCAGTGGGCCAGTGGAGTGTTCAAAGTAGCGGGATACGATCTCCTGCTGATCTTCAGCCATGATGTTCAGTGCAAAACGGTGCGCCTTGCGCACTGCCTGCGCCAGATGAGAATTGCGTCGCAACGCGACCAGCACGAGCGCTGGCTGAAACGACACCTGGCTGGCCCATGTGATGGTCGCTGCGTGAGCCGAGTCGGCAACAGCTGCGGTCAACACATAAACGCCGTTCGACATGAGGCGCAGCGCTTCTGCGCGCACGTCGATGGGAGCCTCCAGCGTCATCATCACCTCCTCGCTTGAAAGCCTCATCCTTTCAAGCGTCATCCTCCGTAATGCCACACTGTGTCGTGGAGGGCCAGCGCCCGGATGCCGGGCACCTGGATATCGCCGCCGATCACCGTTGCGATGAAGAGAACGTGATCCCCCGAATGACCGGCCTGTTCCACCACCTCGCACTCCATCCATGCAATTGCTGCGCCAAGAATCGGAACGCCGGTCGGTGAAATCCAATAGCGAAAGCCCGCGATATCGGCCGGACCGACTTGCGAGACCTTAAAGAATGCGCGTGCCAGCTCCGGCTGATTCTCGCCCACCACGTGCAAACCGAATCTGCCACACTTCTGCACGCCCTCACAGATGCTCGTTCCCTTGCGCAGTGCAACAGCGATTTGCTTTGGTTCGAACGAAACCTGACTGACCCAGCTCACCGTCGCAGCACGCGGCCCCTCATCGGCCGAGCAGGAGGCGATGAACAGGCCATAGTTGAACAAACGCAGGATCGCCTTAAGGGTATCGGAATCCACCAATGCCTCCTCGCTGGAAAATCACCACAGGCTCTGGCCAGACGTTCCATCGAGGGCTGCCTCGATGGAATCGCGCCAGGTTGGCTCGACATCCGCACAGGCGCGTAGCAAGCCGAAGCAACCGGCCAGCATCTGGTCGCCATGCGGCACCGCGAAATAGACGGGCAGACCTGCGGCCCTAAGCAGGCCGCGCCGCGGCCCAACGACCGCTATGTGCTCCAGGGGCTGGGGTTCGTCGTTCAGGACGAGCGCTCCATGACCCTTGTTCGCGAAAACCGCTTCGTGGCGGATGGAACCGTCTGCCAGGGCTCGGACCCACGCCACCAATTCATCCTGCGTGAGTTCGCCCGTGTGATGCTCGAACAAGCGCAAGAAGTCACCCCTGGCGAACTGGAAGGCGAGGGTATGAAAGTTGCCGACGTTGATGACGATAGGCGCGGGCTGGGCGGCAACGATGTGATCCTCCAGCGCTCCCAGCACCGCCGCAGGTGCAGTGTCCATGACCACGACCGGAACACCTGCGTCAGCTTGTGCAGTCGCTGCCAATGCGGCCAAGCGAGTCATGTCAGGCGGAACCGAATCGCCACGAAAGGCCAGCGCGCTGAGACGGCGATCGCTGCGAAGGCGGCCGGCCAGGTAATCCATACGAAACTGGCGGTCGCTCATGTGTGGAGGCGCGTTGCCATGATCGAACACCGCCAGCGCGATCGCGTCGGGCCGCAAGTTCAAGCCAAAGGCGCCGAACGCGCGGTGGATCGAGGCGTGGTCGAAATCACGGAATTCGACGTGCGCGTGGCTGTTTCCCGCCAGGAGGCGGGCTGCCTCGGCATCGTCGATCAGCGTGATGCCCAAATCGGCCCGGACCGCGTCAAGGTCGTCATTGAAGGTCCGCGCGGCATCCGGTGTGGCGAGAATCGGCAGACCCGCGCGATGATGCGCTTCGACGGCCCATGAGACAGGACCCCCGCCCATCAAGATGCCGGTGATCAGCAGAGGGACACGCGCTGCGGTCGCCGCACGCACCTGCTGGCTCAGCCGGAGCGTGGGCGATGGCGCAACCAGTTTGAGGCAATTCTCAGGCGCCCGCTCGCTGTCGAAGAGCAGGATGTCCTGGGTGCCCGTGCCGACGTCAACGGTGAGGATCTGCATGGGCTTCCAATCTCAGGACCGGTCAGGCCGGGGCCGGATTGCGCGGCGGAATAATGCGCGCCTGGCCGTCCGCGTGATATGAGGAGCGCACAAGCGGTGCAGATTCAACCCACTTGAAACCACGACTGTAGGCTTCCTCGGCCAATTGATCGAACTCGTCAGGATGGTACCAGCGCTCGACGGGCAGGTGGCCCCTGGTTGGTTGCAGATACTGACCGATCGTCAGAATGTCCACATCGATCGATCGCAACGAATCCATGACCTCCAAGAGCTCATCCCATGTCTCGCCCAGGCCCACCATCACGCCGCTCTTGGTAAGTACGACGGGATCCATTTCCTTGGCCATCCGCAGGACCGCGAGGCTGCGTTCGGGTCGCGCTTGGGGGCGCACGGTGCGCGACAGCCGCGGCACCGTTTCCGTGTTGTGGTTCAGGATCTCAGGACGCGCATCCATGACCAGGCGCAATGCCTCGGGGTCGGCCTTGAAATCGGGGATCAGCACTTCAATCGTACAGTTGGGCAGCAGGCCGCGAATCTCCCGGATCGTGTTCGCAAAGATATGCGCGCCGCCATCGGGCTGATCATCGCGATCGACGCTGGTGAGCACCACGTGCCGCAGCGCCATGCGATGGACCGACTCCGCGATGCGGCGCGGCTCATCCTCGTCAAGAGGCAACGGCTTGCCGCTCTTCACATTGCAGAACCTGCAACTGCGGGTGCAGATGTCGCCCATGAGCAGGAAAGTGGCGGTGCCGCGACTCCAGCACTCCCCCAGGTTCGGACAAAACGCCTCCTCACAGACCGTGTGGAGCGTCTGCCCGCGCATCAGCTTCCTGATCTCCCAGTAGCTTTCATCCTGGTGGAGCTTGACCCGAAGCCAGTCGGGCCGCCGGCCAGCCGTCGCCTCAGGCGTTTCTGGCCGCTCGCGCAGCCGCGCACGCTTCGGCGCGTTGCGCGGCTCGCCTGCACCGGCGGCATCCGGCGTCTCTTGAAGCTCAGGGGGAATCGGATCGAACGTTACCTTACCTTGCATGACTCACTCATTCACCTGCCCAGCAGTATAGCACGCATCCCATCGCAGGCACAGGCCGTCGCGAAGGGCTAGATATGAATGGCCTGACCGCTCACCGCGTGCGCAGCTTCCATCAATGCCTCCGAGATGGTCGGGTGCGCGTGGACCGTGCGGGCGATCTCCTCCGTGGTAAGTTCCCACGTGCGCGCCAGGGCCAGCTCGGGCAGAAGCTCGGTGACCTCGGGGCCGACCAAGTGCGCGCCCAGGATCTCGCCATACTTCGCGTCCGCGATAATCTTGACGAAGCCTTCCTTTTCGTTCAATCCGAGCGCCTTGCCATTTGCGATGAAGGGGAACTTGCCGACCTTGATCTCGTAGCCCTTCTCTTTCGCCTGGGCCTCCGTGTAGCCTAACGAGGCCACCTGGGGCTTGCAATAGGTGCAGCGCGGCATGAACGCATAGTCGGCATCGCGCAGTGGGCGGGTCTCGTGACCCGCGAGATGCTCAGCCGCGATGATGCCCTGCGCGCTTGCGACATGCGCCAGCATCAGCTTGCCGGTGACATCACCGATCGCGTAGATGCCCCCAACGTTGGTCCGCATGGTCTCATCTACGACGATGAACCCACGTTTGTCCGTCTGTACGCCGGCCGCGTCCAGTCCAATCGCGTCGGTGTTGGCCTGAACGCCGATCGCAACCAGCGCCACATCCGCTTCGAGCGTCTGGCTTTGGCCGGTGGCCTGGTCGGTCAGGCGCACGGTGACGCCCGCGTCGGTCGCCTCGATGCCCTCGGTCTTCGTGTTGACCAGCATCTTGACGCCCGCACGCTTGAATTGCTTGGCTGCCTCGGCGGCGGTTTCTTCGTCTTCGAGCGGAAGGATGTGGGGCAGCATCTCGATGATGGTCACATCTGCGCCGTAGGAGCGGAAGACATAGGCGAATTCCATGCCGATCGCACCCGCGCCAACCACCACGAGCCGCTGGGGAACGGTCGTGAGTTCCAACGCCTGGCGATACGTGATCACCTTCTTCCCATCGATGGTCATGCCCGGCAGGTTGCGCGGCCGCGCACCCGTCGCTATGATGATCGACTTGGCCTCGATCACCTGGCCGCCCGGCTCGACCGTTACCTGGTTCTTGCCGGTGAGCTTAGCCGTGCCCTGCACATGCGTCACCTTGTTCTTGCGGAAGAGGAAGCCGACGCCCTTGACCAGACGGTCGGAGACCTGCCGGCTCCGCTTTTGTGCGGCGGCGTAGTCGAGCTTCAGATTGTCGAAGCTGAAGCCGAAATCCTTGCTCTCATTCGTCAGGATGCTGGCCAGTTCGGCATTGCGCAGCAGCGCCTTGGTGGGAATGCAGCCCCAGTTGAGGCATATCCCGCCAAGGTTCTCGCGCTCCACGCACGCCACCGTTTGGCCGAGCTGAGCCGCCCGGATCGCCGCGACATAGCCGCCCGGCCCACCGCCAATTACTATGACATCGTATGACGCAACATCTGCCATCGTCGATCAATCTCCTTTTGCGAGGAATCTAGCGCAATTACAGGACCGCAGTTTAGCAGGCTCGCCCTTTTTGTGCAACGAAGGGCTGTTTACGGAATTCTGCTAAGCCTCCAGATACGATACGACCGCTTCCAGGAACGCGTCGGCGCTGCGGCCATCCAGGATCCGGTGATCGAAGGTGAAGCTCAAATATGCCATCGGACGAATCGCGATGACGTCCTCCGCGTCCGGGAGAAGCGGATGCCCCTTTGACAACACTACTGCCCGCTTCTGGATCGCCCCTACCCCGAGGATTCCCGCCTGCGGTTGGTTGATGATGGGCGTTGCGAAGAGGCTGCCGGCCGTGCCGTGGTTGGTCAGGGTAAACGTGCCGCCCTGCACCTCGTCGGGTGCAAGCTGCTTCGCGCGGGCACGCTCGGCCAAGTCGTTGACTGCCCGCGCGAGGCCGAGCAGGCTGCGCTCATCTGCGTCGCGGATCACCGGCACGATCAGCCCGTCGGCAATGGCGACCGCCATGCCCACGTGAATGCGGCGGTGCACCAGGAGCCCTTCCTCGGTGAAGCTGCTGTTGGCCTCGGGCACGGCCTTAAGCCCGGCGACGACCGCCTGCACGAAGAAGGGAGTGAAGGTGAGTCGCACGCCCTGGCGCTCGTACTCGCCTTTCAGACGCTCGCGCGCCTGGACCACGCGCATCAGATCGGCCTCCATGACCGTGGTCACGTGAGGCGAAGTCCGCTTGCTGGTCACCATGTGCCTGGCGATGCTGCGGCGAACGGTGGACATGGGCGCCAGCTCAGAATCGAGCGCCTTGCCTGCCGGGTGCACCAGTCCCCCGGGAGTGCGCTGCACAGGAGCTGGCTCTTCATGTCCCATCTCCTCGGTGGGCTTGAAGAGATCTCCGGAGCCGGGACGCTCCCAGGGCGGAAGCTCGTCGATCGCGGGAGGACGGTCCAGGGGTTCTGCGCCGCGCGGCGCAGGGGCCGCTACGTAGGCCAGGACATCCTTCTTCGTTATCCGCCCGCCCGCGCCGGTTCCGACGACCTGTGCCAGGTCAACGCCCATCTCCGCGGCCAGGCGGCCGACCGCGGGCGAAATGAAGCCGAGGCTGCGCGGTGCGCCCTCCCGGGGAGCACCCACTCGCAGAGCATCCTCATCTGTCGAGCCGGTTGCCGCGAGAAAGGCCTCCACATCCTCTCTGGTGACCTTCCCACCCGGGGCCGCCGCGGGCACGTCGGCCAGGTCAATCCCGTATTCCGCAGCCAGTCGCTGCGCCAGGGGGGTTGCGTTGGGCCTGCCAACCTGCGCGGCGGCAGCGGCAGCAGGGGCAGCGCCACCCTGGGCGCCGCCGGCATCCACGCCACCCGTGGGCTGCTCGCCTGCCTCCCCGATCTCGGCCAGGAGTGCACCCGCGGCCACCGTCTGGCCTTCGGCCACGTAGATCTTGAGCAGGGTGCCGGTGGCGGGCGCGGGCACTTCCGTGTCGACCTTGTCCGTCGTCACTGCAAGCAGCGGCTCATACTCCCTGACAGGCTGGCCTTCCCCGATCAGCCAGCGGCCGACCGTTCCTTCGACGACCGATTCCCCGAGCTTCGGCATGATGACCTGGATTGGCATGGCATGCTCCTAATACGCGGCGAGCGTGCGCGCGGCCGCGGCGATCTTGTCAGCATTGGGCATAAAAAAGTCCTGCAGTGGGTGGCTGAAGGGCATGGCCGGGACATCCGGCCCCCCGACACGCGTCACCGGTCCATCTAAGTACTCAAAGGCCTGCTCGGAGATGATTGCAGCGATCTCACCGCCCAGGCCGCCGGTGAGGTTATCCTCATGAACGATCAGGACCTTGCCGGTCTTTCTGACCGAGGTCAATATCGTATCCTTGTCCAGCGGCGAGAGCGTACGCAGGTCGATCACCTCGACCGAGATGCCCTCCGGCGCCAAGGCCTGCGCAGCTTTAAGCGACTCGTGCATCATCAGGCCATAGCTGATGATCGTCAAGTCGTCGCCTACGGCCTTCACATCGGCCTGGCCGAGCGGCACGAAGAAGTCGCCTTCGGGGACCTCCCCCTTGATCGAGCGGTAAAGCTTCTTGTGTTCGAGGAAGAGCACCGGGTCAGGGCTGCGCAGCGCGGTCCGCAAGAGGCCGGCGGTGTCGTAGGGCGTGCTGGGCGCCAGGACGTGCAGGCCCGGCACATGGCAGAAGAAGGCTTCGATCGACTGCGAATGATAAAGCGCGCCGCTGATGCCGCCACCGTAAGGCGCGCGGATAAGCATCGGCACGGTGAAGGCCGCGTTGGAGCGATAGCGCATCTTCGCTGCTTCGTTGATGATCTGGTTGAAGGCCGGGTGGATGAAATCCGCAAACTGGATTTCGCAGATGGGCCGGATGCCGTTGAGTGCCAGCCCGATGCCCACACCGACGATGGACAGCTCGGAGAGCGGGCTGTCGATGACCCGGCTGGGACCAAATTCGGCGTACAGGCCTTCGGTGGCTCTGAACACGCCGCCGCGCCGGCCGACGTCCTCGCCGGTGATGACAATCGTGGGGTCCCGGCGCATCTCCGCAGCCAGGGTCTCGCGCAGCGCCTCGATGTTGGTCTTAACCGGCATGTGGCATCGCTCCGAAGACAGGGTGCAGCGCATCCTCGCCGCGCGGGTAGGGAGCACGCTGGGCGTAATCGGTCGCATCATCCACCTTGACACCCACCCGGTGCAGGATGCGCTCGGCCTCCGCGTCGTCGAGGATGGCCTCTTTGCGCAGAACCCGCTCCATGCGGAGGAGTGGGTCGCGCTTCTTCCACATCTCGACCTCGTCGCGGCTGCGATAGGAACGGTCATCGTCATCCGAGGAATGGGGCGTGGGACGGTAGGTCTTGGCCTCCAGCAGTGTAGCGCCTTCGCCGCGTCGCGCGCGCAGGACTGCCTCGCGCGCGACGTTATAGCTCTCGAAGATCTCGTTGCCGTCATACATCACGCCAGGCATTCCGTATGCATCACCCCGGTCGGCCACGTTGGTCACCGGCATCTGCTGCTCCACCGGCACCGAGATGGCGTACTGGTTGTTTTGAACGAGGGTAATCAGCGGAAGGCAGTGGATGCCTGCCCAATTGAGCGCCTCGTGAAAGTCGCCCTGGCTGGTGCTACCCTCGCCGAGAGTGACGACAACCACCTCGTCCAACCCACGGAGCTTTGCTGCCAGGGCGATGCCCGCGGCCTGGGGCATCTGCGTCGCCACCGGGCTGGAGCTGGAGACAATCCGGGAGGGCGCGTAGCCGAAGTGCGACGGCATCTGGCGGCCGCCCGAAGATGGATCCTCAGCCTTGCCGAAAAGCGCCAGCATGAGGTGACGCGGCGTCATGCCGAGTGCCAGGACGAACGCCATGTCCCGGTAGAAGGGATGCAGCCAGTCCTTGCCGCGCTCCATGGCGAACGCCGCACCGACCTGGCACGCCTCTTGTCCCATGCCGGAGATGTGAAACGCAACCTTCCCCTGGCG